>JBILBW010000004.1:0-50694 GCA_044353465.1 Rariglobus sp. | reverse complement strand
AAGGCTCCCGTTTTTTCCGAGGAAATTTTGGCGTTCATCAAGCGTCTGCCGCGGGTTGAGCAAATCATGGCCAAGGGGGATTCCGACATTGTTGAAGAGGTGCGTTTGGCCAAGGAGCGCCTCGCTGCGTTGCTTCAGCCGGGAAGGGATCTTTCGGCAGGCTACGGGGCGCCCATTGCGGAGTCCACCGGTATAATCCTTATGTTGTCCCAGTCTGATGGCCAAGCCAAGGTGAAGGGCGCCCTGTCGTGTGTCTGCATTGACAAGGAGAAGGGGCTCTTTTTGACCGCCCTGCACCCCTTTCAACAGGCCGACCTGGGCGATTGCGCGGTGATTGTGGGGCACGACGGGAGCGTTTCGGGGGTAGCCCGCGCACTGCTCCGGAAAACCGAAGCGGATATCGTGCTCATCACCTCGCGGTCTGCGTTTCCCAAGCAGGTCCGGGGTTTGGCCCCGCCCCCCAAACTAGGTGAACCACTGTGGGTCAGCGGCTCTTGTCCCGGGGCGGCGTTTTTCCAGCTCGGCGCCAGCGCGGCCCGGGTGAAAATCCCCGATTGGAAAATGCTGGGTCGGCTGCGGGCGAAAAGGTTCGATGTCGACCGAGGGTTCCCGAACGGGCTCAGCGGCGGCGGCGTGTTCAACGCCTCAGGCGAATTGACGGGAATCGCTACAAGCAACATCTCAGTAAGCAGCCACGGCGAAGGGGGTGCGGCACTCCAAATGGGTAGGTCGGTGGAAGTGCTTCCTTTAATCGAAGATCTGTAAGCGTCTGGCCGTAGCCCAACTCCAGCTGAACGGGGAGGCGGATTAAGGCGAAAGCCCGGCGGGAGGAGTGGCTCCCAGCCTTTGAACAAAGCGGGCTGACGCAGGCGGTAGGCACCTGAAACGGGGCCGGGGCGTTACAGGGATACCATCATCACGGAGTTTCACGGTTTCCATTTTTTATGGTCTATATGTTCATGTAACGGCCCGCCCCCCTGCGATGGGGGGGGGCACGTCGGTTTTTTCTTGGACATATTTCGGATCATTTTTGGGGTTTGGATTTAACGAACCCTCCCGCCCAGTTTTCTGAGGCCACCTCAGAGGACGTAGCGATCTTCGTCGGCTCGGGCTTGGATGGGAAACCGTTCCGCCATTGTTCAACGAAGACCTCCAGGGAGCCACCATACGTTTTGCGGAACGCATCTTGGATCGCAGGGAATTCCCGTTCTTGGGTGCTGAAGGCCGTGACTCGTTCACAGAACCGGTGAAAAGCGTCGAGACCATGGCGTTTCACAAGACTGGCAACAAAGCCACCGGCAAAGACGTATTCGGGATCAGCCTCGTAGAACGTCGATTCGGAAAAAAGATCAGCGAGGTTGCCTTCCGGAATGGCTTCGGAATCCCCAGGGGGCTGACCAAGCTGCTTGGCGAGGGACAGCTCAGTATAGTTGGCCATTCCCTCGTCTAAGAAAGAAGGCAACCCGTTATAGTGAAGGTTCATGAGTGCATGGCAGTACTCATGAGCCAAGGTGCTTCCGGTGGCCGCCCAAGGACCGGCGCTTACCAAGATGGCGTCGGTGCCGCCGCTATCGAAAAGCCCGGCAATTTCCCCTGTACCGAGAGCCTCGGACACGGATTGGAGGGATTCGTCATCGGGAAATAGAAAGATGCGCAGATGCTCCGGCCGGGTGAAGTGGTGCTGCCAAAGCGCTTCAACGCCCTGTAACATCTTTGGGAAATCCCGGAGCAGTTTTGGATCGAGTGGCTGGTCCGGGGCGTGGTGGATGCTGACGCCATCCACCACGGTCTGGCGCCAAGGAAGGGCATTCTGGGGGCCTAGGGATGCCCCGTAAAGAATGGCGGAAGCGCACCAAGTGATCATGACCACCAGTGCCACCGTCCAGAAAAGGCGGCGCTGGGAACGGCGTTCAGAAAATAGACTGCGGACTCCCAAGATCAGCAGAGCCGTGAAGATCGAACAGGCCCCGAAGGCCACCCACCAGACCAGCCGGCGGCGGTGGAAGTCGTCAACGCCGATCCAGAGCGCCAGCAGGGCGCCGATGACGAGAGGAAGATAGGCCAGTACCGGCCAAGGTTTGGATCTTGGGGTACTTTCACCTGGAAAGGCCCGGAGCATCACTAGGGGCAGGAGGAAACCGGCGACCAACCCCAGTGCCGCCAGGATCTCCTGGGTGGAGGGTGTATCGTTCCACCACCCTAGTGATGACGACTCATACATCGCCGCGCCGCAGACCATCAAGGCAGTCAGGAAGAACAGCCAGACCAGCACTTCAGCGCAGACGATGCTCGGTCGCCACCGAGCCCTGACACTTTCGTCGGCTAGTGGGTTACTGACAGGAAACTGGATTTCTGCGGCCATGGGGTGTTGATAGGTAACGGACTGAGTTGAGGATGCGACAGTGCTTTGCCCGCACGAAAAAGCGCAGGGCCGATTCGAGGGTGTTCGAGGGGTCAGGCCTTTGGAATTCGAATGAAAGTCTGAAATGTAGGGGTCAATGATTTTTTCGAACGCTGAAGGGCTGGGTAACAAAGCGAAGCATTCTGGCCTCCCCCTCGGGCCACTAGGGGGAACGCCCCCGACAAACCAGCGGGCTGAAGCACCTTTGCTCCCGGCCTGCCCGAGGGCTGCCACTACCCGGACTGTTTACGACGCGGCCTATCGGCCGACATCGAACACCAGACCGCTCAGCCCTGTTACCCGCCAGACTCACGATTTGCGCGACCGGTTGCTCACTCAAACCGATGCGCTTCACCGTGCCAGTACCTCGGCCTACGGTAAGCTCCCGCTTTCCGACCTCGGATAAGGCATGGCGCAGGACCAACGCTAAATCATCATGGTACCCGACGAATCAGGCCCACACCCACCACCGACGCAGTGAGAACTATACCGATTTCTAGTGCTGGTGGGGGGACATCTGCATGGGCACCTTGGCCTTAGCGCAGGACGGACGAACATGCCTTTTCGGTTTTTTCCCATCCCAAACCTGGTTTCAGGAGCTAATCTGGCCCCACCAACCCAGCCCTAAAATCGCGGCAGGGCGCTCTCGCCGCCGCAGATAAAACCCGAAAGGGAGCATCCTCGACGCAGCCTCGTGAGGGCGCCTAGCCCTGCAGCGGCGCGACACCACTCCCGTCGGCCTGCTAGGCTCGGAGTTTCGAACGGAGCAAAAGCGCGCGGGCTTCAGCGGGCGATTTCCACCGAGGTCACCCGCCAGGTAGCGGTGAGTTGCGCGGGGTTGGCCCGGTTGCTGGCCAAGGTGAACTGCTCGAGTCCGAGGTACGGCGAGCGCCGGGCCAACTCTTGATAAAAGGCGATCAGCGTCCCGATGTCGGCATTGCGTGCCAAAAACTGCACCGAGTGGACTGCGAACTGGCTGGAACGCACCGTGCGGCTGTCGGAGACGGCGTAGTTGGCCAGCCCCGACGCCTTCGCCAGCGTGTTAAGCTCCCCTTGCAGGCGCACGCTGTCGAAACTGCGCGTCGGGTCGAGGTGCTCAATCGCCAGGGTTGCCTCTTTTTCGATCCGCTCGCGTTGCAACAGCCAGCGCTGCTGCACGTCCAGATCGGTCGAGGTCACTCGCACCGCTCGCACCTGCGCGCCGACCCGCTCGGCCACACCGGACAACCAGATGGCCGCACCCAGCAGCGTTAAGGCCAAAACGAGGACTTTCTCGCGCAGCAGCCGACTCAGGAAAAAGGCTTTCATGGGTTCACCTCCGTCGAAGACTCAGAAGACGCGGCCACGGGCACGAGTGCCGACTCGGCCTCCTTGAACGCCTCAGGCCGGAAGGTCACCACCAGCGTGAACGTCGAAATCCCGTCTCGGCTGCGCGGGTCCAGCACCTCCGCCTTTTGGCAACCGGGGAGCTTGTTGAGGGCGGAACGAAAAACGTCGATATCACCCGAGTCTTGAGTGTGAGCATCGACCTCCAAGGTGTAGAGACCTTTGGTGACCGAGCGCGTGAACTGGATGGTGGGCGGCCTCGCCGCGTTAACGAGGGCCAGCATTTCGAAGGGCAGCAGGCGCTTGTTAGACAGCTCCTCAATGCGCGTGGCCAACTGCTGCGAGGTCATAATCGCCTCGACCACAGGCTTTTGCCGCGCCTCCAAGGCGAGTCGCTGGGCTTGCCAGAGCGAGGTGCCGACCAGCGCGAATTCCAACAGCGCACACAACGCGATCGCCGCCGCACAGCCGAGGAAGCTACGCCACAGGATCACATCGCGGGCGTGCGCCCGGCGGCGGGCCGCCAGCTCGTCCTTGTCGCGCACGTCGAGGGGGGCCACCGTTTGGGCATCAAAGCGCATCTCCCGTTCACCGGCGCGGAAGACAAACTCACCCTGGGGTGAAGCCGGATCGAACTCCGGCTCGCCGGCGAGTTCCTCGACCCGCAGCTTTTCCGGGAAGGCAGCCAGCAGGTCCGCACGGGCCGCGGCGTGGTCGGCGGCGGTCGGTTCCGCGGGCAACGGCTGGACCCGCACTTGGGTGGGTACCCCGCTGCCATCGGCAAAATAAAGCCCCGTCACACTCGCCAAGCCAGGGACCAGCACCGCGGTAGCGGGCGCGGGGGCCACCGTGCTGTTGAGCACAGCCGCAAAGCGCGGGAGCACCACCTCGGCGTCGTTCCAGGTGGCCAACTCATCAGCCGTGAGTCGCTTGCGATAGGCCGCGTAGATCAACGCATGATCAGCGCCCGGCCGGAAGTAATGGCCGTAGAAGAGTTGGGCCACAGGGAAGGGGGCGAGCGCCTCGATCGCCAGTTCAGCCTGCACCGCCACCTCGGCGGCGCTCGCACCCGCAGTCACAGCAACCGCACGGGTGAAAAACAACTCGTCGCCCACCCGCACAATCTGGCGGGGCGGGGCGGCGGGCAAAAAGCGGGTGATTTTAGAAAGGCTCATGCGGTCGGTTCCGAAAGCGGAGCGGGTGGGGGCACCGCACTATCGTTTTCACGGATTTCGAGAAACGTAAACGGGTATTTAAGATCGGCGGTCTTGGAGGCGGCGTTCTCGGCCGCGGAAGCCGGGGTGGCCGATTTATTCGAACCAGCGCCGGCGTCGGCAGCCGAACTCGGGGCCACCACTTTGGCACCGCCCTCCGGCGCCACCACCGCCATCAGGCGGAACGAGGACACCCCTTGGCGGACGGTCACGGTTATGCGCAGCGCTTTTACCGTATAGCCGTAGCCGAGCTTAGCCAATTGACCGCCAGCCACCGCCGCTACGCTGCGGGCACTTTTGAAAAAACCCGGCCCCTGGGTTTTGTAGGAACCCGCGCCCGTCAGGTATTCACCGACCCGGCTCTGCTGCTGCGCATCGATCGATTCCTGGGCGAGCAGCGGCTCAAGCCGGTTACCGTTGAGGTTGGGCGAATCGTAATCGTAAAGCGAAAACGTGTCCGCGAAGCGCTGATAAAGCTCGTTGGGCAACCCGGTGACTGCGTCGAAAAAAGCCGGGCGTACGCCCTCGACCGCCGCCAGTTCGGCGAAGGACCGCAGCGAGCGCCCGGGCGGGGCGAAAGGCAGCGGGGCGTTTTCATAATCCTGTGCGGTGGGCGCGCCGATCGTCGTCGCGGTGTGCCCCTTCTTGATCCAGACCAGCAGCGAATCGGCGATGCGCTCGGCTTCGGTTTGCGGGACTTGCCAGGATTTGAGCAACGCAATCAGCACCTCCGCCTTCACGCCGGGCAGCGGCAATTTGGCGCTCTCGTCCTCCACCGTGACCTCAACGGTACGCCCCTCGGTAGGCTCATATCCAGCGAAGCCGAGCGGATCGCCCCAGCCCTCGGCCGGGCCGTGCAGCCCGTCACCCACCACCCGGAAGTCTTCGAGCACGGCCAGGGTGGTCTCCAGCGCCGAGTAGGCGTCCAGCCGCAGCCGAGAGGCGTCAGCCTCGCGGATATCCACCAGCAGATCGGTGCCGGCCTTCTCGATGAACAGCAGTAGCGCCGAGGTGGCGAACACCAGCGTGACAAGCACGATGAGCAGCACGGAGCCGCGGCGGCGGGAGAAAGAAGGGGGAGCGGCGCGCATGGTTAAAAAGCGGGCACGCCTTGATTGACGGTAGGCAGCACAATCACGACCTCCTGCGACCGGGTCAGGTAGGTGAATTTCAAGCGCAGGCGCTGAGGCGCGTCGTAGCCGCCCTGGGCACCGCGGCGGGGCTGGTTTTCGTTTTTCCAGTTCTTAAAACTCTCGTCGTAATAGTCGTAGCTCAGGGCGGTGACCAGCGGCGTCACCACGGTCTCGCGCGGCATCTGTTCGGCAAAATCCTTTTCCAAGCGCGAATGCCACAGCAGCAGTAAGCCCGTGCCTTCGCGCATCGCCAGCGAACAGACCACCTCGGGCAAGGGCTGCCCCGGCCACACGAACAAGCGACTGCCCTCGAACAACTCAAAGGTGAGCAAGGTCTCGGTCGAGCCGGCCTGGGTGCGCACCTCCGTCATCGTAAAAGGGGGCGTTCCCGCCGAGGCCGCCGGGGGCCGGGCGGCCGCCCGCAACTCATGCTGGAGAAACCGGGTGACCGCCCGCACATGCTGGTCGAACAGACGCAAGTCAGTATTGCGCCCCCACAACTCGCCCATCGAAAACACAAAGGTGTTGAGCGCGACCATCAGCATGCCCGCCAGAGCAAGGGCGAGCAGCGTCTCCAGCAGGGTAAACCCGCGCCGCTTCATTTGTTAACCCCCTCTTGGAGTTTGACGATGCGATCGCGGCTGGCGGCGCGCAAGGTAGCCCGATCTGCCGCAACCGACCAGGTTGGGCGCAGCACGCGGAAAACCTCGCGGGTCTTTAGTTCGTCGGTGGAGGCACGCCCGGCGATTTCGCACTCGAAGGTGACCGCAAACAGATCGGCCTGGGCGGTCGGCTCGATAGTCGCCATCCAGCGGACCGGACGGCCGTCGGCCGACTCAAATTCCCCGCCCCGGCGAGCCAGCTCAACGTCGGCTTGGGTGAGCAACTGAGACCGAGCGAACTGCACCTCGGGGTCGCTGACGGTGGCCCGGCGGGCGATTTGGTAGCCATTAAGCACATTGACGTAGGCCGTGCCCAGCACCACTGCCGCCAGCGCAAAAATCGCCAGGGCGACCAGCACCTCCAACAAGGTAAATGCAGCAGGGCGGCGGCGGTTCATCGGGCGGGCTGGGCGGCGAGCATCGGGGCGCACGTCCACGGGTCGATTTCGAGCACGCGGCTCTGGGCGGGGCCGCGCAGTTGCACTCGAAACGGCGCACAGGTGCCGTCGCCGTAAAAGGTCACGAAGGGCTGCGTGCGGGTCTCCACCAGCTCGCCGGCGATCAGCATGGCCGACCCCGGGCCGGTGGTCTTGGGCGGCAGAAACTCGAGTTCGCTGATTGCCTTGGGTACGAACGGCAGGCGCGTTTCGGCGGTGGCGGCGGCGAGCACAAACTCGGCGGTCGCGGAATCGAGGCTGAGGCGGACTGGCTGGTTGTGCAGCAGGGCGTCTTTGCGGGCCGCCGCCGCCGCGCGCCAGAAGAGTTCGGTCGGGGTTTTTGGCCGATCGCCGAGCAGGCGAGCGGCGCCCACCACAAGTACCCCGGTTAGTAGGGCGATCAGGGCGATCGTCACCAACACTTCGAGTAACGTGAAGCCCGCCCGGACACCGGCGATTCGCGAAACGGATACGGGCATGGGCAGGGACACGGGCGCCAATCGACTCAGAACGACGGCCGGGCTACCAATTACCGATGTCGTCGGCAGTGCCCTCGGCCTTGTCCGGACCCTTGGAGAAAAGGTCGTAGCTGTCCTTGTTCTTCACCCCGGGATAACGGTAAGCATACGGCTCCTGCCACGGGTCCAGCGGGAGTTTGCCGCCGGGGGTTTCGATATAGGGGCCCTTCCACGAGTCGGCCCGCGCGGCGGGCGCGGTGACGAGCGCCTGCAGCCCCTCAGCGGTAGACGGATAACCACCGGTGTCGATGCGGTAGGCGGTCAGCGGGGTTTTGATGCTGGAGTTAACAAAAAGCCGGGCAATGTCCTCCTGTTTGGCGCCAAAAATGCCCCCGACCTTGGTGACGGCGAGGCCAACCAGCAGGCCAATGATCGCGAGGACGACGAGGATTTCGAGCAGGGTGAAGGCGCGCCGAGAAGCGCGGAGGGTTTTACTGGAGTGGAAGCGCATAAGGGGAAAAAGAGGAAGACGAACGCTGGTGAACGGTGCGCCTGAGCGCAAATAACAGTGACGCGAAAGCTGGTGTCCCCGCCCGGACTTGAACCGGGATAGGCGCTTTAGGAAAGCGCTGCTCTATCCAGTTGAGCTACGAAGACGAACAAATGAACTTAATCGAGCGCCACCGTGGACACTGGATTGTGAGTTGACAACCTTTGGCTGCACAGGTTTTTTCACAGTCTTTTTTAAATGAGCACGACCGAAACCACCCAGCAGAGCCTCACGCCTGAGCAGATCCCGTTCACCACGCCCCAGGCTCTGCGCAACTACGTCACCGACACCGGCAAGATTTTGCCGCGCAAGTACACCCACCTGTCCGCCAAGCAGCAGCGTGCGGTTACGAAGACCATCAAACAGTCCCGTAACAACTTGCTCGCTCTTTAAGCGACCCGTTGATCCCTAGCAGCGCAGGCCGGAGCTAAAACCTCCGGCCTTTTTCATGTCATGAGCACGCCGGCTACCGCCCGTATCTTCCGCCCGACCTCCCACAACTTGGCTATGCTGGCCAACGTCTTGGCTCGCGGGGGCTTGGTCGCGGCCCCCACCGAAACCGTTTACGGGCTAGCGGCCGATGCCCGCAACGCCAAGGCGTGCCGGGCGATTTTCCGGGCCAAGGGCCGCCCGGCCAACGACCCGCTCATCGTGCACGTGAACACGCTCATCCAAGCGGGCGAAGTGGCGATGCTCAACGACGCCGCCCGCAGCCTGGCCGAGGCCTTCTGGCCCGGACCGCTCACCCTGGTTTTGCCCAAACAGCCCGGTATTCCCGCAATTGTCACCTCAGGCTTGCCGAGCGTGGCGGTACGCATGCCCGCCCATCCCGTTTTCCGCGAGCTAATCGAACGCAGCGGCTGCCCGCTAGCCGCACCCAGCGCCAATCCGTTCGGCTACGTCAGCCCGACCACGGCGGCGCATGTACGTGACAGCCTCGGCCGCCGCATTACCTACATCCTCGACGGGGGGCCCGCGGAAATCGGGCTGGAATCGACCATTCTCGACTTACGCAATCCCGACTGCCTGGCGATCCTGCGCCCCGGCGCCGTTGCGCGCGAGGCCATGGAGCGCGTCCTAGGCCGTAAAATCGAGGCCTACGCCCGCCAGACTTCGGCGGCCTCCACCGCCGCCCCGGCTCCCGGCATGCTGGAACGTCACTACAGCCCCCGCACCCCGCTTTCCCTGGTTCCCAAACTCACCCCGGCCCACCTCCGCAAACTGGCCGCGGATCAAGCCCTGCTTTTCATCTATCGGCCACCTGTAACTACATTGGGCGAGAATGTCTTCTGGCTCGCCGAGCACGCCGAGGACTTGGCCAGCGCGGCGCATCACTTGTTTGAGCAACTGCGCAGCTTGGATAGGGGAGGCTGGAAACAAATCCACGCCGAATTGGCACCCGGTAAAACCGCGCTCGCGCTGGCCATCAACGACCGCCTGATCCGGGCCTCCGCCAAACGCGGCGAGTAACCCGTCAAAGCCCGGTTTGGCCGCATTATCGATAAACTAGCTGCAGGCGAAAACTCCAACGCAAGGGACGAAACGTCAGGCCCCAAGACCGAAGATTGCGACCTCGGTCACTTTTGCCCGGTGGAGGGTCGGGGTCGTTGGGCTTCAACTTCGCCCCTTCCCCCACCCCACAGGCTAAACGAGGACTAGCGCTCGGGCGTGGTGTCCTCCTTAGCCATCACCACGTAGTAATCCTTGTACGATTTATCGTAATACTGGGCATAATAATAGCCAGAGACCGCAAGATTGAGTCCGTTCAACACCGCGCCGAAGACCGGTACATTGGCCTCGCTCAGTTTCTTGGCACTGAATTGTGCTGCCTTGCGCTGCACCTTATTGAAAAAGATGGTGAAAACCGAGCCATCGACCAAAGGCAGCACGACCATCGCATCACTCACCGCCGCCAGAGGGGGGGTGTCAAAGAAGATGCGATCGTAGCGTTTGCGTAGGTCGGCGATCATCAACTCAAAGTTTTTTCCGTTGAGGACCTGTGTCGGACTCTTCGCCCGCCCCCCCGTTGTGATCACATCCAAATTGGGGTGTACCCCGCGAATAACCACGTCGTCGATCGTCGCCGTGCCCGCGCAAATGTCGATGATGCCCTGCCGGTTCTCGAGCCGGAATGATTTGTGAACGTTGGGCTTGCGCAGGTCGCAATCGACGATAGCCACCCGTTCACCGTGGGCGGCAAAGGTTAAAGCCAAGTTAGTCGTTGTAAAAGACTTACCCTCACCCGGGATGGTGCTGGTAACCAGAATACACTGGGCGTTCTTGCTCTCATCCTTGAGGCGCAGGCTGGAGTGGAGCGTGAGAAACGCCTCGCTCACTTGCCGGTCGGCATTGTTGATGACGATCTGGGCCTTATCCGGCTGCTCCATCTTCTTGATTTGCGGGATGATACCAATCAACGGCAGGCCGATGACCGCCTCAATGTCGAACGCGCTTTTCACTCGATCATCGATAAAGGCCACAAAGAAGGCGAAGGCCAGACCGAGGCCAAGACCGCCCACAAAACCAAGGCCGAGGTTGAGCGGGATTTTCGGCGAAACATAATCGTTTTCCTGGGAAGGGGCGGCCTTGTCCACCACGCGGGCGTTCTGCGTCTCCATGGTGGAGATCATGGTGGTGTCGCGCATACGACCGATCAAATTTTGCAACAACTGCTCGTTGATCATGAGCTTACGCGAGCGCTCCGTGTACTCCACGGCGGCACGATCCAAAGCCATCGTCTCCGTGCTGGCTAGGGCCAGCGAGGCCCGCGCCTGCTCGTCGTTACGACGTGCGCTCTGATAATCGGATTCAATGGTTGCGGCTGCATTGGTAATCGCCTTGGCCAGCTCGCGCTCGGCCTGGGCCAATGAATTCATGGCCTCCATCATAATCGGGTGCTTCTCGCGGTAACGGTCGCGCAACTGTGCCACCAAAATCTTCTTCGTTGAGACATCGTTTAACAGTTGCCCAATCAGAGGCTGCCCGGCGATGAACGACAACTGGGTGAGATCGCCGCCTTCGGCCTGCCGCTCTTGGACCTGCTTCCACCGAATCCCGGAGTCCTTGAACTTGGCATCCGTCGAGGTCACATAGAGGTTAAGCGCCTTGAGCTTCTCCGTCACGATGTCCTTGCGCTGGTCGAGCGAGACCATGTTGTTGCGCTCCAAGTAGGACTGCAGCTCATTGGCCAAATCCTTAACCGTGCGCTCCTGCTGATCGGCGCGAATCTTCAGTTCCTCGACCGCCTTCATCGACTCGTCGATGCGAACGCGGGAGTTGTAGGCGATAAACTCATCGACAAACAAGTTGGCCACCTTTGCTGCGATCAGACGATCGGGGTGCCGATAAACCACGTTAATCATCAAGCTGAGGCGCTTGGGAATGATTTTACGATTCTCACCGAGCACCTCCAACGGGGTCACCGGGTCGCTGCCCTTGCCCTTTTCGTAAGGCGCCATGAACTGGCGCATGTCTTCTCCGGTGATACGTTCGGCCACCTTTTGAATGATTGCGCCGCTGCTGAGCACTTCGACCACCGTATTGAGGTCCTCAGTGCCGCGCACGGTGTTGTCCACCACGGCCTCCACGTTTTTCATCACCGTTGGATCGCTTCGGTAAATCTGCAAGCTAGCCGAAGACTGGTAGATCTTGGTCTGGCTGAACGTATAAACCAACGCGGAGGAGAATACCACGAGGAACACCACAAGGATGTACCACATGCGCTCACGCAAAATCAGGGCGTAATCCCGGAAACCACGCTGGACCGCGCTTTCACCTCCATAGCCGACCGCATCGTAGCCGCCATAGCCGGCCCCACCATAACCGGGATCGCCCGCCCCACCATTGGCCGAACCCGACGTTTGCTTAGAATGAGAATCCATGAATAAACCCTTGTTGGTTAAAGAATACGCTCGGGGACAAAAACAATGTCGTTGACCAATAGAGGCCACGGGTTGCTGGACCGGCCCTTGATCAAATCGTCGGCGTCGATCACATACGTTTCCGGCCTGCCCTCGGCGTTGGTCCGGGTGAGCTTAACTTGGGCGCGGTTAGCCAGACGG
The DNA here is from genome assembly GCA_044353465.1 of Rariglobus sp. GTDB lineage: Bacteria > Verrucomicrobiota > Verrucomicrobiia > Opitutales > Opitutaceae > Rariglobus. The sequence goes on along the minus strand of JBILBW010000004.1, from coordinate 38,452 downwards.
CTAAAACCGCCCGCGCGCGACACCGCATCGAGCAGTGTCAAGCCCTGCTCCTGGGGAAACAAAACCGCGCCGGGCTGGTTGACTTGGCCGATGACGTTGACCGTGCGCTTCGCATACTCGATCACCACCACGTTGATCTGCGGGTTGACCAAGAAATCCCGGGCATAGAGCTCGCGGATCAAATCTTCGGCTTGACGCAGCGACTTGCCGCGGACGTCCACCTTACCAATCAGTGGCAAAGTGATGGAATACTCCTGCGAAACCCGCACAGCCCGCTTCAAGCTCTCCTCTTGAAAAATCTGCACATCAAGGAGATCTGAGGGCTGAAGCAGGTAGTCGAGGACCGCAGCGGCCGGCGCATGGGCCGGCTTGGCTTCGTCGGCGCGGCCGGGCCAGGACAGCAGAAGGGCAAACGCTGCAAAAAGGAGCCAGTGGATCTTGAGCGGCATGGGGAAAGACTTTAAAAAAAAAGGCGGAAGAAGATATGGATATCTTCTTCCGCCATGAACGTTGGTCAAGCTACTCGCCTTAATAACGGGCCGATAAAGATATGGAGACCACGTTGCCGGCGAACTCGTTGAGCGCGACCCGATCCGAGGTCTGCGAGCGATTCACATAGTTTAAGCCGGCGATGAGGTATTCGTTGATCGTGTAGGTGGCGCCTAGGGAAGCCTCGATGTAGTCGCGGGTTTCGGTAGTGTACTCCATCATGCGGTAGGTCAAACCGGCGCTCAGACGCCAGTCCACGGTGATCGCACTGCTCGCGCCGAGAGAGAGATCGGTCGTCTCGTAGGAGTCGCCTCCGGAGGTGGAGTTGGCGAAATCCCGGTTAATCCCGAGCGTCAGCTGGGTTTTCTCCGAGTAGGCATAGGCAAGGGAAGCTTTGCTCCCCACCGAGCCGTCCTCGTCCTCACCAACGTTGGCATTGCGGGTGTTGTAACCGACGCTGAACGTCCCGGACAGTTTGGGGGTGAAGGAACCGCGCGAACCGAGGTTGTAATAAAAGGCGTCGAACAGATCGGCATTGCCGGCGGCAACGCCCGACAACTCGCTGTGGGTGTAGGTCACACCGGCGCTGACGTCGACCTTGGGGGTCAGTTCATAGTAGACGTTAACTGGGACCGAGTAGGCCTTCTGCTCAACCGCGGTAGCCGACTTGTAATCGGTATTGGTGTAGCTAACCCCGGTGCCGAAGCTGATTTTTTCCGAGTAGCGCAACTCGCCGTTGATGCCGGCGGCGGTGTCATGGTGTTCGAGCAACATGCTTTGGCCGGTGATGGCAGCGGCGTTGTCGGCCGTGGGCTGGTCGAGCTCAGCGAACGATAGGTTGGCGTTCAGCTTAACCTGCTCTTTGTCATAACTGGCTGTGGCGCCAGTCGCGAACAACTGGTTGTTGAGCTTCACGTTGTCAGCGTAGCTCGACAGGGTCGAATTGGCGAAAATATCGCCTTTAACCGCGGAATCCTTGCCGTACTTCAGATCAAAACCGGGCGTGACAACGAACACCGTGTCGGTCAGCTCGGCGCCATCGGCGCTGAGCAGTAAGTTGTCGTTGTAGGCCACAATCGAGGTGGCGGTGGCAAACATATCGGCGTTATCGCCGACCGCCAAGAAGGGAGCGGCCACGGCCGCGGATCCCATACTGCCAAGAAGAACAAGGTTTTGGACGATTTTTTTCATGAATAATAATAGAGTCAGAAAGGGCTAACTACCGGGCTTTTTTCAGTAAAACGGGGCCAACGAAACGCCTCAAACGCTTCAGGTGTGTGGCTTAAAAAAAAGCGAACGCAAGGTTTGTGCGTGTGAATTTTGCGCTCCTTCACCCCTTCGCCCCGACAAAGTCCCGGGCGCACCGGTTGCCATATGATTCCCAACTCTTCCGGCGCGGCCGCGCTAAACGGGGCGTCCCCGGAGAATATCCCGGTTGCCTCCATTAAATTCTGGGCTCTATCTCGCAATCGCGTATGCCTGCCCCCCCCCTCAACTCCAATGCCCGACAACTGCAAGCGTTCCGCTCCCACGGACCGGCGGCAGGGTTACGCCGCTACGCCCCCTTGCTGATTCGGCGCCGGGGCAACGGCTGGCAGGTGCAGATCTACTGGAAACGCTTCTGCCTGCTGCTGCTGGCCAGCGGGCTGTGCGCATGGGTCGGCCTGGCCTCCGCGGCTTACTTTTTTGTGAAGTACAACCGCGGCTTCACCGCGGTGCGCTTCAGCGACATGCTGCTTTTGCCCGGGCGCTGGCAGGCCTATAAGGTGTCTCGGGGCGATTTCTTGATCGCCAAGGCCCAGGCCGATTTAAAAAAACAAAACATACGCGAGGCCTTTGGCGGGCTGCGCCAAGGCTTGAGCAAGTCCCCCGGCAACAAGGAGGGACGCCTGCTATTGGCGCAGTTTTACGCCCACTGGAAGCGCCCCGACCTGAGCCGGACCACCCTGCTGGACGGCTTCAGCCACCACAAAACGGACAGCGACTACCTCAAAACCCTGTTTGCGTTCCTGCTGAAACAGCAGGACGACCGGCAGGTGATGCAGTTTTACCAGCAACTTCTCGGCGCCGACCCAACCGTGACCCCGCGCAACCAGTTGGTTGCCCTCGCGGCGGCCACCTCGTGCTATCATCGCGGCAACTACGACCAGGCCGAGAGCATCCTGGGTCGCTACCAGGCCGAGTCCTCCCGCGATGGCCGGGTGTTGCTGGCGCGAATCAACTGGGACCGCGGAGCCAAGGATTTGGCGCTGACCCAGCTGCGCGAACTGGCCGGCAAACGCCCCGAGGATGCCGAAATCTACACCCTCACGATCACCTACCTGCGAGAGGTCGGGCGCGAGGAGGAGGCCCGCCGGGAGAGTTTTCTTCGCACCCTGGCCAATCCGCGCAACGCCCGCGCGCGCATCGACCTGCTTAAAGCCCACCAAAAGGATGCGAACCCCGTCGCACTCGACACCACCGTGGAGGAGGTTTACCGCGACCTCGTCGACGACCCCGAGGCCCTGCTGGCGCTGGCGGACTTCGCCGCCAACACCGGTAACGTCGCACTGGCCCGCCGCATTTACGACCACACCAAGACGCATAATCTCAACTGGGATGGCGCCGCCCTAATGACCGTGGAGGCCTGCATTGTGGCCAAAAACTATCAGGGCGCCCTCGATTTGGTCCGCGACCTGTTAAAAGACAACCCCGAGTGGGGCAAACGCTTCTACGCGGTTTTTAACGGGCTGCAGGCCATCGCCCACTACGGCCTGGGCGATACCGAAGCCGGGCAACTCTTCATCAACAACTACCTCAAGCAGGACAACGTCCGCGCCGAAAACCTCATCGCCGTCGCCAACCGCCTGCTGACGGTCGGCGCCAAAACCCCAGCCCGCAAGGTGCTCGAACAGGCGGTGGAAACCGATCCCCTCAATCAGGCGGCGCTGACCCGGTTGGTGCAGATGGATCTGGATTTGAACAACATCGCCCCGCTGACGGCCAACGTCCGCAAGCTGCTGCTCATGCGCAAGCCCTCGCAGATCGTGCTCCGCGCCGTGTACACCAAGCTGGGCAGCGACCTGTTCCTGTTTTCCCCCGACCGGACCAGCCTGCTCGAGGAACTGCGCGCCAGCCTGGTGGTGGCTCTGCCCGCGAGTTGAACCGGCGGGCGCAGGGCTTGGGTCGCCGGCGCTCAGCCGCGTAGCACCGCAGCCAAGGTGGCGAGCAACCGCTCGTTTTGGGCCGCGGTTCCCACGGTCACACGCAACCACTCCGGCATGCCGTAGGGCCGCATCGGCCGCACGATCACCCCGCGCTTTTGCAGCTCCATAAACACCCGCGCCCCGTCGCCCACCCGGACCAGCAAAAAGTTCGCCACGCTCGGCACGATCTCCAGCCCCAGCGCGCGAAACCCGGCCTCCAGCAGCGCCAGCCCCGCGCGGTTTTCCCGAACGCAGTGTTGGATAAACCCATGATCGTCGAGGGCCGCCAGCGCCGCCGCCTGGCCGAGCGCATTCGCATTGAAGGGCTGCCGTACCCGGGTCAGCAGAGCGGCCAGCTCGGACGAGGCGTAGCCAAACCCGACCCGCAGCGCCGCCAGTCCGTAGATTTTGGAAAACGTGCGCAAACACACCACCTTGCGGCCTTCGCGAATGAGCGGGCGCAAATCGGGCGGATTGTCCAAGTACTCCGCGTAGGCCTCGTCGAACACGAACACCACATGCTCGGGCAGAGCGCGCGCGAAGGCCAGCAGCTCGGCCTCGGTGTTGGCCGTGCCCATCGGATTGTTCGGGCTGGGGACAAAAACCAACTTGGTGCGCGGGGTCACCGCAGCCGCCAGCGCCGCCAGATTATGGGTGTGGTTGACCAGCGGCACCTCGACCGGCTTGGCCCCGAACAGCAGCGCGACCAGTTTATACACCGCGAACGACGGGTTACCCAGGACCACCTCGTCGCCCGGCTGCAAAAACACATGCCCGAGAAGCTCGATCAGTTCGTTGGAGCCGTTGCCGATCACGAACTGGTTGGGCTCGAAACCGTAGGTCTTCGCCAGTTTAGCCCGCAGCGCCACGCAGCCGCCATCCGGGTAGAGCTCGCTTTGCTCAAGGGCCCGCAGCGCCGCCGCCTTGCCCAGGGGCGAGGGGCCGAACGGGTTCTCGTTGGAGGCCAACTTGATGATCGTCGTCGGGTCGAGCCCGAGTTCGCGGGCCACGTCCTCGATCGGTTTACCCGGTTCATAGACCGGCTGGGTGAGGACGGAGGGATTGACGAGGGTTTCCAGCTTCATGAAGGGGAAGAGCCAAGCCGATCACGACCTCCGGCAAAAGCCTTTTCACGCCACCCGGCTTGGCACCCGCACCACCTTCATGCCCGCCGCCAGCGCCGCCTGGATACCCGGCTCGGCGTCCTCAAACACCAGACACTGCTCCGCCGGTACGCCCATCTTCGCGGCGGCCAACAAAAACATGTCGGGGGCCGGCTTGCCCCGGCCCGGGGCCACATCTTGCGGAGTGACCACGATTTTAAACAGCTCGGTCAACCCGGCCGCCCGGATCGCCGGCCCGGCGATCTCCGGCATACCGCCGGTGGCGATCGACACCGGGTGGGTCCGGGCCAGGCGCCGGGCAAACGCCACCACCGGTTCCACGTGTGTGACCTTGTCGAGGCGCTCCAAAAACATCCGCTCCTTGGTGCGCTCCACCTGGACCGGATCGAGCTTAAGGCCGTAATGCGCCCCGATCAGCTCGGCCACGCGCACCGTGGGCACCCCGCCAAAGGAATAAAACAGGTCCTCGTTCAACGGCTCGGTTAACCCGTGCTCATGCAGGGCGGCATCCCACGCCCGGTAGTGCAGCGGCATGGTGTCAATGAGCGTGCCATCAAGGTCGAAGATGAAGCCGGCGAATTCACCAGGGGGAATGTCGAGTTGCATGTGTGCGGCGGATCTTTCGCCAGTCCCTCGCCAGCGCAAGCCCGGGGCGGGAGGTCGATAAACTTGCCCTTGCTATCGGGCCCTTTCGCCGAAGGGCCGGCCCTTTTAGCGCACCCGTTTTCACCCGAAACCGGCGCGGCTGCACGCCCGCCATCACCCATTTATGGGGAGCTGCACCCTGACATTGGCCGGGGGCGCCAGGTTAATTTTGGGCGCTCGAGTTTTAACTTAGCGTTTGCGGCGGATTCCGTTCCTTTTGCTCGGCCGTGCCATTTTGGAGCGCCCACTTTTAGACAACCATGAATCCCATCGAAATCATCATCCTGCTCATCCTGCTGTTCATCGGAGTGCCAGACTTGTGCCGCTGGTTCCGGCGGCCGGCCTTGGTTTATCCGGTTTTTGTGTTGTTTGGGCTGGCAATCACGCCGGTGGTGGACGGCCAGGTGCGCGAGATGCTGGTGCAGGCCGGGCAGGTCGGCTTCCTGCTGCTGCTCTTTGAGGTTGGTCTCGAAATCGACCTGCCGCGTTTACGCGAGTTTTTACCCACGCTACGTCGAGCCGGCACCTGGGCTTTGTTGCAATACCCGCTCATTCTCGCCCTCGGGCGTCTGGCCGGCCTGCCGTGGCTGGTTTGCCTCATTGCCTGCGCGGCGTTCACCGGGTGTTCCGTCGGCATGGGCCACCTCGGCTGGAAACATTATCCCGGCCTCGAGGCCGAACCGCGCCGCCGAATCCTCTTGCTGATGCTCGCGTTGGAGATCCTCGCCATCGTCCTGCTCTCGCTCGAAACGGCCCTCTACGCAAACGGCCTGAGCTGGATGGTGGTGCTTAAACTCGCGGGCATCGCCACCGTCATCTACCTGATCAGCCGTTTCGCTAAACGGATTGAGACGCTCTTCGAACTGATTTTGCGCCACACCACGCACTGGCGCATGCACCTGCTGGTCTTGCTGGTCTTGGTGGTTTGCGCGCTGGGCCAAAGGCTCGGCCTGGCGGGCACCAAGACCGCGTTTTTTCTCGGCCTTTTCATGAGTCGCATCCGGCACGACGGCCAACCGCTGGACGACTACATCGCACCGATCAGCCGACGGTTTTTGATCCCGATTTTCTTCTTCGCGCTCGGGCTGCAACTGAGCTGGTCCTTCCTGTTCTCGCTCACCGGGCTGGTGGCGGTGGGCGCTGCGGCGATCATCCTTGGCTGGCGTTGGGTAATCCATCGCCGGCTGCTGCCGACCGGCGGCGATGATCGTGCGTTTTTACTGCTCTGCCCCAACCTCACGATTGTGGCACTGGCCTCGAGCACCTTATTAAACGACGGCGGGGAGCCGCACGCAGCCGCTTGGATGCTGCTCACCGGCCTGTTCATCACCATTCCGGCCATCCTCTGGCTGCCCCGCCCGCCGGAAGGAGCCGGCGAGCATTAAAAACCGGGCGTACGCCAGCGCCAGCGCAACGCCCCCAGCCGCAGGACGGTCACCAGGCAGACCCCGAGCAGAGCACAATTCCAACCGGGCAAGCCTGCCGCGCGACTGGCAATGAACACCAGCGACCCCGCCACCGCCGCCGTGGCGTAAAACTCCCGGCGCACAAACAGCGAGGGGACTTCGTTGCAGAGCACATCGCGCAGCACCCCGCCAAACGTGCCGGTCATCGTCCCCAGCAACGCGGCCACCAACCAGCCATGCCCGGCAACCAAGGCCTTCTCCGTGCCGAGAATGGTAAACAGCGCCAGCCCCCAGGCATCCGGCACCTCAAAGGCGCTCCTCGAAACCGGCAGGCGCCGCGCGCCAAAAAAAATGGCCCAGCCGGCTGTCAACGCAGCCACCACGCCCGCCGGTTCGGTCAACCAAAACACCGGTCCGCGCCCCAACAGCAGGTCGCGGAGCGTGCCACCGCCCAGCCCGCTGACGACCGCGATCACCGATACGCCGATGATGTCCATTTGCATGCGACGCGCCTTTAACACGCCGGTGACCGCGCACACCGCCACCGCCAACAAATCGCCCCCAACCACCCACGGCGAACGCAGCACCTCGGTTTCGCCGACCGTGCCCGGCCACTGCAGCAGGGCGTCAAAGAGTTGGCCCAGGTGAATAAAGAAGTCGGTCATCGGCGGTGAAAACCCGTCACCAAAGACCGCGCCCCCGAAGACACAAGCCGGCAAGCGCCGTGCTAATTCTACCGAACGTGTTTTCTCCAGCGAAGCGCCACCGCCACGAGGGCGATCAACGCCGGCACTTCGACCAACGGCCCGACCACCGCCGCGAACGCCGCCCCCGAGGTCAGCCCAAACACGCCCACCGCCACCGCGATCGCCAACTCGAAGTTGTTACCCGCCGCCGTGAAACCAAGGGTCGCCGCCTTCGCGTAGTCCGCCCCCGCCTTCACACTCCCCCAAAACGTGACCGTGAACATGATCGCAAAATACACCACCAGAGGCACCGCGATATGCAACACGTCGAGCGGCCGCGCCAGCACCTGTTCCCCTTGCAGACTGAACATCACCACGATGGTAAACAGCAGGGCCCCCAAAGTCACTGGACTGATCGCCGGCAGAAACTTGTGGTCAAACCAGGCCTGCCGCTCCGCCCCGCCGCGCCGCAGCGTGAAGCGCGTCAGCCAACCCGCCAAAAACGGAATCCCCAGGTAAATAAACACACTCTGGGCAATGCTGCCGATGGTGATGGCCGACAGATCGAGCACGCCCAAATCCACGCCGACGAGCGGCGGTAGGACGTTCAAAAACAGCCAGGCCAGCGGAGCGAAAGCAAACACCTGGAACAGCGCGTTGGCCGCCACCAGCCCGGCGCAATATTCGCGGCTGCCGCCCGCCAGATCGTTCCAAACGATCACCATGGCGATGCAGCGAGCAATGCCCACCAGCACCAACCCGGCGAAATACTCCGGCTGGTTCCGGAGGAAAACCACCGCCAGGGCGAACATCAGCACGGGTCCGACCAGCCAGTTTTGCACCAGCGAAAGGCCAAGGACCTTTTTGTCACGAAACACATCGGGCAGCTCCTCGTAGCGCACCTTGGCCAGCGGCGGGTACATCATTAGGATCAGACCAATCGCGATCGGCACCGAGGTGGTGCCCACGCTCCAGCCGGTGAGCGTTTCCGCCAGCGCGGGGGCGAAGCGGCCGAGGGCCACGCCCAGCGCCATCGCCGCGAAAATCCACGCCGTCAGCCAGCGGTCGAGAAACGAAAGTTGTTTCGTCAGATTACTCATAGGTTCGAAGAGGGAGGTGCCTGCTTGCAGACGATCAGGAGGTGAGGAGCACCGGTTTTCCGCAGGTGGATTCCCCTAAATGGGACTCTGCCGGCCTTAACCGTGCCGCTTGAGCTCGTCGCGGCGGCCGTCGGCGTAGGCGCTGAACGTGCGGCGGATCTCGTTTCGCACCCGCCGGAACACGTCGAGGATTTCAGCCTCGGTGCCGGTGGCGTGGGCGGGGTCCTCAAACGGCCAGTGGTGACGATTCACCTGGCCGGGGTAAATCGGGCAGGCCTGGTCGGCGTTGCCGCAGACGGTGATGACCGTCTCCACCTCGCCGGCGAGGAACTCGTTCATGTGTTTGGAGGTGTGCGCGGAGATATCGATGCCGATCTCCTTCATCGCGACGATGGCGAGCGGGTGGACGTAGCCGGCCGGCTTGGAACCGGCACTGGCGACGTTGAATAAATCCCCGGCGGCCGCACGCAGCAGGCCCTCGGCGAGGTGGCTGCGGCAGGAGTTGCCCGTGCAGAGAATCAGAACGGTGGGTTTAACGGTGCTCATAAATTGAAAGGTGGACGGTAAGGTGTTCAGCAGCAGCCCGAGCCGGGCGTGCAGGTCGATCCGTTCGATGTCGGGCTGGGGAGGCAGAGCTCTTTGGCCAGGCAGTCGGTCTGTTTTTTTGCCAGACGGATCACCAGCGCCGCCGCGTCACGCTCCACCGCGACCACCCGCAGTTGCACCACGTTACAGGCCTCGTATTCCAGCTCCACCGGAAGATCGGCGCCGCCCAAGACAGGGGCAGCGTAGTCGAACGCCTTGAGCAGCTTACCCGCGGAAATGCGGTGGTCGGTGTCGTCGCCGACCCAAGTCTGCAGCAGGCAGGTGACCACGCGGCGCACGGTGCCACCACAGTCAACGAAGTCCTTTTGCACGCGCCCGACCTCGGTCACGTGGAAATGGGCCTCAATCGGTTCACCGTCTGGCCAGATCACCCCGAGCGGCAGGTCCGGCGACTCCGCCAGCACCGCGCGTAACACGGAGATCGTTAAGGTGGGCAACTCGTTCGACGGGTTAGTCATAAAATCAGGTTTTAACCGCAGCAGACCGCGCCCGTTGTCCGCACGGCCTGAACCGGCCCGCAGGCCAGATCCAGTTTTCGAAGGCGCGCGAGGTCGCGCTTGAACACGGCGCTTTCCCCCGCGCAGTCCTGCAAGCAGGCTAGGTTGGCGGCCAACTCCGGGGCGCGCTCAGCCTCGTGCGGGAGAGCGTAAATCATCCAATTTCCCTGCCGGCTCGCCGTGACCAGCCCGCGGGTCTTTAGGTAGCTGAGGTGCTTGGAAATCTTCACCTGCGGCTCGCCCAGCACCTTCTGGAAATGACACACGCACAGCGGCCCGTGCAGCAGCAGGTGCAGCAGACGCAACCGGGTCTCGTCACACAGGCACTGGTAGATCGCCACGAGCTTCACGCCCCGACTACATTCCGTTATCGGAATATAGGTCAAGGCCTGAACCAGGCTGTCACCGACTTGTAACAAAGCGGGGCGAAACGGAACCGCCCCAAGCGTTGAGCAATCGCCCGTCCGCCCATTAATCTTAGCTGAGTATAAAGCCCATAACCCAGGGGCGCGGATCGAAATCCGTTGTCTCGCGAAGGAGCCGAAGGAAGCGAAGGACCGAGGGCTCACCCCATTCTTCGGGGGCTTTCTTGCGACTCTGCCCCCTTCGCCAGACAAACGGAGCCATTTGAAAGGCCTTAGCCCGGCTGCGCGATTTAGCCCGATTTGGATCCGAATGGAGGTTAAGGCGGTTCTTGCTCCACCTACTGTTTAAGGCGGGGGAATCGATGCCCATCCCTGGCGAAAAACGGGGCTCCGCATGACTGAGCCCGCTGCGTTCCCTCGCCACCCCGAGCAGGCGCCAGACATGAAGCCGAATGGGCTTCACGGCTGGCCGCCGAACGCACCGTTTAGGCGATATCGACCCGGTCGGCGTTCATGACCTTGGTCCAGGCCGCCACAAAGTCCTTAACGAACTTGGGCTGGGCGTCGCTCTGCGCGTAGACTTCCGCCAGGGCGCGCAATTGCGAGTTCGAGCCGAAAACCAGGTCAACGCGGGTACCGGTCCACTTCACGTCGCCAGTGGCGCGGTCGAGCAGCTCGAACTGCTCCTCGCTGGGCGAGGTCGCCTTCACCGCATGGCCCATGTCGAGCAGGTGGGTGAAGAAGTCGGTGGTGAGCGTTTCCGGACGTTTCGTGAAAACGCCGTGCTGGGACTTGCCATGGTTGGCGTTCAAGACGCGCAAACCGCCCACCAGCACGGTCATCTCCGGTGCCGTCAACCCGAGGAGCTGCGCCTTATCCACGAGGAGTTGTTCGGCGGGCAGCGTGTAGCGGGTTTTGGAATAGTTGCGGAACCCATCGACGGTCGGCTCAAGCACGGCGAAGGAGGCGACGTCGGTTTGTTCCTGCGAGGCATCCATGCGCCCGGGCGTGAAGGGCACCACGACAGGGTGGCCGGCGTTTTTGGCAGCTTGTTCGACGGCTGCGCAACCGGCCAGGACGATCAAGTCGGCAAGCGAAACTGTTTTGCCACCAGAAGCGCTGGCGTTGAACGCCTGTTGAATGCGCTCGAGTTCCTTGAGTACCTTGGCGAGGCGCACCGGCTGGTTGGCCTCCCAGTCTTTTTGGGGTGCTAGGCGGATGCGCGCGCCGTTGGCGCCGCCGCGCTTGTCGGAACGGCGGTAGGTCGACGCCGAGGCCCAGGCGGTCGAGACGAGTTCGGCGATGGAAAGCCCGGAGCCGATGATCGAGGCTTTGAGGCCGGCGATATCGGAGGCGTCGACCAGCGGGTGATTGCAGGAGGGAATCGGGTCCTGCCAGAGGAGCTCTTCGGCGGGGACATCGGCCCCGAGGTAGAGCGCTTTGGGCCCCATGTCGCGATGAGTCAGCTTGAACCAAGCGCGGGCGAAGGCGTCGGCGAATTGCTCCGGGTGGGCCAGGAAGCGACGGGAAATCGTCTCGTAGGCGGGGTCGACGCGCAGAGCGATGTCGCTGGTGAGCATCGTGGGACGGTGCTTTTTGGAAGCATCGTAAGCATCGGGAATGGTGGCGTCGGCATCCTTGGCGACCCACTGGTGCGCCCCGGCCGGGCTCTTCGTGAGTTCCCAGTCGTAGCGGAACAGGTTCTCAAAGTAGTTGTTGCTCCACTGGGTGGGCGTCGTGGTCCAAGTCACCTCGATGCCGCTGGTGATGGTGTGCGCGCCTTTACCGCTGCCGTAGCTGTTAGCCCAACCCAGCCCCTGTTCCGCCATGCTGGCGGCTTCGGGTTCGGGTCCCACATGCGTGGCCGGGGCCGCCCCATGGGTCTTGCCGAAGGTGTGGCCACCGGCGATCAGAGCGACGGTCTCCTCGTCGTTCATTGCCATGCGGCCAAAGGTTTCGCGAATGTCCTTGGCCGAGGCGAGCGCGTCGGGATGGCCGTTGGGGCCCTCGGGATTGACGTAGATCAACCCCATCTGGACGGCGGCGAGGGGGGCTTCAAGGTCACGCTCACCGGTGTAGCGCTTTTCGCCCAACCAGGTGTTCTCGGAGCCCCAATACACATCCTCCTCCGGCTCCCACACGTCAGCCCGACCGCCACCAAAACCAAAGGTTTTGAAGCCCATCGACTCCAGGGCGCAATTCCCGGTGAGAATCATCAAATCGGCCCAAGAAATTTTATTGCCGTATTTTTGCTTAATCGGCCAAAGCAGGCGTCGCGCCTTGTCGAGATTGGTGTTATCGGGCCAACTATTGAGGGGGGCGAAGCGTTGCTGGCCGGCACGGGCGCCGCCGCGGCCGTCACCCGTACGGTAGGTGCCTGCGCTGTGCCAAGCCATACGAATGAAGAACGGGCCGTAGTGACCGAAGTCGGCCGGCCACCAGTCCTTGGAATCCGTCATCAACGCGCAGAGGTCGGTTTTGAGCGCCTGAAGGTCGAGTTTTTTAAACTCTTCCACGTAGTCGAAGTCCGCGCCCATGGGGTCGGACAAGGTGGAGTTCTGATGCAGCATCTTGAGGTTGAGCTGATTGGGCCACCAGACACGGTTGGACTTGGCGCCGGCGCTCGAGGGCGCGGGTTTGGGGGTGCTACCGTGCAGGTGGGGAAAGGGGCACTTGCCCCCGGTGGTTGCGTTGTGGTTTTCCATGATAATGAGAGTTGTGAGCGGTAGAGTTTTTCGGGTTTTTGCTTAAAGCGCCCTCGTTCTGCAAGCCCGCGCGCTGGGCAAGCGGGTTGGGCGGTACGAGGGACTCAGCGGTGAGATCGAGTGGCGGCCAGTCGCCGAAAGATAAGCGGGAGCATCGTGGTGACTGGCGTGGTGCTGGGCGAGCGCCAACTCGGGCTTTTGGATCGAAGTGTCGGGGTTGCGCAGCGCGCCGACCGAACGCCCGAGAACCCCGATTTGCAGTCGGGGCTACAAAAAAGGCCGGACGAAACCCCGGCCGGCCTTTTTCCGCAGGTGAAGGAGCCCGCTTACGGCGAAAACCGCCCCACCGAGCCACCGCAAACCAACGCCTGCAAGCAGGCTTTTACCCGGTTAACGCGAGCCGCGCATCAGGCGGCTTTTCGGCTTGGCCAGCGGGGCGGCCTCGGCGATCGCTTTCTCGTCGAACAGGGCCGAGTAAACGTAGGGGAAGCCCTCCAGCTTTTTGCGCTCAACGGTCGCGCCGATAAAGCGCTCGATCGACCGCGCGTCGCGCACGTCTTCCTCGGTCACCAACGTGAACGCGTCACCGCTGGCTTGGGCGCGGCCGGTGCGGCCGATGCGGTGCACGTAATCCTCGGCGTTCTCCGGCACGTCGTAGTTGATCACGTGCGACACCCCCGCGATGTCCAAACCACGGGCAGCGATGTCGGTGGCGACCAGCACTTCAAACTTGCCGTCCTTGAAGCCCTGCAGCGCCTCGACGCGTTCGCGTTGGCTGCGGTCGGAGTGAATCACCCCCACCGTGTGTTGCTCCGCCAGCAGGCGGTGGGCGATGCGGTCGGCTCCCATCTTGGTGCGGGTAAAGATAATGATGCTCTTGAACTCGGTGCGGCGCAGTAGCTCGATGAGGAGATCGAACTTCTGGTTGGCGACCACCGGGTAAAAGGCGTGGGAGACGGTTTCAGCGGCCGAACGGCGCTGGCCGATTTTGATCTCCACCGGGTTTTTCAGTGCCCAGCCGGCCAACTGGGCCAGTTCGGGCGGCATGGTCGCGCTAAAAAACAGCGTCTGGCGCACTTGGGGACACCGTTGAATGATACGCTTCACGTCGGGCAAAAAGCCCATGTCGAGCATGCGGTCGACCTCGTCGAGCACAAGGATCTCCACGCCGGCGAGGCTGGCGGTGCCCTGCTCGAGATGGTCAAGCAACCGGCCAGGGGTGGCGGCGATCACGTCGACCCCGCGCGCCAGGTCGTCGCGCTGTTTGCCATAGCCGACCCCGCCATAAACCACGGTCACGGTCAGGTCGGTGTATTTGGCGTACTTCTGGAACGCCTCCTCGACCTGCAAGGCGAGTTCGCGGGTGGGCTCCAGCACGAGGCAGCGGGTCTGTTTCTGGTGGGCGCCGAGGCGGTGCATGAGCGGCAGGGCGAAGGCGGCGGTTTTACCCGTGCCGGTCTGGGCGGAACCGATCACATCCTGGCCGGCAAGCACCACGGGAACCGCCTGGGCCTGGATCGGAGTCGGCTCGGTGTAGCCCATCTCGGCCACGGCAAAGGCAATGGCGTCGCTCAGCCCGAGCCGGGTAAACGCGGTGTCCTGCTTAGGGATTTCGATGGGCGCGACCGGCTTGATCGGCGCGCGGCTCGGCCCGTCGAAGGACGGGTCGATGGCCGGACGCTCGCGTTTTTCGCCGCGCTCCGGCTGGCGTACCTTGCGGCGAGGGCCGCCGTCGTGGGCCTCACGGGCCGGGCGACTCGGGGTATGGCCCTGGGATTTGGGCTTGCCGTGAGCCGGCTTGTCACCGCGGGAATGGGGAGAAGGGGTACGGGGCTTGACGTCGTAAGCGGGGTGGCCGCCCTTGAGTTCGGGCTTGGCCTTGGCCGAAGGGGCGAACGCAGCGCGCAACTTCGAGATGATCTTTCTTAACATGAATGAACGGGTTGAAGCGTCCAGCCTCGGAGAATGCCCCGGCTTTGCAATCTTCGATGTGAAGCCCTCGCGGCGTGGTTTGACACTTGGCTCAGCCCCCCAGCCCCGCCCACTCGATTTTGGCCCCTGGCCCCGCCCACCATCAACCCTCAGTTTCGCTCGCTTGTCCTTCTTGGTCTCGATCAAAACCTTTTCACCCGCGAACACGCTCACGCCGTCCAAGCGGCCCTCGGGCCTGAGACCAGTCTGATGGATTTCGCCCAGAGCCTCATCGATGACGGCCATGTGGACGACGCCGAAATGGCCGAGCTGGAACAAATCGCCGGCATCGCCTTGCGCAAGGGCCTGGTCGGCCCGCCCGCTGACGACCCGTTTGCGGTTGTGGCCACGGCCGCGAGCACACCGGCTAACCCAGTCCTTTGCCTGGACAAATCCACCTTGGCGCCCGCGGTCGCCCCCCCCGAACCGGCCGCCCCGCCCAGCGGGACCGCCGCGTTGCCGTCGCTCGCCTGGGACCAAATCGGCACAATGGCTACCCCCGCCTTGGCCGCGGCCTTGAGTGAACTCCTCCGTGACTGCATCCGCTTCGGCACGAGCGACCTGCACCTTTCGGCCGGCATGATGCCAATTATTAGCCGTAACCGCGTCCTGGTGACGCTCAGGTCGCACCGACTGGCCGCCGACGAGGCCCTGCGGCTCAACCTTGCCCTCCTCACCCCGGAGCAAAACACCCTTTACCAGGAAAGCCGCGACTTCGACTAAGCCCTGGCCCTCGACGCCGGCAACCGCTACCGGGTTAACCTGATGTTTCACAAAGCAGGCGCCTCCGGCTCCTACCGGATGATACCGGCGCGCATTCCACGCCTTGAGGAGCTAGGCCTGCGCAACCTCGATGCGGTCAAGAAACTGCTCAATTACCACAATGGCCTGATTCTCGTCACCGGCCCGGTGGGCTCGGGCAAGACGACCACCCTCGCCGCCCTTGTGGCCGAGCTTAATGCCAGCCGCCAGGACCACATCATCACGGTCGAGGACCCGATCGAGTTCGTCCACCAGAACAAGCAATCGGTCATCGTCCACCGCGAGGTCGGCGATCACACCCGCTCCTTTGGGGCAACGCTCAAAGGCGCAATGCGCCACGACCCCGACATTATTCTGGTCGGCGAGATGCGCGAGCTGGAGACGATCAAACTGGCCCTGAGTTGCGCCAACATGGGCATGCTTGTTTTCGGCACGCTCCACACCAACAACACCCCCAAAACCATCGACCGGATCATCAACGCCTTTCCAGCCGAGGAGCAAAACCAAGTCCGGGTGATGCTGGCCGGCTGCCTGGCCGGGGTTGTGGCCCAACTGCGCTGTAAACGAGTGCCCCAAGGTCGCTGCGCCGTGCACGAGATCCTGCTCCAGCACGAAGCCCTACCCCACACCCTTCGCAGCGGCCAGATCCACACCATCCGCGCCCTGATCGAGGGCGGCGGGGCCGACGGCATGATCACGACGGACCAAAGCCAACTGGCCCGGGTGCAGGACGGCAGCATCGAGCCCAAGGAGGCTTACCTCAAGGCGGCCAATAAAGCACCCTTCACCGCCCTGCTCAAACCCAGTGAGCTGGGCTTCGGCCACGGATAAAAAAAGCTGAAGTCGGCCGCCAAGCCGCCGGGGCGGACCCCCTTGAGCGTGCGCTCAAAGAGGGTGGGAGTGGAGATTTTACCCGGAACAAAGGCTACGCTCCCACCCACCCCAAAGCCGATGTCACCCCTGCTGACCAAACGGGCCCACTTGGCCGCGCGGGGGTACAGAACTCCAGCCGCCTCCGTGCCCCGTTGGTCGTTAACGTCTTGAGCGCGAGACGACGCGACGGGCCGATTTTAGCCTGCGGCCAAGCACGAGAGCGCAAAGGAGCCGAGCGAAGTAGGCCCCAACCCCATAACGGTTTGGGCTGGGGTGACGTATCCTTGGCCCATCACCCGATGAAACCCGCAAAACCACTTATTTCGCCCATTCGCGTGACACCCCAGACCCGCCGCTCCCGCGGCCCGCAACCCGTCCGAACCCCGCAGCAGCCCCCGCGCTCGCTGCACGACCGGCGGCGCACGCCTCGCCCCCCCGATTCCCCTCTCCAGGGGAATAAACGTCAGATGCAACCCCAACCCCAAACCCACCCCTCCGATGAGAACGCTCACTGAACCTCACGCCCAGTCCCCCAAAGACCTGCTCGACGACCTGCACACCCTGGTCAGCGAAGCCGAAAAAGTCCTCTCCGAAACCAACTCGACCCATGCCGGCGAAACCATGAGTGCTCTGCGCGCTCGGCTCGACGCCGCCCAGGCCCGCATGGGGGAGCTTTATGCCACCGCCAAACAACGCACCTTGGCCGGCGCTAAAATCACCGACGAAACCATCCGCTCCCACCCCTACCAATCGATCGCGGTTGCCGCCGGCTTCGGCCTGCTGGTTGGCATTTTGATTGGTCGTCGCAAAGATTAGCCCGCGCCTGGACCGCCTCAATGGCCTCCTCGACCTCGACCTCCTCCGGCTTCATGGGGAGCCTGCGCGCACTAGGTGAAAGCCTGTTGGCCAGCGCGCAGGACCGCATCGAGCTCTTCGCCTTGGAGCTGCAGGAGGAAAAGTTCCGCCTGATCCAGACCTTTATCTGGATCAGTGCGGTCATCTTCACCGGCATGATGGCCGCCGCCTTCGCCAGCCTCACCTTGGTTTATCTACTTTGGCAGACCGCGCCCTTGACCACCCTTGTTGGTTTGACGGTTTTTTACAGCCTAAGCTTGGCCGCTGCGGTCTGGCGCCTGCGCTATCATATCGCCCGCCAGCCCTTGCCCTTCGCGGCCAGCCTTGAAGAGCTGGGCGCTGATCGTTCATGCATCCGCAATCCGAATTAGCCTGCCTGGCCGCCCGCAAACGCGCGCTACGCGAGCGCATCCAGACGCACCGCGCCTCCTGCGCCGCGGCGGTCACGGTGGTCACCCGGCCTCTGCGCTGGCTTGACCAGTTGCTCGCCGTTTGGCGCGGGCTGGCACCGGTGGCCTTGGCGGCGGCCGTGCCCCTCGGCCTGCTTATGCACCAAAACATGGCCCCTCGCCTGAAAAATCTGCGCAATAATCTCGTGAATTGGGCGCCACTGGCACTCTCGCTGATCCGAGGTCTGTGCGGGAAAGCCTCCTAGGCAGCAGTCACCGGCAGCGTTTCGGCAGGCACAATCAAGGCCATTAGGCAATTGACTGACAGTTGTTTGCACGTCCGCTTATGCCGCTTTTTTTCTCTCGCTGGAGTCCTTCGTCGATGGGAGCGCCCCCGGAAGCAGACGGAGCCCGGCCTGCTCGCAGGCCGGCGCCCCCCCCCCCGGATCGGGCAAACGACGTGCTTGCGCCGCTCACCTGCCCCTCTGTTTGATTCGGGCAGCCTTTCATGCCCAGCCGGTCGTCGCCATTTCCCACCCTCCACCCCGCGCAACTCCGCCCGATGCGTACGCGGCTGCGTGCCTCGATCCGCGATGCGGGGCTGACCGACTTTGGCCAGGCCGCCGGCAGCCCGGGCCAGCCCTTCTGGGAACTGGAACCGACGCCCCTGGTGATCGACTCGACGGAGTGGGAGCTGCTCGAAGCCGCCCTACGCCAGCGCGCCCATTACATTAACGCCCTGCTAGTCGACACCTATGGCGGCCAACAGGCGCTCCACCAAGGGATTGTCCCTCCCGATCTGATTCTGGCCAATCCCTACTACCGGCGCCCCTGTCTTGGTCTGGAGCCCACCCGCCAAAACCCCGCGACCCTGCTCCGCTTCGACTTGGTCAAAACCGCCGAGGGCTGGCTGTTCGACGACGTCCATACGAACACCCCGATCGGACTGAGTTATGCGGTGCAAAACCGCCGCTTCATGACCCAGGAGGCCACCGACCTCTACAGCGGCCTGCCCGACTTCCACAGCGTGATCAATTTTCCGCTGCAACTGCTCGATCACCTCCGCGCCCTCGCCCCCGAAAACGTCAGCGCGCCTTCCATCGTGGTGCTGACCGCCGGTCCCCACGATCCGTTCTATTCGGAGCACAGTTTTCTCGCGCGCAAGATGGGCCTGCCGCTGGCCCGCGGCGACGACCTCCTCGTCCTTGATAACCGGGTGTATTTCAAGACCATCGCCGGCCTCGAACGGGTCGACGTGATCTACCGCCGGCTGCACGACGCCCACATTGACCCGGTGGTTTTCTCCACCGACCGGGAAAACGCGGGCATCCCCGGCCTGCTTCAATGCATTCGCTCGGGCCGGGTGGCGATCGCCAACGCGATCGGTACGGGCGTGGCCGAAAGCCGGGCCCTCAACGCCTACGCGGCGCGTCTCCTGCGCTTCTATCTCGGAGAAAAACCCCTGCTCGGCTCGGTGCCCACCTTCACCTGCGGCGACACGGACCACCTCGACTACATCCTCGAGCACCGCGAGGAGCTGCGCATCCTGCCCACCCACGATCCGCGCCATGGCGACTGGCTTTCCTCCACCCCCCACCCTGCCGCCCCGCCCGTCGCCCTGCTCGGCCCCGACGGCCTGGCGCCACTCGTGCGCGCCAACCCCCACGCTTTCGTGGCCCGGCCGCGCCTGCAGGTCCTGCCGGTCAGCCCCGGCCCACGCAACGCCGCCCCGGCCCGCTTGAGCGCCTTCGTGCTCTGCCAAGGCAAGCGCTTCTCAGTTTTCCCCGGCGGCCTGGTCCAGATTAGCTCCGCAGACCCCAGCCCGGCCCGGATCGGTAAGACCGCCGACACCGTGGTGCTCATCGACACCCGGGCCAACCCCGGCGACAGCCGGGATCACGAAACGCCCACGGGCGGCGTCCAGACCCACACCCTCGGTTCCCGCGCCGCCGAAAACCTGTTCTGGTTGGGCCGCTACCTGGAGCGGGCCGAAGCGACCGCGCGGATGCTGTCGATCCTCGAGGACGTGGCCCTGGAGGAGATTTCCGCCCGGGACCGGCGCCGCTGGCTGCCCATCTGGCGAGGCCTGCTCGAAGCCACCGGCCACACCGACCATAAGATCAGCGCCCGGGCCAACCCCCAGGCCTCGTTGTCCACCGACCTGATGTGGCGCATGTCGCTGGACACGGCCAACTCCAGTTCCATTTACTCCTCAGTGGGTTGGGCGGTGGAAAACGCCAGGCAACTGCGCGACTACGTCAGCCCCGAGGTCTGGAGCACGTTGCGGCGGCTGCACCTGCGGCTCGGCGATCTGCGCAAACTCCAGCCCGCCGCCAGCCGACGCACGGGCGTGAACAGCGGGCGCGACCCCTCGCTACCCACCCAGGCCGTGCAAGCCGTACTCACCGAGGTGAACGCCATCATCGGTCTGGCCGAGCGCACCATGATCCAGGACGCCGGCTGGCATTTCCTCCGCATGGGCATGCACCTGGAGCGGGCCACCATGACCTGCAGCGCCCTGCGCCACGTGCTCGGCGCGCTCGACTCGGCCACCAAGGACCCGGCCATTCCCGCCGGACCCGCAGCGACGCGAACGCCCTACCGCGACAACCCCGAGTTGTCCGCCCTCCTGCGCATGCTCGGCTCGCAGGACGCCTACCGCCGGCTCTATCAAACCCGCAGCCAACCGCTCCGGGTGGCCGAGCTGTTTTTGCAACAACCCGACGCGCCCCGCAGCATTTTACACAATCTCCATCAGATCAAAACCAGCCTGGACTCGATCCACCAGGACCTGCGTGAACCCGGCGACAACCCGATGGTGGCGGCGCTGGCCGAAACCCTGCAGTTTATCGCCTCAATGCGCCTGACCCGGCACTTCAGCGACCCCGCGAGCCCGGGGGATCCGGCCGCGGCCAAACTCGGAGACCTTCTCGCCACGCTGCTGGAGCGCCTCTACGCTCTGCACCCGGTGCTGAGCGACCACTACTTCAACCACCAAGCGCGCATCGCACCGATCCTACCCCAATCGCCCTAACCCGCCCGGTTGGGTTCGAAGGCAAGGGGGAAGAGCGGCCCGTCGCTTCGCTGCCTGGGGTCGCTCTGTTTTCAGGGTTTTCACGCCAAGCCCCCCCGGGTCGGTGAAGCCGGGAAGCACTGGCCCACTAGACCGTGGGCGCCTCCAGCACGGCGCGGACTGCCTTGGCCAGGTCGGTTAATCGGTAGGGTTTGGACACCATGCCAGAGAAACCATGGGCACGGAAATTGGCCAGGACCGGGTCGCTGGAGTAACCACTGGAAACCAAGCCTTTAACCCCCGGATCCAGCCGCCGCAGCTCGAGCATGGCGTCCCGCCCCCCCATGCCTCCGGGTACGGTCAAATCCATGATCACCAAGTCAAACGGCTCCGGCCCGGCGAGCGCCGCGCGGTAGAGGGCGATCGCCTCCTCGCCGTCGGCGCTGAGCACGACCTTAAATCCAAGCCGTTGGAGCAGCACCTCCCCCAGCTGACGGATGGGCGCCTCATCGTCCATGAACAGGATTCGCCCCGAGGCGGACCGGGGCGGGGTAACTGCCAACTCCTCGACGGGCGCGACCCGTTCATGGATCGCCGGCAACCAAAACCGGAAGCAGGTGCCGCGGCCCAACTCGGATTCCATCTCGATGTGACCGCCGTGGCGGCGGATGATCGAATAAACCATCGCCAAGCCCAGCCCGTGACCGGATTTCTTGGTGGTGAAATAGGGCTCGAAAATGTGCGCCAGGTTTTCGGGCTGAATGCCCTCGCCGGTGTCGCTCAGGGTAATGCAGAGAAAGTCGCCCGCCGCGAGTTGCGCGATGGAGCCCGGGCCCAGGGGTTGGTTGGCCATGTTCACCCGGATGACCCCGCCGTTGGGCATGGCCTGCACCGCGTTAATCACCAGGTTTTGGATCACTTGGCCGACTTGGCCCCGGTCCACGTCGGCCGCCCACAAATCCGCGGCGACGGTGAACTCGCTGCGCACGGTAGAGCCGTGCAGGGAGAAATGGGCCGCCTCCTCGATCACAGCCGCCAGGTTGACGGCGGCGCGGACCGGTTCTCCGCCGCGGGCAAAGGTGAGCAATTGCTGGGTGAGGTCGCGCGCCCGCATGACCCCGACCTCGGCGTTCTGCAACCAGCGCCCGACGGCCGCCATGACCTGCACGTCAAGCATGGCCAGGGTGATGTTGCCCATCACCACCGTGAGCAGGTTGTTGAAATCGTGGGCGATGCCGCCGGCGAGAATGCCCACCGACTCGAGCTTCGAGGCGCGCAGGACCTCCCCCTCCAACCGGGCGCGCTCGGTCACATCGCGCAACACCAACACCGCGCCTTTGGCCTGGCCATCCGGCCCTTGGATGGGCGCGCAACGCCCCTCCACCAGCCGAGACGCACCCTGGCGGTTAAACAAAGTAGTCTGCGCGGGCAGATCGACCACCTGGGGCGTGGCGAGCGCCGCAGCGGCCAGGGGGAGGAACACCTGCTGGCTCTTGGAATCGCGCAGCACGCAAACCGCCTCCACGGTTTCGCCCATCGCGGCGGCGGCCGTCCAGCCGGTCAACTCACTGGCCGCCTCGTTCAAAAACAGCACGCGACCGTGCACATCGGTGGTGATGACCGCCTCGGTCATGGCCCGCAGGGTCACGGCCAGGCGTTCCCGTTCGGTGGCCAACGCCTCCTCGGTGCGCTTGATCGCGGTAACGTCCACCAAAACGACCTGAGTTAAGTCATAACTCGGCTCTCCGCCAAAAAAGGGCACCCACCAGCGGTAAAACAACCGGCGCGGCGTGCCGTCGATCGCGTTAATCTGCATCTCGCCCTCTAGGAAGGTGCGCCCCTCCCAGAGCGCCCGGCAGAGTTCCCGCCGGGCCCTGGCCACGTCGGGGGTGATGATGCGGGCCAGCAAGGCCATCGCCTGAATCTTGTTGGTGGCGCCGACCAAGCGGAAGGTCTCGCGGTTGGCTCCGACCACCACCAGGCCATTGAGCATCTGCTCGAAGACTTCGGGGTGGGACTCGGCGTAGGCGTCGAAATCCTTAACGCCCTCGGCCTGCAAACGGCCGAACCAGGCTCTTAACCCCAGCAGATCGTATTCGATCACCGCCACCGGCGAATTTTCAAAGAGCACCCGGTAACGCTCCTCGGAGGCGCGCACCAGATCCTCGGCCCGCTTGCGATTATCGATATCCGTGTGCGAACCGACCATGCGGATCGGTTTGCCCTCAAGGTCGAACAAGGCCATGCCCCGCGAGCGGATCCATTTATAGTTACCGTCCTTGCAGCGCATGCGGAACTCGGCGGAGTAGCAGGGGGTGCGCCCTGCCAGATAATCCTGCAATTTCCGCTGCACCTCCTGAACCTCATCCGGATGGATCCGGGGCCAGAAATCCTCGTCCGGATTGACCCGCTCGTGTTTGCCGTAGCCGAGAATCTCCTGCCAGCGCTTCGAAACGAAGGTCTCCTTGCTGGCGAAATCAAACTCCCAGATGCCGGCATTGATACCCATGACGGTCAGCCGCCAGCGGTCCTCGACATCCTGGAGTTTACCCTCGACCGCCCGCAGGACACTCAGGTCAGTGAACGCCACCTGCACCCGGCTGTAATCGGGCCGGCCGTCGACCCGGGGCGCACTCCAATGCATGAGACTGTGGCCCGGCTGCTGATTGACGCCCCGATAACCGAGCTCGCGGGTCATCTCGCTGCCCCCGGCCCAAAGCGTCTTCAACTGCGCGACAAACGTCGCCAGCTGCTCCGCGCTGGGTTCGCCGGCGAGGCTGGCCGCGTAAAACGCGACACTTTCCACCCCGGCCAGGCGCAACGCAGCGCGGTTGGCGTCGACCACCCGCACCTGCCCAAACGGGGCCAGCACCACCGCCGGATCCGCCGCCAAATAGGCGTCCAGGTCGGTCACCCCTTCCCGCCGCAGTGCGTCCAGCCAGGTGACCGCGCGTGAAAAATCGGTCTCCACCATCGCCACCGGGGCCTGGTCAAAGAGGTTGCGCAGGCGCGTTTCCGAAGCGTGGAGGGCCTGCGTCTGCCGGTCGGCCTGCCGTTGCAACCGCCGCAGGCGCCACCAGGCAAGGGGTCCGCCCAACGCCAGCAAGCCCAACACCGGGGCCACCCAAAGGCTGCTCGGGCCAGCCTGCGCCACTGCGTCCACGATTGCGCCCGGGGCTTGAGCAAAAAGCTCCGCCGCCGGCAGCGAGCTCGCTGTCAAACACCAGCGTGCGAGCCGCGTTAATAAGGGGCGTGGCATGGGGGACGGGACGGGCCGTAAAAGTGCCCGCGCCCACCGCTGCGTGTCGAGGCGCAACCTGCCGCCTGCCACGAAGGTAGGGAAACACCCCAGGCTCACGCCCGAAGCTACCGCCTTATTGCGGGCCCGTCGTGGCCTCGAGCGTGAGTTCAAGGGAAATTCACCAAAGGGGGGCGGCTTCCCCCACCGTAACACCCTGCGCATGAAACCATTCCTTAACGCCTTGCTCCTCCTCGCTCTCAGTTCCGCCGGGCTCAATGCGACCGATAAATCTACCGCCCCCTACCCCCTGACCACCTGCGTGGTCTCCGGCGAGGGTCTCACCGAAATGGGTGAGCCCCTCGATTTTATTTACAAACAGGAGGGAAAACCGGACCGCTTGGTAAAATTCTGCTGCAAACAGTGCATCGGCAAATTCAAGAAGGACCCGGCCAAATACCTGGCCAAACTGGACGCTGCCGCGGCCGAGGCCGCAAAAAAATAAACCCGACGTCCTGACCAGCGCCCAACCTTTGGCCCTGAAACCCTCAAAGCCCAACACCAACCGCGCCTGCGCCGGTTGAACGTTGGAGCTGAGAGGTTGGGGCTTGAGCGTTGCTTCAGTCCCGGCGCGCGCCGCGAGTCGCCCACCGGCCCAGCCACCATGACCGCTCCCGCCCCCACCCTCCTGCGCCGCGCCGCCCTCGCCTTGCTGCTGGGCGGCGGCTCCCTTTTCGCCACGGCCACCACGGCCACCACCAGCGAAAATACCCCCGCCCCGCTCACCCTCCCTCAGGTGTTGGCCGCCATCCGCGACCACCACCCGGGCCTCGCCGCCGCCCGCGCCTCCACCGAAGCCGCCCGCGCCCGGGTCGACGTGGACAAAGCCTGGGCGGACCCACGCCTCGGCTTCGACGTCAAACGCGACAACACTAGCCTTGCTAACTACTCCGAGTTGGAGGCCACCGTTTCCCAGGAGCTTCCCCTCAGCGGCCGCGCCCGCCTACGTGGCCAGGCCGCCACCGCCGAAAGCGCGGTGGTTTTCGCCCAGGGCCGCCGCCGGGAGTGGATGCTGTTCAACCAAGCCCGCCTCGCCTTCACCCGTCTGGCCGCCACCGACGAGCGCCTCGCCCTTAACACCCGCCTCCACGACAACCTGGTGCAGTCGCGCGCCCTCGCCCGCCAAGCCTACGAAACCGGCCAGCGCACCCAGATGGATCTGCTCACGCTCGAAACCGACCTGATTAAAACCGACGGTGAGCGAACCGAGCTGACCAGCCAACGAATCCAGGAAGTCGCCGAGCTCAACGCCCTGATGCTCCGGCCGGTCGAGACCGGCATCGCCCCGCTCGCCCTGCCGGAACCCGTCCTGCCGGCGCTGGCGCTAGCCGACGCTGTGGCCCGCGCCCGCGTCATGAGCCCGGAGATCACCGTCGCCCTTCGCGAACTCGACGCCGCCCGCGCCAGGCTCGCGGTCGTCCGCAAAAACCGCGCGATCGACCCGGAGGTTTCCTTCACCGCCCGGCAGATGAACAACTCCGGCCAGGTCCTGAGCAGTTACGACACCGGCATTTCGTTTTCGGTGCCGTGGGCCAACCCCGGCCGCACCCGCGCCGAGCTGGTCGAGGCGCGCAGCCGCATCACCGCCGCCCGGGCCGAGGCCGACGCCAGCGAAGCCGAAATCGCCGGCAGGGTCGCCGCCGCCCACGCCCGCGCCTCGGCCAGTTTCACCCAGGTGAAGCGTTACCAGGACGAAATCTTGCCGCTGTCTCGCGCTTACGCCGACTCCGCACGCCGCGACTACGAAACCGGCCGCGCCACCCTGCCCTCGGTGTTTGCCGCCCAGCGCATGACGCTCGAAACCGAACTCCAGTTTGCCACCGCCCGCGCCGAACAAGCCCTCGCCACCGCCGAGCTCTGCTTCCTCACCCGCGAGGACGTCCAACCATGAAAGCCTCCGCTTTATTCGCCTTCGTTATTGTTGCGGCCGTCGCCGGCGGCACCGGCTACTACGCCGCCCGCCACCCGCTGGCTCTGAGCGCGAACACGGGCCAGGCGGCGCCCGGCACCGGCGCCCCGGCGGCGCGCAAAATCAAATTCTACCAGTCGCCGATGCACCCGTGGATCAAGTCGGACCAGCCCGGGAAATGCACCATCTGCGGCATGAACCTGGCCCCGGTTTACGAGGGCGAAGCCGGCTTTGCCACCGAGGCGAACATCATCACGCTCGCCGCCACCACCCTCTCCGTGATCGGCGTGCAAACCGCCGAGGTGCGGCGCGCCCCGCTCAGCCGCACCCTGCGGGTGAGCGGCGTCATCGACGACGACGAAAGCCGCCACCGGTACCTTGCCAGTTACACCGACGCCCGCATCCAAAAACTCTTCGTTCACACCACCGGGGTCGAGGTGACCGAAGGCCAACCGCTCGCCGTCGTTTACAGCCCCGACCTGCTTACCGCGCGGCAGGAATTCCACGCCTTAGCCACCGCCGCGCCCGATTCGCCGCTACTCGCCCCGGCCCGCGAAAAACTCCGCCGCCTAGGTCTACTCGATGGGCAGATCGACGTGCTCGCCACCCCGGCCGAAATCCCCCGCGACACCGAGATTTTGGCGACCAAGACCGGCACCGTCGTCCAGCGCGGCACCACCGCCTACGAGGGCGGCTACGTGAAGGCCGGCGACATGCTTTTTGCCATCGGGGATTTCTCGAAGATGTGGTTCAACTTTGACGCCTACGAGGCGGACTTTCCGGCGCTGCGGGCGGGCAGCCGTGTCGAGGTAAACGTGCCGTCGCTGCCCGGCGAAACCCTGAGCGGGCAGATCGACTTCATCGACCCCAACCTCAACGAAATGACCCGCACCGCCAAGGTTCGGGTGGTTTTGGACAACGCCGACCGCCGCCTGCGCCACCGCCAGACCGCCACGGCGAACGTGATCGGCGAGGCGCCCGCCGTTCTGGTGGTGCAGCGCAGCGCGGTGCTGTTCACCCAGCACGAGCCGGTGGTTTACTTGGACCAAGGTGGCGGCGGCTACGAGCCCCGTTCGGTGAAACTCGGCCGTGCCGGCGACGACGCCTACGAGGTTCTCGGCGGTCTCGATGAGGGCGACAAAGTCGTCACACAGGGAGCGCTCCTGATCGACGCCCAGGCCCAGGTGGCGCACTCCGCTCAAGACCCCTCACCGCCCCAAGCCCCCTAATCCAGCTCCCAGCTTCTAGCTCTCAACTCCAAGCTCTCAGCTCCTAGCTCCTAGCTCTCAGCTCCCAGCTCCCATGATCGCCTTCATCATCCGCTGGTCCCTGCACAACCGCTTCCTTGTGGTGGCTGCACTCGTCGGCCTGTGCGCTTGGGGCGTGGTCGCCCTGCGCACCGTGCCGGTCGACGCCATTCCCGACCTGTCCGAAAACCAGGTCATCGTCTACGCTGACTGGCCCGGTCGTTCGCCCCAGGAAGTAGAAGACCAGATCACCTACCCGCTCTCCGTTTCGCTCCAGGGACTGGCCGGGGTCAAAACCGTGCGGGCCACCTCGATGTTCGGGTTCTCCTTTTTGACCGTCATTTTTGGCGACAACGTCGATAACTACTTCGCCCGCACCCGCGTCCTCGAACGGCTCAATTCCCTTGGCGAACTCCTGCCCAGCGGGATCGTCGCCCGCCTCGGCCCCGACGCCACCGGGCTCGGCTGGATCTACCAGTATTACTTAAAAGATTCTTCCGGAAAACAGGACCTCGGCTCGTTGCGGGCGCTTCAGGACACCTTTGTCCGTTACCAACTCGCCTCCGTCCCCGGGGTGGCCGAAGTCGCTTCGATTGGCGGCTTCACCCGCCAATACCAGATCGAAGTCTCGTCGCTAAAGTCGAAGCAATTCGGCGTGCCGCTTGGCGAAGTCATGGACGCGGTCGCCGCCTCCAACGCCAACGTCGGCGGTAAAACGTTAGAGGAAAACGGCACCGAGTTCATCGTGCGCGGCGTCGGCTTGGTCACTTCGCCGGCCGATTTGGAAAACCTCCCGCTCATGCCGCGCGGTGGCACGCCGCTTTATCTGCGCGACGTCGCCTCGGTCAGCATCGGCGGCGATTTCCGCAGAGGGGCGCTCGATGTGGACGGCCGGGAAGTGGTCGGCGGCATCGTCGTCATGCGTTACGGCGAGAACGCCCATAAGGTGATCCAGGATGTCAAAACCCGCCTCACCGCGCTCGCCTCGGGGCTGCCCGCCGGTGTGACGGTCGCGCCGTTTTACGACCGTAGCGACCTGATCGACCGCGCCCTCGACACCCTCAAACACGCGCTCTGGGAGGAGATCATCCTGGTGACGCTCGCCCACATTTTATTCCTGTTTCACTTCCGCAGCATCCTGATCGTCACGCTGCCTCTGCCCGCCTCGATCCTCATCGCGTTTATCCTGATGAAGGAATTCGGCATCCCCTCGCACATCATGTCACTGACCGGCATCGCCATCTCGATCGGCGTGCTGGTGGATGCCGGCATTGTCATGACCGAAAACGTCATCCGCCACTGCGAACGCGCCGAGGAAGAACTGCGCCGGCGCCTGACGCCCCCCGAAGTGTTTCAACACACCCTCGACGCGGCGACCCAGGTGGGCCGGCCGATGTTCTTTTCGATGATGGTCATCATCCTGGCCTTTGTGCCGGTGTTCATGCTCTCCGGACAAGAGGGCAAACTCTTCCACCCGCTCGCCTACACCAAATCGTTCGCGCTGCTCGGTGCGGTGCTACTGGCGATCACGGCGGTGCCCGTGTTCTGCACCTGGCTGGTGCGCGGGCCATTCAAACCCGAGAGCCAAAACTGGCTGATGAAGGGCTTGCTTAAGGTCTACGAACCCACCCTCGACTGGGCGCTGATCCACCGCAAAACCGTACTCGCGCTCGCCGCCACTCTGCTCGCGGCCGCCAGCCTTATCGCCTTCGGCCTGCCCAAAGCGCTCAACGCAAAACTCCCGCTGCAGATCGCCCGCCACACCGGCGGCTTTGGCAGCGAATTCATGCCGACGCTGGAGGAAGGCTCGCTGCTTTTCATGCCGGTGCTGCTGCCGTCCACCTCACTCACAGAAGTGAAACGCATCATGAGCTGGCAGGACAAAATCATCGCCGCCCACCCCGAAGTCGCCTCGGTCGCCGGTAAACTCGGCCGGGCCGACACCGCCACTGACCCGGCGCCCGTCGAGATGATTGAAACCACCATCCTGCTCAAACCGCCGTCCCAGTGGCGCGCCGGGGTGACCAAGGACCAGATCCTTGCCGAGCTGACAGATCGCCTGACCCAGGTCCCCGGTTACGTTCCCGGTTTTCTCCAGCCGATCGAGAATCGTGTGCTCATGACCAGCACCGGGATCCGCGCCCAGGTCGGCGTAAAGCTTTTCGGCAACGACGTGGACGCGCTTCAGGCAAAGGCCTTCGAAATCGAAAAGGTGATTAACCAAATCCCGGGCGCCACCGGCGTGGCTCCTTCGCGCGTTCAAGGAAAGCCTTACCTGGAAATTATCGCCCGCCGCGACTTGATGGCCCGTTACGGCCTGCGGGTGGCCGACGTGTTCAAGTACGTCGAAACCGGCCTCGGCGGCAGCGTAGCGACCACCACGATCAAAGGGCGCGAGCGTTGGCCGATCCAGGTACGCCTCGACCGGGCCGACCGCGACGACATGGAAAAATTAGGCGATCTGTTGATCCCGACGCCCTCCGGCCCGCTGCTGCCGTTGCGCCAAGTCGCCGACATCAAACGGGTGATCGGCCCGAGCGAAATCCAGAGTGAAAACGGCCGCCTGCGGGTCTTCGTCCAGGCCAACGTCCAAGGCCGCGACCTCGGCGGCTTCGTCGATGAGATCAAACAAAGTGTCACCCATAAGGTGACACTTGGGCCGGGTATGACCATCGAGTATTCCGGGCAATACGAGCACCAGCTGCGCGCCAGGCAGACCCTGGCCTACGTGTTTCCGGGGGTTATTTTAATTATCTTTATCCTGCTGGTGATGACCTTTCGCAGCGTGCCGGAGGCGGCCCACGTGATTTTGGCGGTCCCCTTCGCACTGACCGGCGGGGTGATTTTGCAGGCAATTCTAGGCTTTAACTTCAGCGTCGCGGTGTGGGTCGGCTACATCGCGCTGTTTGGCACCGCGATTCAGACCGGCGTAGTCATGGTGGTTTACCTGGAGGAATCAGTGGTGGCGCTGCGCAAACAACTCGGCCGCGAGCTGACCCGCCCCGAGCTGATCACCGCGATCAAAACCGGCGCCCGCCTGAGGCTGCGGCCGAAGGTGATGACGGTGGCGACCACGGTGGCGTCGCTTTTGCCGATTTTCTGGAGCACGCGCACGGGAGCCGAGGTGATGCAACCGATCGCCGCCCCGGTGATCGGCGGCATGTTGTCCTCGCTGGTGCATATCCTGGTGGTGACGCCGGTGATCTTCGCCTGGCTGCACGAGCGAAAGTTGGCTCCCACCGCGGCGGGGACCGAGTTAACCGCGCAGTAATTCACGCAGGTTGGCCCTGCAAAGCCCGAGCAAATGGGACTCGGCTGAACCCAGCGGGTGATGTTTCCGGGTCGCCAACAACCACCGGCGGCTGGTGGTGCGGCGACCCAGCTGCAATTGGGTGAGTTGACCGCATTCGATTTGTTCGGCCACGAGCCAACGGGGCAAAATTGCCCCCTCAATGGTCTGGTTGAGCAGACCAACCAGGGCCTCTTCGCGCGCAACCTCTCTTAGGGTTGAAGCGACGGCGGGGTCTTGCGGCGTCACGGCCTGAATCCAGCTGAGGGTTTCGCCCCCGCAATACGGCACGTTCCTCAGGCGCTCCCGCACCTCGGCGAAGGAGACCCAACTTTTAACCGCCCAGTCGTGCCGCGGGTGCACGACGAGGCTGAGTTCGTCCTCTCCCAAAAACAACACATCCACACCTGGGTTGCGTGGCGGTTCAGTGATGATCGCCAGATCGAGGCGGCCTTCAGCCAATCCGAGCACTCCGGTCGCCGTGTCGCAGGCAGCCACCTGCACGTTGCAGGCCGGAAAATGAGCCTGAAAGCGATGGAGGATCTCCTGCTTAAAAAACGGCAAAACGATGAACGGGGCCCCCAGCCGGATGGCGTCTTCCGGTTTGCCACTCCCGCTCTCGACTTTCGTGCGCAGGGCCTGCAGCTGCTGGAGAATCGCCACCGCATCGCTCAGCAAAACCTGGCCTGGCGCCAGTAGCTCCATCCGCTGGGGGCTGCGCTCAAACACCCGCTGGCCCAAATCCGCCTCCAAAACCTTCAGCGCATGGCTGATCGCTGAGGGCGTCAAACCGAGCTCCTTTGCCGCCGCACTCATGTTCAGGGTGCGAGCCAGGGTGACGAACACGTTGAGATGGTGGCTTTCAAGGTAAGGTTTCATGGCGCGAGCGCGGCAGCCCTTACAGCAGGCCAGGGTCCAACCCGGATTTTAAATCCATCGTTTTCGTATCCTTGCCATGAATTCAAGTCATGGGCCTGTGCATTATTTTCACCATTGAATTAACCGGGGGTTTAAAACGGCTGGCACACCCGCTGCTAAAAATCGCGGGCGGTAGCTCTTCACGCCTTCAGCCGTGACCAGCGTCCTCTTTACCCGCTCACACGGGATAACCAAAAGCAGCAAATAACCATGACCACGTCTCAACAGAAAATGTTCGCTCCACTCCACACGCTAAGGCGTGCACTACCGGGTCTCATGTTGGCGACTAGCTTGTCGCTGCAGGCAGCCGATTACCCGACCGCCACTGTTAACACCACCGGCTTGGCCATCACCGACACCACCGTGACGGTCGGCCAGCTGCATTCTGCCACCGGCACGATGGCGATCAGTGAAACCGGCTCGATCCAAGCCGAGCAGCTGGCCATCGACCAGATCAACGCGATGGGCGGCGTGCTCGGCCGCCAGATCAAGGTCATCCCCGAGGATGGCGCCAGCGACTGGCCGACGTTCGCCGAGAAAGCCAAAAAGCTCCTCGTCAACGACAAGGTGGCCACGGTGTTCGGTTGCTGGACTTCGGCCTCACGCAAAGCCGTGCTGCCAGTGTTCGAAAAGGAGAACGGTCTTCTTTACTACCCGACCTTCTACGAGGGCCTCGAGCAGTCCAAGAACGTGATCTACACCGGCCAAGAGGCCACCCAGCAGATCCTCGCCGGCTTGGATTGGATCGCCAAGGAAAAGGGCGCGAAGACGTTCTACCTGATCGGCTCCGACTACATCTGGCCGCGCACCTCCGCCAAGATCGCCCGCAAGCACATCGAAAACAAACTCGGTGGCAAGGTGGTCGGCGAGGAGTTCTACGCGTTGGGCCACACCCAGTTCGGCTCCCTGATCAACAAGATCAAACTGAAGAAACCTGACGTCATCTACGCCATCATCGTGGGCGGCAGTAACGTCTCCTTCTACAAGCAGCTCAAGGCCGCCGGCATCACCGGTGAAAACACCACTCTGATCACCATCTCGGTGACCGAGGATGAAGCTCTCGGCATCGGCGGTGAAAACCTTGTCGGGTTCTACTCGGCGATGAAGTACTTCCAGTCGCTCGACAACGCGAACAACCTCGCCTTCGTCAAAGCCTTCAAGGCCAAGTACGGCGATAAGTCGGTCATCGGTGACGTCACCCAGGCCGGTTATCTCGGGCCATGGTTGTGGAAGGCCGCTGTCGAAAAGGCCGGCAGCTTCGATGTCGATAAGGTGGTCGCCGCCTCCCCTGATTTGGAGCTCACCACGGCCCCCGAGGGCTACGTCAAACTCCACCCGAATCATCACCTGTGGAGCAAACTCCGCATCGGCCAGTGGAAGACCGACGGTCAGGTCAAGGTCCTCTATGAGTCCGCTCTGATCGAGCCGGATCCGTTCCCCAAGGGCTATCAATAAGCCGATTGAGCCTACGCAGCTCAGTCAACCCGCCTTCCGCTTTGCGGTGGTCGGCGGGTTTCTTCTCTCCGCCAGCACGCTTTAGCCAAACGCCTTTTTAGTCACATGGGTCAATACACCGCTTCCGAATTGTGGTCGATTACGGCCATGCAGAGTTTTGCCGGGTTCAGCCTGTTCAGCGTTCTGCTGCTCATGGCTCTGGGCCTCGCCATCATTTTTGGGCAAATGGGAGTCGTTAACCTCGCCCACGGCGAGTTTATGGCCCTCGGCGCCTACACCGTTTATCTCTGCTCCCAACTGGCGCACAACTACGCGCCCGCCCTGATCCCGGTTTACTTTCTCGTCGCCATTGTGGCCGCCTTCCTCGCCTCGGCGCTGGCCGGTTTGTTTGTCGAGTGGTCCCTGATCCGTTTCCTCTACAAGCGCCCGCTTGACACTCTGCTGGCGACCTGGGGCCTGAGCCTGATCATGCAGCAGCTGTTCCGCACAATCTTTGGTGCGCGCGAGGTCACGCCCACCCTGCCCGATTGGCTGATGGGTTCGTTCAAACCCTCGGCCTCGATCGACATCCCGATTAACGGCGTGTTTGTGATGGCCCTCACTCTCGCCCTCACCGGCGGTGTCTGGCTGTTCATGTACCGCTCGCGGCTTGGTCTGCGCATGCGCGCCACCGTCCAAAACCGCAACATGAGCGGCGCGGTCGGCATCAACACACGCTGGGTCGATCGCCTGACCTTCGCCCTCGGGTGCGGCATCGCCGGGGTGGCCGGGGCCGCCTTCACCACCATCGGCTCCACCGGGCCGGACAGCGGCTCACGTTATATTGTGGATACCTTCCTCGTCGTAGTCTTCGGCGGCACCGCCAGCCTGCTCGGCACGATCGCCTCGGCCTTCGGCATCGCCCAGGCCCAGTCGATCTTCGAGTTCTTCCTTGAAGGCACCATGGGCAAGGTCGCCGTGCTGATGACCATCGTCGTCATCCTGATGATTCGGCCCAAGGGACTCTTCGCGAACAAGGTACGCTCTTAATCCAACGCCATGAAAACTTTATTCGATCGGGTATTTGGGGGAAAACACGGGCTCACCAGTTTGGCCGTGCTCGCGCTGATCCTTTTGGCGATTTTGCCGCTCTCGCTGGACATCTTCCGGCTTAATCTGGTGGGCAAATACCTCACCTACGCGTTTGTCGGGGTCGGCTTGGTCTTGCTTTGGGGCAAGGCCGGCGTGCTCAGTCTGGGCCAGGGGGTGTTCTTCGGCCTGGGCGGTTACTGTATGGCGATGTTCCTCAAGTTGGAGGCTTCCGACCCGATCAGCACCAAGATCCAGTCCACACCGGGAATCCCCGACTTCATGGACTGGAATCAGCTTAAGGCCCTGCCGGCGTTCTGGGAGCCGTTTCACAGTTTCCCCTTTGCCTCCGCGGCGGTCTTGGTGGTGCCGGCCTTGTTGGCCTTCGTTATCGGTCTGGCCATGTTCAAACGCCGAGTGGGCGGAGTGTACTTTGCGGTCATCACCCAGGCGGTGGCCCTGATTGTCTCCCTGGCAATCGACGGTAACCAGGGCTACACCGGCGGGCGCAACGGCATCACTGATTTACGGACCCTTCTCGGCCACGACATCCGCTCGCAGCAGGCCCAATACGTACTCTACTTCACCACCTGCCTGCTGTTGATCGGCGTCATCCTGCTACTCCAGTGGATGCTCTCGGGCAAGATGGGCAAAATCCTCCTCGCCATGCGCGACCGCGAGGACCGGGTGCGCTTCTCCGGTTACGACGTGTCGGCCTTCAAGGTGTTTATCTTCAGCCTAGCGGCCGCACTCAGCGGGATCGGCGGGGCCCTCTTCGTTCTCCAGGTCGGCTTCATCTCGCCGTCGCTGGTGGGCATCGTGCCCTCGATCGAGATGGTGATCTTCACGGCGGTAGGCGGAAAACTCTCTCTCTACGGCGCGGTTTACGGCGCCCTCCTGGTGAATACCGGAAAAAGCCTCTTCTCGGAAAACTTCCCCCAACTTTGGCTTTTCATGATGGGCGGCCTGTTCATCGCGGTGGTCGTGCTGTTCCCCAACGGCATTGCCGGCATCTGGCAGAATTTGACCAACCAGGCCTCCCGCTGGGTCGCCGCCCGCCGCAAAGCCCCAGCCCTGGCCCCCACTCCCGCTCCAGCGGCCGAGGTCATCGTTCCCGCCACCTTGGAAACTGAAACCAGCACCACACCATGAGCGCCCCCAAAGAATTTATCCTCTACATCGAAGATCTTACGGTTTCGTTCGATGGGTTTAAGGCCGTCGACGGTCTCAACCTCTATGTCGAGAAAGACGAGCTGCGCGTGATCATCGGCCCCAACGGCGCCGGTAAAACCACCGTGCTCGACCTCATCTGCGGCAAAACCCATCCGACTGCCGGCAGCGTCAAATTCAACGACAAGGAGCTGATCGGCCTGTCCGAGCACGAGATCGTCCGCGAGGGCGTGGGGCGTAAGTTCCAAACCCCTTCGATCTACGAAAACCTCACGGTGTATGAAAACCTGGAGGTTTCCTACCCGAGCGGGCGCGGGGTTTTGGGGTGCCTCGCCTTCAAGCGCTCGCCCGATGTGGTCGCGCGGATCAAAGAGGTCGCCAAGGAGATTTACCTCGATCACCTGCTCGACGCCGAGGGCGCGATTTTGAGCCACGGCCAAAAGCAGTGGCTTGAGATCGGCATGCTGCTTATGCAGGAGCCGGAGCTGATTATGCTCGATGAACCGGTGGCCGGCATGAGCCCTGCTGAACGCGAGCAGACCGCAGCCTTGCTCAACCGCATCAGCAAGGGCCGGGCGATTATCATCATCGAACACGATATGGAATTCGTCTCCCGAATCGCCCACCGCGTCACCGTGCTTCACCTCGGTAAAATTCTCGCCGAGGGCTCCATGGAGCAGGTTCAGCACAATCCCAAAGTCATCGAAGTGTACCTCGGCCACTAACCCAAAAAAACATGTTAACTGTTTCCAATCTTCAGGTGGGCTACGGGCTGAGTCGCGTGATCCAGGACGTGTCGTTCACGGTCGGCAACGAGGAGATTTTGGCGATCATGGGCCGAAACGGCATGGGCAAAAGCACCCTGCTCAAGGCCCTCGTCGGCATGCACCCGTCCAAGTCGGGGCGCATCCAGGTCGACGAGGTGGAGTTGCAAGACGAACCTTCCTTCGAGCGGGTGCGCCAGGGCATCGCCTTTGTGCCTCAGGGCCGGATGATTTTCCCCTACCTCACGGTGGTGGAGAACATGATGACCGGGGCGCGCGGCGAGGTGGAGCAGTCCACCTTCGACGAGATCTACACGCTGTTCCCGGTCCTCCACGAAATGCGCAAGCGCAAGGGCGGCAATCTCTCCGGCGGCCAGCAGCAGCAGCTGGCCATCGCCCGCGCTCTCATGACCAACCCCAAGGTGCTGATCCTCGATGAGCCCACCGAGGGCATCCAACCCTCGATCATCAAGGACATTGCCCGAGCCCTGCGGGAAATCCGCCGGATGCGCAAAATCTCCATCTTGGTCACCGAGCAGGTGGTCAGCTTCATGATGGACGCCTGCGACCGCGCCATCGTCATCGAGCGGGGCCGCTTTGTCCACGAGGCCAGCCGCTCCGAGCTCGACGCCGACAAGGTGAAAAAACTCCTCGCCGTCTAACGCCTCCCCACACCGCTCGGGTTCCAGCCCGGCGCCCTCCTTTTCCCACCGCATCCCACTCCACTGTATCCTTAAAGAAATCCAGAAAACCAACATGGCTAAAACGCTCATCAAAATCGATCTGAACACCCCGCCCACCCAGCAGGATTGCATCCATAATCGCTGGCACCCTGACCTGCCGATGGTCGCCTACGTGAAGCCGGGCGACGAGTTCCGCGTCGAGTGCGTGGACTGGACCGGCGGCCAGATTTTCGACAACGACAGCGCCAACGACATCCGTGACGTCGACCTCACCAAGGTGCATTACCTGAGCGGGCCGATCGGCGTGGAAGGTGCCGAGCCCGGCGATTTGCTGGTGGTCGACCTGCTCGACGTCGGCGTGCTCCCTGACTCGGCCTGGGGTTTCACCGGGTTGTTCGACAAAAAGAACGGCGGCGGCTTCCTCGACGAGCACTACCCCGAGGCGCGCAAGGCGTGTTGGAACTTCAGCGGCGTGTACGCCAACTCCCGCCACATTCCTGGCGTCGAGTTCGCGGGCATCATCCACCCGGGCCTGATCGGTTGTTTGCCCTCGCGCGAGCTGCTAGACATCTGGAACAAGCGTGAAGCCGCTCTGTTCGCCACCGATCCCAACCGCACGCCCCCGCTATGCACCCTGCCTTACGCCGAGACCGCGCACATGGGCCGCATGAAGGGCGACGCCGCCAAGCGTGCCGCCATGGAAGGCGCCCGCACCGTCCCGCCCCGTGAACACGGCGGTAATTGCGACATCAAAAACCTCAGCCGTGGCTCCAAGGTTTATTTCCCGGTGTACGTCAAAGGCGGCGGCCTTTCGATGGGCGACATCCACTTCTCGCAGGGCGACGGCGAGATCACCTTCTGCGGCGCGATCGAAATGGCCGGCTACCTCGATCTGCGGGTTAACATCATCAAGGACGGCATGCGCAAGTACGGCATCGTTAACCCGATCTTCCAGCCCAGCCCGGTGGAGCCGAACTACACGCGCCACCTCATCTTCCAGGGTATCTCCGTCGACGAGAGCGGCACGCAGCACTACCTCGACGCCACGATCGCCTACCGCCGCGCCTGCCTTAACGCCATCGAGTACATGAAGAAGTTCGGCTACACCGGCGAGCAGGCCTACGCGATCCTCGGTACTGCTCCGGTGGAAGGCCACATCAGCGGCATCGTGGATATTCCCAACGCCTGCGCCACCCTGTACCTGCCCACCGAGATCTTCGCGTTCGACATCATGCCCAACGCCAACGGTCCGACCAAACACATCCAAGGGACTGCGGACCTGGCCCGGACCAGCACGCCCTAAAGCCGCGGCAACCTCCCCATGCCACTTTATAACTACGAGTGTAAGGCGTGCGGCCCGTTCATGAGTTTCCACCTCATG
This sequence comes from Rariglobus sp., assembly GCA_044353465.1. Taxonomy (GTDB): domain Bacteria; phylum Verrucomicrobiota; class Verrucomicrobiia; order Opitutales; family Opitutaceae; genus Rariglobus. The sequence continues at coordinate 599 of JBILBW010000004.1, read as the reverse complement.
GACGACCGCAACACGCCGACTGCGTGTCCCGACTGCCGGCGCGTGGCGCGCCGGGTCGTGTCCGCACCCAACCTGGCGGTGATGAACTCCAACACCCGCAAGGCCCACGCCATTAACGAGCGCAGCCGGTACGAGCCGCGGGTCAGCGACAGTCGCACGGGCCACAACTGCGGCACGGGCTGCGGCTGCAAGCCGAGCAAACGCAAAGCCGCCCGCAAGCCCGACGGCACGCCCGCCTTGCACGCTCCCCGTCAAGGTAACCGGCCGTGGATGCTCGGCCACTGAGCCATTGATGGGCTCCACCGGATGCAGGCATCCGGTGGAGTCGAGAGTTTGGTCGGGTTTCCGGATCGATCCGCTGATCGACAGCAACCCGACTTTTTTTGCCCGCTACTTTGCCACCGGGGAGACGGAACGCACAGGAGCTGGGATTAGCTCCCCGTTAATCCCTGAGGGGCCCTGATGTTCACGGATGATGGAGCGCGCTCTGCGGCAATTTATCACCGCTCGTTCCGACAACGCGAAGATTGCAACCTACGGGGTGCACGCACGGAAGTTGGAGGAGCCCCAAACCTGATTCACGGGCCTTGGCGGCCACT
>JBILBW010000164.1:0-5097 GCA_044353465.1 Rariglobus sp. | reverse complement strand
CCAGGCGGATCGTGGGGCCGTCCGGCCCAGTCGGTCCCGGTTTTACGCTTTGGATCGCTCCCGCCGACAGGGGCCCTTTGTTTACCCCGAATGAGCAACCGCTTTTACAGCGCCTTTGACGAAGAAGTTTGGGGCGGCGCCCGCAAAGCCGACTACCGTACCGCTTTCCAGGTTGACCGCGACCGGGTCATTCACGCCCACGCCTTCCGCAAACTCCAGTCGAAGACCCAGGTGTTTTTGTCGGGTGAATACGATTTCTACCGGACCCGGCTGACCCACTCCATGGAGGTTGCCCAGATCGGCCGTTCGATTTGCCATTACCTGCGCACCCAGGGCGGGCCGCTTGGGCCGGATTTTTATATTGATGGCGACTTGGTAGAGGCGGTCTGCCTCTCGCACGATCTCGGCCACCCGCCGTTCGGCCACTCGGGCGAGCGCACCTTGCAGGAGTTGATGAAGCCGCACGGCGGGTTTGAGGGCAACGCCCAGACCCTGCATTTGCTCACCGAAACGCTGTATCAGGACGAGGCCCGGGTGCGCGGCATGCAGCCCTCCCGCGCGCTGCTCGACGGGGTCTTGAAGTACAAAAAACTCCACGGCGAATTCGCCCAGCCCCCGCGCAATCATTTTCTCTACGACCCCCAGGTGATTTACCGTGATTTTGTGTTCGGGGGGGCGGCCATCCCGGCGGGGTTGCACGCCGGCGAGCAGTTGAACGCGTTCAAGAGCGTGGAGTGCCAGATTATGGACTGGGCCGACGATGCCGCCTATTCGCTCAACGACGTGGTGGACGGAGCCAAGGCGGGTTTCCTTACCAGCGACCGGATTGAGAGTTGGGCGGCCGGGGCGGGCGTCGATGCGGAGGGCCAGCAACACCTGGAAACCCTGATTAACGCGATTCGCGGCGACCGGTTGGAAGCGGTGTTCTCCGAAAAAATCGGCGCGTTTATCACCGCCTGCCGGCTGCGGCCGCAGCGCAATTTTATGGCGGGCCAAACCCACCGCTACGCCTTCGAGTTGGTGGTCGCCCCAGCCGCCTTGCGCGAGGCGCAGTTTTACAAGCAGATGGCCAACGACATCATTTTCGAAAGCCCGCAGCTCCAGCAGATCGAACACAAGGCGCGCAACGTACTCTTCAGCCTCTGGTCGTCGTGCTGGCGCAACTATGTGGAAAAGGGCAACCGGGTGATCAACATCCTGCCGCCGCGGGTCGGTCGGCTGGTCGAGGTGGAAACGACCGTCGACGGCAAGGCCCGGCGGATCTGCGATTGGCTGGCCGGGCTCACCGATGGCATGATCGTGCGCACCTACAAGCGCCTCAACGACCCCGATTTCGGGTCATTGCGCGACTTGAGTTAACGCCGGGCTGGAGGCAGGCGCCAACCGAACCCACTCCGTCGCTGCGCGCCCATCCACACTACGCCGGCAGGTGCCCGGCGCGGACGGCGCCGGCAATCAACTCGGCGGCGTGTTCCCAAACGGCGGCGGCTCCCTCGGCGATCTGCTGGCCGCGCGCGATGACCCGGTCGCTGGTCACGCCGTTTTGGCGCCAGGCGACGCCCTCGGTCAGGCAGTTTTGCAGCATCGGCTGAAAGCGATCGAGCGCGCCGGCGAATCTGGCCTCCGGGGTGGCCCGCGCCTCGAATTCGTCCCAAAGGCCGCGGAACTCGGCGGCTTGATCGATGGGGAGCAGGCCGAAGATCCGTTCGGCTGCGATAGCCTCACGGGCGTGCTGGTCGGCTTGTTGCGATGTGGAGTAGGCGAAAGTGTCGCCGGCATCGATTTCCACGAGATCGTGGATGAGCAGCATTTTGAGGACCTTTAACACGTCGAGGTTCGGGGTATTGGCGTGTTCGGCCAGCACCAACACCATCAGGCAAAGGTGCCAGGAATGCTCCGCGTCGTTCTCTTGGCGCCGGCTCTGGGTGAGCAGGGTTTGGCGGAAGACCTCCTTTAACTTGTCCACCTCAGTGATGAATTGGATTTGTTGAACTAAGCGCGCGTTGGCCATGCCGACTCGATGGCGGGCGCCGCTCCTCATGGCGAGTCCGGAGGCCGCGCCCGTCCGTCAACCCGGCGCCCAGTGTCACCTATTAGGTGACACTTGGTGCCGGGTTTATTTATGAACAACGAGTTATGGATTAAAACCGAATGGGCAAAGGCCGGCGTGCTGGATGCGGCCGCGGTTTTGGCCGAGGCAAATGAAGGCTAAGCTTTTCCTTGCTTGCGGGGGCGGGGGGCTTTTCCCTTACGAGCTATTTTCCCATGAAAATCCTCGTCGCCGACAAGATCTCACCTAAGGGAGTTGCCTACCTGCGCCAGCAGCCGGGCTTTGAAGTCATAGAGGCCTATGGCTCCACCCAGGAGCAGGTCCTCGCTTTGGTCAAAGACGTGCACGCCATCGCCGTGCGCTCTGAGACCAAAATCACCCGCGCCATCCTGGAAGCCGCGCCGCTCTTGAAGGTCGTGGGCCGCGCCGGCGTCGGTGTGGACAACGTCGACGTCGATGCCGCCACCGAGCGTGGCGTCGTGGTCATGAACACCCCGGCCGGCAATACCATCGCCACCGCCGAACTCACCTTCACCCATATTCTCTGCGGCGCGCGGCCTGTCGCCCAAGCCGCCGCCTCCATGAAGGCCGGCCAATGGGACCGCAAGAGCTTCAGCGGCATCGAGCTTTTTAAGAAGACGATCGGCGTGGTCGGCTTCGGCCGCATTGGTGGCGAAGTCGCCAAGCGCGCCCAGGCCTTCGGTATGCGCGTGCTCGCTTACGATCCCTACCTCGCTCCCGCCCGCGCCAAGGCCATGCAGGTCGAATCGGTCAGCCTCGACGAACTGCTCACCCAGTCGGATTACATCACGGTTCACATGCCGATGACCGACGACACCCACCACATGATCGACGAGGGCGCCTTCGAGAAGTGCAAGAAGGGCCTGCGCATCTTCAATTGCGCCCGCGGTGGTATCATTAAGGAAACCGCCCTGATCGCCGCGCTCAAGTCGGGCAAAGTCGCCGCCGCCGGCCTCGACGTGTTCGAGGAAGAGCCCCTCGCCAAGGACAGCGAACTGCGCTCGCTGCCCAACGTCGTGCTCACCCCCCACCTCGGCGCCTCCACCAGCGAGGCCCAGGAAGCCGTCGGCATCGAGGTCGCCGAACAGATCGCCGACCTGCTCATCAGCGGCGCAGTGCGCAACGCGGTTAACCTGCCCTCGGTTGACGCCGCCACCGCCAAGATGCTCGCCCCCTACATCGATCTCGGCACCAAGCTCGGCACCCTCGTCCAGCAGATCGCCCCCGCCCAGATCGCCACCCTGCGTATCACCTACGCCGGCAAGATCGTCGAAATCGATGCCAACGCCATCACCCGCTCGATCGAGCGCGGCTTCCTCCGCCGCATCAGCGAGGACGTTAACACCGTCAATGCGCCGTTCGTACTGCAACGCCTCGGCATCCAAGCCGACGTGCTCAGCAGCAACGTCGCTTGCGACTACTCCGAGTTGATCACCGTCGAGGCCATCAACGCCGCCGGCGAGGTCTTCTCGGCTTCCGGCACCCTGATCGGCAAGACCAACGAACCGCGTATCGTCGGCATCAACGGCCGCGAGGTCGAGGTCGCTGCCGAAGGCAAACTCCTGGTGCTGGAAAACATCGACCAGCCCGGCATGGTGGGCGCCGTCGGTACCCTGCTTGGCAAGGACAAGGTTAACATCGCGGACATGTCGCTGAGCCGCCTGACTCCCGGTGGCACGGCCTACATGGTGGTGCGCGTGGACACCGAGCCCAGCGAGGCCGCCCGTAACGAAATCAAGAGCAACCCGGCGATCAAACAGGCCAAGTTCATTCAGCTTTAAGTGCAGCCCTAAGGTAGGAGCCCGCTGCGGGGCGATCTCACCCATCGCCAACCAGCGTTTTTCTGCCTCTTTTTTTACCATGTTCATCCCTCTGACCATCGCCGCGGTTGTCGGCTACCTGTTTGGGGCCATTCCCTTCGGCTACATCGTGGCGCGGGCCTATGGGATTAACATCTTCGAGCACGGCAGCAAAAGCCCGGGCGCGACCAACGTGAAGCGGGTGCTGGGCAAACGGGCCGGCAACACCGTGTTCGCCCTCGATGCGCTCAAGGGCGCCGCGGCGGCCGGTTGGCCGCTGCTATTCGCGCAATGGGCCGCCTACAAGAGCGCGGCCTCCTCCATTTCCGCCGTGGCTACCGCCGCCCACCAGGAAACCACTTGGACGATCTTCATCGCCAACCTCAAAGTGCTCACCCCGGAAACGGTGATCCCGGTGGCGGTGGTCGGGCTGCTCTGCGCGGTGGTCGGCCACGGGTTTTCCTGCTTCACCCGCTTCAAGGGCGGCAAAGGCGTGGCCACCTCCGCCGGCGGTTTTGTGGTCCTCATGCCGGTGGTGACGCTGATTGCCCTCGCGGTGTGGTTGGTGACGTTTTACGCGTCCCGCTACGTTTCCCTGGCTTCGATTGTCGCCGCGGCAGCGATTCCGCTGGCGGCCTTTTTACTCAAAGAGCCCGCGCTGGTGGCGTGGCTGGCGGTGGCCATCGGGTTTTTTGTGATCGTGCTCCACCGCGCCAACATCCAGCGCCTGGTCGCGGGGACCGAAAACCGCTTCGTTAAAAAGCCGGCCGCCGGGCAGGCTTAACGGCCGGCGCAACCAATGGGCGATTTAGCCAAGGGCAGCTCGCTGCCTTAACCGTTGGTATCCCGCTTGATCGTCCATTTTAGGGCTTGGGAAATGCGCCCATCACCGGGCTCAAAGTCGGTCACCGACCCACGGGTGAAACCGCTCATTTTCTCATCGGCTCTCGCTGGCTGGAGCCACCGGGCTCAGTGCGTTTCCCAGTTCCTCAAAACCGTTCTCTAGTTCCTCCAAGGCTTCCCGCAAGGGCGGGGCACTCACGGCCACCTCGGAACACAGGCGGGCGAGCTCGGTTAACCCGTCTTGGGTCAGGTCGTGCGTTAATAAATCCGCTATGGGCTTGTCAGCAAATAAGTGTAGCAATTAAAGCGTGGGCATGCAGGCTCGGAGGATGCATAAAACCGACCCAGTAAGGCGGCGATTTGAGCGACTTTCTCCATGGCTTG
>JBILBW010000163.1:0-5186 GCA_044353465.1 Rariglobus sp. | reverse complement strand
GCGCTGGTTAAAACCACCCCGCCGGACAGCCAAAGCATGCTCGGATTTCACAGCCCTTACGACAAAGCCTACGCGCATCACGCCACTGCCTTGGTGGAAAACTTCAAGCTGCGCGGGCTGGGCAGCAGCACTTTGCACGTTGCCTATGTCGCGGCCGGTCTGCTCGACGCCACCGTCGACCACAACGTGCGCATCTGGGACATCGCCGCAGCGGTGCCGCTGGTCTGGGCGGGCGGCGGGCAGGTGCAGTTTCTTAACGGCGAACAGTTCCCCCTGAAGGAGTTTAACCTGAAAATGGAGCGCATTCAGTTTGTCGCCGGCAACGCCGCCGCCTGCGCCACCCTGCGCACCCTGTTGCGGGCCTAAACCCCGGTTGGTGTGCGCTCGTGGCACCGGGGTGGTCGCCGGACGGGCCGGCCCTTGCTTTGCCCCTCGGGTCGCCTTAACACTTTTCATTCTATGGCCGCTAACGTTTTTTTCCCCCAGGCGCATGTACCGGTTTGGTTAGGCTGGCCGGTGACCGTGTTCTGCCGGTTGCTCTACCGGATCCGCGTCCTCAACGCCGAGCGGGTGCCGGCCGCAGGCGGGGCGCTGATTGTGGCCAACCACCTGTCTTACATGGACGTCGTCGTCCTGCAGGTCGCCTGCCCCCGGCCGATCCGCTACGTCGGCCATGAGGTTTTCCTCCAAAAGAGTTGGTTTTACCGCATGGTTTTCCGGGTCACCGGCACGATCCCGGTTTCCCCGACCAGCGCACTGGAAACGGTGCGCCGCGTCACCCAGGCCCTCCAGGCCGGCGAGCTCGTCCTGGTTTTTCCCGAAGGGGGGATTTCGCGCACCGGCCAACTGATGAAGTTGGAGCGCGGTTTTGAGTTGATGGCGCGCAAGGCGGGGGTGCCGGTTATTCCGGTGGCCCACGACGGCTTGTGGGGCTCGGTGTTCTCCTTTTCAGACAATAAATACTTGTTTAAATCGCCGCGGCTGATGCGCTCCGCGGTGTGTGTGGCCTGGGGCGAGCCGATTGCCGCCGATAAGGCCCAGGCAGGGGTGGTGCGCCATGCGCTCTTGGATATGGGCTGCGCCGCCTACGACGAGCGCCCCCAGTTGAAACGCAACCTCGGCGCCGAAATCGTTCGCCGCCTCGGCCGCAATCCGCGCGCGATCGTCATGGTCGATCGCACCGCCGCCCGCCGCGAACTCACCGCCGCTCAACTCTTCGCGGCCGCCGCCGCGCTCTCCCTACACCTGCGCCGAACGGTCCCGGAGCGGCGGGTGGGGATTGTACTGCCCCCCGGAGCCGGGGCGACCATCGCCAATCTGGCGGTGCTCTGCGCGGGCAAAGTCCCGGTGAACCTCAATTTCACCGCCGGGCGCGCCGCCATCGAGGCGAGCCTGCGCCTGTCCGGGGTAAAAACCCTCCTCACAGCCGAGGCGATGCGGGCCAAAGTCCCTGGGTTTCCCTGGCCGGCGGCGACCCTGGATCTGACCGCGGTGTTTCAGCAACTGGGGGGCAAACGTGCGTTCGTGCCTTGGCTGGTGGCCGCCTGGGTGTTGCCCAACCAGTGCCTGCCCTGGTTGCTGCGTTTGCCGGCGCGGGGCGACCGTGAGGAGGCGGGGCTGCTCTTCACCAGCGGCACCTCGGGCGAGCCGAAGGGCGTGGTCCTGAGCCATCGCAACATTTTGGCCAACTGCTGGCAGTTTTCCACCCTCTCGCTGTTTCCCTCCTCGGCGGTGCTGATGAGCTGCCTGCCTGTTTTTCACAGTTTCGGCTTCACCGTGAACATGTGGTATCCGCTGCTGCGTGGCTGCCGCTCGGTCACCGTGCCCAGCCCGCTGGAAACCCAAAAGATCATCGACGCGATCCGCGAGGAGGCGGTCAGCGTGATGGTGGGCGCACCGACCTTTATGCGTCCCTTGCTAAAGAAAGCGCAGCCGGCCGATCTGCGTTCGCTGGAGATTCTCGTTTCGGGGGCGGAGCGGCTGCCGCCGGATCTCTACGAGGGCTTTTTGGGCAAGTTTCACCTCGGGGTGTTGCAAGGCTACGGCATGACCGAGGCCTCGCCAGCGACCAACGTCAACCAACCCAACCCGCTGCTTGCTACCGAAACGGCCGTGGAGCAACAGGGCCAGCGCCTCGGGTCGGTTGGGCGGATGATGGCAGGCATGAGCGCCCGGGTGTTTCATCCCGAGACGCTGGCGGAACTGCCTTTGGGCGCGACCGGGGTGGTGGCGTTTCGCGGCGCCAACTTGTTTAGCGGTTATCTGAATGATCCGCGGAAAACCGCGGCGGTCTTTCACGACGGCTGGTACCTGACCGGTGATTTGGGGCGCTTTGACGAAGACGGCTTTCTGTTCATCGAAGGCCGCCTGTCGCGGTTTTCCAAAATCGCCGGCGAGATGGTGCCCCACGGCACGGTGGAGCAGGCGCTGCTGGAGGCGTTCATGCTCAACCAAGAGGACGGCTACGCTCTGGTGGTGATCGGGGTGGCCGACGCGAGCAAGGGCGAACAACTGGTCCTGCTCACCACCAGCGAGGAGTTAACCGCCGAACGGGTGAGGGAAAAGTTGACGAGCGCCGGCCTGCCCAACCTGTGGGTACCCAAACTGGTGGTGCGGGTGGGGCAGATCCCGGTGTTGGGCTCCGGGAAACTCGACTTGAAGGGGTGCAAGGACCTCGCCCACCAGGTCCTCCACGGCGGCTGAGGTCTTAGATGAGCTTCCCCCGATAAAGCGGACACGCGTTGAGCTGTTGGTAGTTTAGTTAGTTGAGGGAAGATTCGTAGTCGAGGGGGGCTTTTAAAGCCGAGGGCTGAGTGGAGGCGGGTTCGGTTATAAAAGCCCTCGATGTAATCGAAAAATTGCGGTGGTGGCCTCATTTCTGGTCATGAACTTGAGGCGATAAACCAGCTCGTGTTTAAGCGTACTCCAAAACGATTCCATCGTGGCGTTGTCATAGCAGTTACTCTTGCGACTCATAGACGCGATGCAGTCGTTCGCAGCCAGAGCCTGCAGATAGGTTGCGCTGGCGTATTGGCATCCGCGGCCGGAATGGTGCAGCACCTGGCCGACTGGCCGACGTTGCCGAAGCGCCATATTCAGTGCGGCCAATGGCTGGGATGTTTCCATGCTTGGCCCCATGGCCCAGCCGATGATTCGGCGGCTGTATTGCGAGGTAGAAAAACAGACCGCCGGAGTGTATCACAGAGCAGCCGGAGCGCCGAAACAGAGTTTGAAGACATGAAGACCTCATAGACTTCGTTGGTTCTGAAGCATTCGAACTCCCTTCCGTCTGGGCTCCTTACTCCTTCCGCGTATTGATATTAACGATTTTCCTACTGCTGCGGATCGAACTCGGTGCTCTCTGTGTCGGCGTTGTTCCTTCGGCCGCCCACAGGGGCACCCGCCTCAGTCACCCCCCGTTGGGGCCAATCCTGCTGGATAGGCCATCTTCGCGCTGCCGCGCTGCGTCCGGCTAGGCTCTGTGACACCCATCTGTTTCCTCGTTCGTTGTTTGGCTTTTCACCCACTGAAAGTGTCGAAGAACCGCACGCTTCATCTCAGCGTGCGGTCCACCAACGTCATCTAAACCCTCATGCGTAACTACCGAGGACAGACAGCCAAAGTCACCCGCTGGCGAGCCCAGACCGACCAAATTTCGCACTGGAGCGCCACCTCCCTGCTACACGTCGAGAGCGGATTCCATCGCATCAAGGGACACTCCGATCTCACCAAGTTGGTCAATACCCTCCTCCTCAATCCGATCGGTTCAGGAGTTAGAGGGGCTGCGCCCCTTCAAACCTCCCCGAGCAATATTGCTCTTTTTCAAACCACAAACCCCTGAAGCCACTCTTTATATACCACCATCCATCCAGATCTTTTAACGACGGCAGGGACATCCCCGTCACTCAAATCAGTCTAGTAACTTCGTCATGGTTCGGTTTTCACCCACCACTCTACACATCTTTGAGTTCATGACAGGCTCTAGCCTTAGCGCCCCTTGCGGTCGCGCCAGTGCGCACCGGGTTTGCCCTTGGAGTGCCAGGTCGGGTGGCCGCCACCAAAGGGCTTGCCGCTGGCATCAAAACTCTGGTTTTTGCCGCGCTCTCCCTTGCGCTGGCCGCCGGCTCCGAGGCGTTGCTGACCGGCGCGGCGCGGGGCGCTGGCCTGGGCATTGCTCGCATCAATCCGTGGCGGTTCCCCGCCTTCATACCCAAAGCCCTCGAGCTTGAGCAGGGGGATTTTCTGGCCGATGAACTTCTCAATCGCCACCACGTCGTTGGCTTCTTGGGGGGTCGCCAGCATCACGGCATCGCCCTTTTCCTGGGCCCGGCCGGTGCGGCCAATCCGGTGCACGTAGTCCTCGGGGTGTTGGGGCACATCGAAGTTGATCACGTGGGAAATCCCGGCCACGTCGATGCCGCGCGCCGCGATGTCAGTGGCCACCAGTATGTCGTACTTGCCTTTGCGGAACCCCTCCAGCGCGGCCACGCGCTCGGACTGGCTGCGCTCGGCATGGATCACGCCCACCGGCAGGTTTTCCAGCCGCAGCTGGTGGGCGAGTGAATCCGCGCCGCGGCGGGTGCGCGCAAAGATGATCACGCTCTTAAAATCGTCGCGCTTAAGCAGCTCCAGCAGCAGCGCGATTTTCTGATGATCGAGTACCGCGTGGATAGCGTGGTTAACCGAATCCGTCACCGGCTGGGTGCTGGCGATGGCGATGCGCTGGGGCTCGCGAAGCGCGAAACGGGCCACTTCGGCCAGCTTCGGCGGCAAGGTGGCCGAAAACAGCAGGGTTTGCCGCTGCACCGGGCACTGTTTGACGATCGCCTTCACGTCCTCGATGAAGCCCATGTCCAACATGCGATCGACCTCGTCGAGCACAAGGACCTCGATCGAGTCGAGTTGGAGCAGTTTGGTGTCGAGGAACTCGCGCAGACGGCCGGTGGTGGCGATGACCACATCGACCCCGGCGCGCAGGGCGTTGCGTTGCGGCCCAACGGTTACGCCCCCATGGAGGACCACCGAGGTGAAATCAGTGAATTTACCCAGCGCGAGGAAGGCCTGTTCGACCTGGATGGCGAGTTCGCGGGTGGGCTCAAGAATGAGGACGCGGGGGCCCGAAGTGCGGTGGGGGCCGAGCCGATTCAATATCGGCAGGGCAAAGGCGGCGGTTTTCCCGGTGCCGG
>JBILBW010000062.1:0-16249 GCA_044353465.1 Rariglobus sp. | reverse complement strand
CAATTCCGCGGAGAGCGTCCAAGCATCCACCGGCCCGCTGGGTTTAAAAGGTTTAGTCATGTGGCAACAAGCTCGGGGCGCGCGCCCCGCTTGCAAGCCCGAAGCCAAGCGGTCGGATTTGCCTTCTCGCGTTGCCCCTCCAGCTTGGCGCGGTCGGTGGCGAGCCCTCCCTCAGACGGGAACAAACCCGCGGCCCGCCCCTCTCATTCCCTCCATGAAATTCTCCACGCTTGTCCTTGGCGCCCCGATGCTGGCCGCGCATCTTTTCGCTCTGAACACCATGACCCACCTCGATCCGACCACCACCACACCCAACGCCTCAACCGGCGTTTCCGCCTGCGGGCTGCCTTCCAAGGTGATCATCGACATGTCTACAACCGCCGTGCAACGCACCGAGGCCGAATGGAAACAGTTGCTCACCCCCATTCAGTACAAAGTCGCCCGCCAACAGGGCACCGAACCGCCTTTTTCGAACACCTACTGGAATCACCACGAGGACGGGGTCTATTTTTCGATTTGCAGCGACACCCCGCTTTTTGACAGCGCCGACAAGTTCGACAGCGGCACTGGTTGGCCCAGCTTTACCCGTCCGATCGAGCCCCTTTTTATTAAAGAGCAGACCGATGTGAGCTACGGTATGAGCCGTACCGAGGTCCATGTGGCCAACGACGGCGGCCACCTCGGCCACGTTTTCCCCGATGGCCCCCCGCCCACAGGCAAACGCTACTGCATCAACTCTGCCTCGATTCGGTTCATGCCGCGCAAGGACTATGAAGCTTGGCTCGCGAAGCACAAAACTCCCGCCGCCCCCCCCACTACGCCCCCGCCGACGGTTAAGCCCTAAGCCGCCCATCCCATGCGCACGCCCCTCCTATTTGCCGCCCTCTGCCTAACCCAACTGGCCGCACCCGCCGCTCGCGCCGATTCGCTGGTGCTGGGCGGCGGGTGTTTTTGGTGCTTGGACGCCACCTACAAACTTAAGGCGGGGGTAACCGCCGTCACCTGCGGCTACGCCGGGGGCACCACGGAAAACCCAACCTACGCCCAAATCGGCCGTGGCGAGAGCGGGCATGCCGAGGTGGTCAAAATCGACTATAACCCGCACGAGATCACCCTCGAGGAGCTGCTCAGCTTTTTCTGGAGGGTTCACAACCCCACGCAGGTGGGTGGCCAGGGCAACGACCACGGCAGCCAGTATCGCTCAATTATTCTCTACGCCAACGAGGTGCAAAAAACCGCCGCGGAGAAAGCGCGCGACCAGGCCGCCGCCACCTTCACCCAGCCGCTCACCACCGAAATCGTACCACTGACCCGCTTCTGGCCGGCCGAGGATTACCACCAGGACTACTTCGCCAAAAACCCCCAGGCGGGTTATTGCGTCTACGTGATCAAGCCAAAGGTGGATAAACTCAAAAAAGAGCTAGCTCCCCAGCCCTGATAGGCCCTCCCGCTTAGCTAGCTTCGGCCCGCTGCCCTCAGCAGGCCGTTTTTGGGCCAACCGCAGCGCCCCCCGCTAAACCCGCTGATTGACAGATCTGCGTCTCATCCGTTCTACTCACCAATTCACGACTCGAATAACCTATTTATGAACTCGGAAGCCGTCTCTGCGCTCATCGCCAAAAATCCCCTGCTCAAGGCATCCAAAGCCCAACTCGAAGCCATGGAACCCGGTTCCTATGGCATCCATCGCAGTTGGGGTTTCGGCCAGATCAAGTCCTATGACGAGACTTCCCAAAAGCTCATCATCGATTTCCACAACAAGAAGGCCCACCCGATGGATCCGGCCTTTTGCATTGGAACGCTCCAAATACTCCCAGCCAACCACCTCCTGGTGCGCAAACAAACGGAGTCCGCAGTCATAACCAAATTGATTGCCGAAGATCCGGCCCAACTGTTGGTCGAGGGACTCAAGGCCTACCCCAACAACGCAGCCACCGCGATCGAGATTGAGATCACCATGGCCCAAGTGGTCGGCGAAGAAAAATTTAAGAAGTGGTGGTCCACCGCTAAAAAGGCCATCGCCAAGGACCCCCGCATCGCAGTCCCCGCCAAAAAGACCGAGTGCTACGTGTTACGCGAAGTTCCCGTCTCTGCGGAAGACGAAATCATCGAGCAGTTCAACGCCACACGGTCGGCCCGTCGCCGCATCGCCTTGGCCGAAGATCTGGTTGCAGCCTCCGGCTCCAAGGAGGTCAAGGGTGACCTCAACGCCATTCTCAACGGCCTCTCCGAGTCGGTTAAAGAATCCAACCAACTCGACACCGCGGAGCGCCTCTATGGTGCCTTCGTGCGTGATGCCCTCGCTCGTCAGGTCGGGGTCGAACCGTCCACCTTGGTTCCCTCTCAGGCTGAGCTGATCGCCAACGTGCGTGACTTGGTCTCCATCGCCGAGAAAATCCCAGTACAGTTCCAGAGCCGATTCCTTGATCTGGTGAAGAACACTCACCCCACCGAGTACCGCGATGCAGCTTTCACGCTGCTCAAGACCTCGCAGGGTAAATTCACCACCGAGTGCATTAACTTCCTCGTCGAGCACGGTCACTCCGATGAGTTGGCAGCCTCTCTAAAGCGCTGGCAGATCGAACAGAACCTGCGTGCGCCCGTCCTCCTCTGGATCGTCAAAAACCGCCACTCGAAGAAATTCGCCAAGCTGCTCAACGACCTAATCACCCCTCGCCTGCTCAGCGCGGTGTTCTTCGCGATCGACTACGAAGCACTCCAGGCCGCCAGCGCCCGCCGCATCCCGCTCGGTGACATCCTTTCCGAGGATACCGACCTGATCGCCGATCTGCTTTCGACCGCCGACCCCGAAACCGCACGCGACTTGGCCAACGCCCTCATGCTCAATCAGGGCTTCGAGGAACTGACCAAGAAGTCGTTGCTGGCCCGTTTCATCAAAATCTTCCCCGGGATCCAGTCGATCGTAGCCAAGGAAGCCGAGTCCAACGAGGAACAGATCCTCGTTTCTCGCGAGAGCTACGAAGCCAAGCGAGTCGAGTATGAGATGATCGTCTCCAAGAGGATTCCGGAAAACTCCAAAGCCATCGCCACCGCTCGCGAGCATGGTGACTTGAAGGAGAACTCCGAATACAAGATGGCCAAACAGGACCAAACCATCCTGATGGCGCAAAAATCCCAGCTGGAGAAGGAACTCAGCCGCGCCCGTATCACCGACTTCAAGGAGGCCACTCCCGAGCAAGTCAGCGTGGGCAGCGTGATCGAGGTCACGGTGGCCTCCACGAAGAAGATCGCCAAGTACACCCTGCTGGGCGCTTGGGACAGCGATCCCGAGAAAAACATCCTCGCCTACAAGACTCCGCTCGGTCTAGGCCTTCTCGGCAAAAAGGTCGGCGACAGCGTCAAGGTGAAGATCGGTACCTCAGAGGAGAATTACACCGTCAAATCGATCGGCCGTTACATCGACAGCATCTAAACCGGCGCCAAGATCACCCGTATGCCCAAAAAGGCCGCCCTCGAAGGCGGCCTTTTTTGCGCGCTAACCCGGAGCTGAATGATCAGCGGCTCGAAAAAGGAGCGTGAACGTCCAGTCTGCACCGCAATATCAAGGCCGATTTAAATCTATGCCGGCCGCCGGTTCCTTAACGTCACCTATCGAAGCGAATCCGCCGTCCCGGTAGGCGCTCCCGGTCTGGCGGGTGGCCATAAGGCTCAAACCGGTGAGCTAATACCCATCTCAAAATCCGGATTGGTCCTTAGAAGGCGCAAGGCCAGAGTTTCTTCTGGAGCAGCGACCGGCTCAGCCCAGTGCCAATCCGGGCTCGATGCAAAGCGCCGCAAGAGGCTCGGACAGTTGCACCGACGGATCAACCCAGGCCGCGAAAGCGATCATGCCGGCGTTATCGCCGGTGTGCTTGGGTTGCGCCGCCAACAGCGGAATCCCGCCCGACTCGGCCACCCGTCCAAGCGCGGCGCGCAAGGTCTGGTTGTTCGCCACCCCGCCGGACAAGCCCAAGCTACGGAACCCTCCTCGCGCCAACGCCAGCGTGGTTTTGCGCACCAGTGCATCGACCACCGCCTGCTGATAACTGGCGCACAGGTCGTCCATCCGCGCCTCCACTTCGGCCGGAGTCATCTTTTCCAACTGATAACGCAGGCTCGTCTTCAGCCCTGAAAAGCTGAAATCAAGGTCGCTGCGGGGGCCGATGCCCCGGGGAAAGTCATAGGCCGCCGGATTGCCGCGAAGAGCTCGTTTTTCGATCAGCGGACCGCCCGGGTAACCGAGCCCAAGCAGCTTTGCGCCCTTGTCGAGGGCCTCGCCCGCAGCGTCATCCTTGGTCGTGGACACCACTTGAATGCGCCGGCCCTGATCCAAAGTGAACAGCAGGCTGTTACCGCCGGAAACCACCAGACCGAGATGCGGCAGCAGGGACTCCATCCGGGCGGCAAACTCGGCCGGGGCCAGCGCATGCACCCCGATAAACGGCGAGAACACATGTCCGCGCAAATGATTGACCCCGACCAGGGGAACGCGACAAGCCAGAGCCATCGATTTCGCCGCAGCCACGCCGATAGCGAGGCACCCCGCCAAGCCAGGACCTTGTGTCACCGCGACGCGGGTGACGCGGTCAAAGCCGGTCGACACGCGAGCCCGCTCCAACAAGGGCCCGATGTTACGCAGGTGCTCGCGGGTTGCCAGGTCGGGCACCACGCCGCCGTAGCGGCCATGCAGCGCAATCTGGCTGTGAATCCACTCGCCCACGAGGCCGTGAACGGGATCGAACACCGCCAGGGCGGTCTCATCACAGGAGCTTTCGATGGCAAGAATCATGGTGTTTTCACGGCCACCGGAGCGGCGGCGGGCCGATCTCCCCGGATGTCCAAAATGAGGGCGGCCTGAAGCACCGCAACGGCGGCGTCCAATTGGCGGTCCGGCGTGCGCTCGATGCTAAAGCGTTCCTTGAAGTCAGCCGGATCGACCACGTCGTCACGCGAGCGCTGGATGCGGGCGCTATCGTCCTCAACGCTCGACATGACCACGTCAACGTCGGGAGCGACGCCCTTTTCGTGCAAGGTCACGCCGCTCGGGGTGTAGTAACGCGCGGTGGTCAGCCGCAGCCCTTCGCCCTGGCGCAGCGGCAGGATTGTCTGCACGGAGCCTTTGCCGAACGAGCGTTCCCCGACCACCACCGCACGCCGCGTGTCCTTGAGCGCCCCAGAGACGATCTCTGCGGCGCTGGCACTGCCGGCATTGATCAACACCGCCACCGGCAAAGTCAGCGGCGCCTCGGCAGCAGCGGCGTGGTACTCGTCGCGGTCCGCCGGTTTCCGCCCCTGGGTATAAACGATCAATTCGCCCTTGGTAAAAAACGGTTCGACCACCTCCACGGCCGCAGTAAGCAGTCCGCCGGGGTTGTCCCGCAGGTCGATGATCAGGGCGCGCATGCCCTGGGAGTTGAGGGTGTTTAACGCCCCGATGAACTCCTCGCCGGTGCGCTCGCCAAACTGGGTGATCTCCAGGTAGCCGATGCCGTCGGGCCGCAGGCTAACCTCGCGCACACTCTCTACCTTGATCCGTTCGCGGGTAATCGTGACCTCGTAATCGTTGCCGGCGGAAGGCCGGGTGAACCCAATGCGCACCTGCGTTCCGGGTTTACCGCGCAACCGCCCGATCACCTCGTCGAGAACGGGTTTTTCCAATTTCTGCCCGTCCACACTGACAAAGGTGTCCCCCCGGAGGATGCCCGCCTTGGCCCCGGGAGTGCCGGAGATGGGCGCAATGACCGTCACCTTTCCGTGACGCATTTCGACCTGAACGCCGATCCCGCCAAACTCACTGCTGATATCCCCCTCCAACTTTTTATAGTCGCGGGCATTCAGGTACTCGGAATGCGGGTCGAGCGAATCGAGCATCCCGCGTAAGGCTGCCTCGGTTAATTTGGGCAAAGCGGCCTGGTCTGCATCGACGTAGTTATCGTTGACCGCTCCGAGTACCTCGCGGACGTAGCGCGAGGATTGCTCGAGTTCGCGGTTGGGCCAGAAGCCCCAGGCCGCGGCCACCCGCGCCGCGCTCACCGAGAGCAAGGCGCCGAGCAAAACGCCGGCGGCGATGACGAGAATGCGTTTGAGCATCCCCGGGACTGTGGCCAACTCATCGACTTTGTAAATGGGATCATCCGCCTCGCCTTCACCCGCCTTCGCTGCCGCCTTTCTCGCCCAGTCCGGCCCTTCCGGAGTGCTCACGTTTGCCCAGTTCATGGCGCTGGCGCTCTACCACCCGCAGCTCGGCTATTATCGGCAAGAACGCGCCCGGGTCGGTTATGCCCCGGGCACTGATTTTTACACGGCCAGCAGCTCGGGTGCGATTTTCGGGGAAATGATCGCAGCGGCCTGCACCGCGCTGCTCGGCGGCGAGGCGCGCGCCCGCGAGCATGCGTTCGTGGAAATCGGGGCCGAGCCCGGCGGCGGTGTGCTCGCCGGAGTGGCCCACCCCTTCGCCACGGTCCGCACGGTCCGCGTGGGTGAGGCTGCTGAACTGACGGGGCCCTGCGTGGTGTTTTCCAACGAACTGTTCGACGCCCAGCCCCTGCGGCGTTTTGTCCGCCGCGGCGCTACCTGGCGTGAACTTGGCGTGCAGTGGGCCGAAGGGAAGTTGCACGAAATCGAACTGGGCGAGACCTACGCGCCCTGGCTGCCCGCTGAGGCGGTAGAGGGTTATGTCTTTGATGCCCCCCGGGCAGCGGCCGATCTCGCAGTCGGACTCGCGGCGCAACCGTGGAGCGGCTTGTTCGTGGCCTTCGACTACGGGAAATCCTTCGCTGAGCTGGCCACGGCCACGCCGGCGGGCACGGCACGGGCGTATTTCCAGCATACACAATCCAACGACCTGCTGGCCCGCGCCGGGCACCAGGATCTCACCGGACACGTCTGCTGGGACTGGTTGCAGGCCGCGCTGGAGGCGGCGGGCTGTACGAACAGCCAGGTGCAATCCCAGGAGGCTTTTTTTATTCACCACGCCGGGGCGTTTCTCGCCCAGGCGATGGCCAAGGAAGCGGCCCACCCCAGCCCGCGCAAACGGGCCCTGCTGCAACTGCTGCACCCCTCCATTCTGGGCCAAAAATTCCAGGTTCTGCACGCCCGACGCTAGAAGCGCAGGCACCGGCACCCGCGACGGGTTAAAGGTGCCGCCCGGTTCTTGGGCGAAAAACCCTGACGTGCGCTTAGATCACACTGCGGGTCACGACCGCGACCTCCTCCCGACTGCCACCGGCCCTTAGGGAATGCGCGGGGGGGCGTTGCCCTTGCCCGGAATAACCCACGGGGGCGTGCGGCAAGGGGTTCACGTCCCCAGAAACCCGTGCGACCGAGGGATCCCGGTTCGGTGGATTTTCTTTGGCGTTTGCCGTTTTGGCGTTTGGAGTGCGGCCCACATGTCCATTCCCAACGTCCTCGCCGAACGCTACGCCTCGCCGCTCATTAAAGACATCTGGTCGCCCACCGGGCGCATCACCATCGAGCGCGACTACTGGATCGCGGTCATGAAGGCCCAGCGCGACCTCGGGTTGCCCATCCCCGCCGCTGCCATCGCCGACTACGAAAAGGTCAAAACCAAGATCGACCTGGCCGATATCGACGCCCGCGAACGCGTCACCCTCCACGACGTGAAGGCCCGCATCGAGGCGTTCAACGCCCTCGCCGGCCGCGAATCCATCCATCTCGGCCTGACCTCGCGCGACCTGACCGAAAACGTCGAGCAGCTCCAGATCTCCCGCTCGCTGGAGGTCGTGCGGATGAAAACCGCCGCCGCGCTGCTCAAGCTCGCCCAGCGCGCCAAGCAGTACCGCACGCTCATGCTCACCGGCCGCACCCACAACGTGCCCGCCCAGCCCACCACCTTGGGCAAACGCTTCGCCATGTCCGGCCAGGAGTTGCTCGCCGCCTTCACCGGCCTCGACGAAATCACCGCGCGTTACCCGGTGCGCGGGCTCAAGGGCGCTGTCGGCACCCAGCTCGACCAACTCACCCTGTTTAACGACCCCAAAAAAGTCGCCTCGCTCGAAGCCAGCATCCTCAAGCACCTCGGCTTCAAGGTGTCGCTGTTCGCGGTCGGGCAAGTGTATCCACGCTCGCTCGACTTCGAAGTCGTGGCCGCTCTCCACCAAGTCGGCGCCTCCGCCGCGAGCTTTGCCACCACGTTGCGCCTGATGGCCGGCCAGGGCTTGCTCACCGAAGGCTTTCAAAAAGGCCAGGTCGGCTCCTCGGCCATGCCCCACAAGGTCAACGCCCGCAACTGCGAGCGCATCTGCGGATTTTCGACAATTCTCTCCGGCTACGTGACCATGACCGGCGCGCTGGCCGGCCACCAGTGGAACGAGGGCGACGTGTCCTGCTCCGTGGTGCGCCGGGTGGCCTTGCCGGATGCGTTTTACGCGATCGACGGCCTGTTGGAAACCCTCCTCGCCGTACTCAATCAGATGGACGTCTTCGAGGCGGCGATCGGCGCCGAAAACCAGCGCCAACTGCCTTTCCTCGCGACCACCACGATCCTCATGGAAGCCGTGAAGGCCGGGGTGGGACGCGAAACCGCCCACCTGGCGATCAAAGAAAACGCCTTGGCCGCCGCCAAGGCGATCCGCACCGGCGAAGGCCAGAGCGACCTAGTGCGCCTGCTCGCCGCCGACGCCCGGCTTGGGCTGTCCGAGAAGGCCCTGCGGGCGATTCTCGCTGACGCCAAGCGCTTCGTGGGCGCGGCCCCGCAGCAGGTGGACACGTTTGTCAAAACCACCGCCCCCCTGGCCAAAAAAATCAAAGGAGCAGCGACCTACGAGCCGGGCAAGCTGCTCTGAGCCGCCCTGGCGCGGTGCCAAGCGGGAAAAACAGAGACCGTTTTTAATGCGGCCGCCCGTTTCAGAGTTGCGCCGGTTTCCGCCGGCAGCAGCACCGCCTACGCCGGCCTTTGCGCTTACGCTGTCTTGGCACCCTGCACCGCCGATCACGCCAATTCCACCAACTTCGCGGCACTGCACCACAACCGCCTCTAGACAAACTGTTGAAGAACCCAAATACGGTATAGCGATGATTTTGATTAGTTTATGCTGAAACGAATTGGATTTGCGTGCGGTGAACTCGATGTAGCCCCCCACATGCTCCACTTCAGTCCAATCCAAGCGTAGAATCCCGGCCATTCGCAGTCCTGCAAAAGCGCCAATCGGGAGAACCGGCATGCCATCGGCTCCAGCTCTAGGCATAACCTTGGCCTATCCTCCTGGGTTAAGCTCGCGGCAGGCTCATCGAGGAACTTTGCTTTGCCCCCACGCTACGCAAAAGCAGGATGTTGACGAAAGAGGGTTTCTACCACTCTGATGCAGATCGTTCGTAACGGCCTTTTGCATTCTTAGTCGTAAAACAGAAAAAACTGTCAATTCGACTGGTAAGCGAGACAGCTAAACTTACATAAGTGATTGAAGGAGAGGTGGCAGAGTGGTCTATCGCGACGGTCTTGAAAACCGTTGGGGCGCAAGCTCCCGGGGGTTCGAATCCCTCCCTCTCCGCCAGTTATCTCGCTCACATTGAGCAACTTAACAAAACGGGCTGACTAGGTTGTCCAATTGACATGGCAACCTAAACATGTCCCCGTCCGCATTCATCGTTTCCCGCTTCGTAAACCGCAACGGCATCACCTCCTGGCGAGTCGATGGCCGCCTCCATGGCCTGCGCATTCGCAAGAACTTCAAAACCCGCGTCGAGGCCGGCGCCGAGAAAGACGCTCTAGATATTAAGGCGGCTCAGTCCGATACCGGCATCCGCAGCACCGCCACCCGCCTGACCGACGAGCAGCTCCACGAGGCCGAGGCCGCGTTCCGTCGTCTCGCCGACGCGCCCAAGTCGCTTGAGTTCTATTTAGAGTACGCGCTGGCCAACTACCGCGCCCCCGAGCGCGAAATCACCGTGGATGACGCCGTCGCCGTCTACCTCGATACCAAGAAAAAAGAGCACGCCAACGGCATGCTGTCCGAGTGTCAGTTGAAGGACATCCGCGTCCGCCTCGAAGACCTCAAAAAGTGGTTTCCCGGCAAAGCAATGGCGGAGCTCTCCCGCGACGTCCTCGCCGCCCATTGCCACCGAGGCACCCCCAAGCCGAAGACCTTCAACAACCGGCGTGGCATCCTGTTCACCTTTTTCAAGTTCGCCTTCTGTCAGGACTGGGTCGCCGCCAACCCGCTGGAAAAGGTGCCCCACCTGCGCATCGCCCATCGTCGCGGTTCGGCCAAGACCCTGAACGCCGAGCAGTCCGCCGCCCTCATGCGCCACGTCGAGCAGATCGACGGTGGGGCCTTGGTGCCCTTCTTCGCCCTCGCGCTCTTCGCCGGGATTCGTCCCTGCGTCCGCACCGGTGAAATCTTCAAGCTCAAGCCCGAGCACGTCCGCCTTGATACCGGCGTCATCCTGATCGAGCCCGAGGTTTCGAAGGTCCGCATGAAGCGTAACGTCACCATTCCGGCCAACCTCGCCGCCTGGTTAACCGCATACCCAATCAGCCGTTTCCCGATAATCCCAAAAAACCTGCAACACCAGCGGGCGCGCATCGCCGAAAAGTTCGGTCTCTCCCACGACATCATGCGGCACACGTTCATTTCGATGCACGTCGCCAAATACCGGTCGATGGGCGAGGCGGCACTCCAAGCGGGTAATTCCGAGAGCATCATCCGCAAACACTACCTCGACCTGAAAACACCCGCCGAGGCCGAGCAGTTCTTCGGTATCCTGCCAACGCCAGTCGTTGCTGTCGCCACGGCCACGGTCACGCCGTTGGAGGTGCTGCCCCTGGCTATCGCCGCGTAAGTCCTCTGGAACCACCGGTCGCAACCACGCCACCCCAACAACCCGCCCGCACCCTCACCGGTGCAGGCTTTTTTGTGCCCCCCCCACACGTTGACACCCCGCCTTGAGCGCATGAACCCACCCACCGTTTCCGCTCCTTGCATCAGTCCGCAGATCAACTCCCAGCTCACCGACATCGTCGGTCTTCGCACCAGTGGTATTTTCCCCGCCGGTCGTGAACCCTCCATCCGCACCCTGCGCGAATGGTCCAAACTTCGCCGCATCCCTCACCACCGCGTCGGCCACTTCGTTTATTATGATCCGGCCGAGGTTTCGTTTCACATCCGCACCAAACTGAAAATCCCCGCACGCGCCTAAAAGTAGCGTGGAGTCGTGTTGCGTCGTGTCCCTGCGCAGGGAATCGACAGGTGGCGCAGTGCGTGGGCGTTTGGGGCCCCGCACAGTATCCAAATCCAGCCCTCGGTTCCCTCAAAAACCCATTTAATCGCAAATTAAATGCCTGCCTTTAGAGCCCATTCATAAAACCGGTTTAAATGCGTAATCGTTTGATCCATGCAGGGAAGGCTACACACCCCACAGCCGCTTGGGGCTTGTATGGGCTAACGGCAACGCGGGTTCGAGGGTTTCCCCTCCTTCCTGCGGTGTGGCGCGTCCCTTTCTCCGGCCGAGCGCTTTTTCGCGCCGGTCAACGGTGACCGTTTTTCACCTCCGCCCGTCCACCTCCGTCTGTCGCCTCTCCATGTCCGACCCTCGTCCCATCCGGTTCACGCGCCCCGATCTGCTGCGCGCTCTCGCCCCCGAACTGCTCTGCGAACTGTTGGTGCGCTTCCCCGCGTTCCTCGCCGCCGCCGGACTCGACCTGGACGACCTTGGAACAAACGAGAAGCGCTTCGCCGCCTGCCGCCCACTCATTGACGAACTTCTTAAAAACGGTCCGTCCACCCCAACGCCGTTGGTGGAGGCGTTGTTCATCATCTCGGTGCTCGCCGAACCTGAACCCACCGAGGAGCTTTGGCACACGCTCACCCAGGCCGGCATCGCGATCCCGCCCGACGCCTCCCTCGCCGACCTGGCGTTGGCCTTGTGGCTGCGGGCGCCTGAAAAGGCGCGCCAACTTTATCTGGGCCGTGTGCAACTGCGCACCCGTTCCTTTGAAACCCACGCCGCCCGCACCTTTCTTAAAACCGCTTCGCTTCGGCCGGTGAGCGACACGGCGCTTTCCGAACTCCGCCACGCCATTGAACTGTTTTTCACCAAGCAAAACCGCCCCGCCGGTTGTCAGGTCTTCGCCTACCAGCGAGGCCAGGAGCACTGGTTCATGATCCGCCGCAGTGATCGGTTTAGGCGCATCGCCACCGTCAACGCCGACGGCCTTAGCGATTCCGCTGGTTTCTACGCCGAGGCCTTCGACGTGGTCGTGCTCGATCCCGAAAACGAGCACCTTCACATCCACGCTGATGGCGTTCGCGCCACCCGCATGTACAGCGCCCTGTTTGGCTTCGTCCTCTACGGTCGCGACGCCCATTTTGAGGACTGCGGCCGCTTCACCCTGGACCCGCTCCGCGACCTAGGCCGCGCCGCCTTGGCCTGCGCCGACGTGCCCGCCATCCGCGATATCCAGTTGGTCGAACTCCACGTCGAGTCCGGAACCCCTCTTGTTTGTAAGATCAGCTTCAAAGCCGAAGACGTGTTCGCCATGCTCGAAGACAAAGATATCCAGCTGACCATTCAGCATCGTCGGCTAAGGGCTGTCTTTCTGTTTCACTTCAAAGGCGACGCCAAGCCTCGCCGCGTGACGATCAAACCCCGCAACCAAACCAGCTACCAACACGACGCAGACAGCCGTGTGGTAGCCGCTTGGATGATCAAACGCGGCTTTGCGAAAACAACTCCTCCCGCCAAGGAGGTTCAAGATGTCTCCCATCTGGAGAGCTCTTGAACTGGTCGGGGCCGACGCCCGCACCCTCCCTCACTGGGAAAAGGGGCTCGGCTTAGCCGATCTCGCCTTGCTGCAACCCTACCTCACGCCACGCGCCAAGCGGGCAACAAGCAAGCCGTGCGAGGAA
This sequence comes from Rariglobus sp., assembly GCA_044353465.1. Classification (GTDB taxonomy): domain Bacteria; phylum Verrucomicrobiota; class Verrucomicrobiia; order Opitutales; family Opitutaceae; genus Rariglobus. Next base: position 3,383 of record JBILBW010000062.1, on the reverse strand, counting down.
ACGTTTAAGGGGCATGGCTGCCGTTACCGCATCGTCGAACACGACGACGAGACCATCGTCGGCATTTGCGACGAGGGCCGCTGCGAGCGTCGGACGTTCACCGCCGACGAAATTGTCCTCTACGGTTTCAATGACCGTAAACTTGCCTCCGACATCGCCCGCGCCCTTGGGGTTTCCCCGGTGGCCGAACCGCTCATTGAGGTGCCCTCGGTTCTGCACATCGCCACCCTGATTGGCGCAGCAGGTCTGAGCTTGCCCATCTTGCTCATCCGCGCCGGTTGCCCCGTTGGTCTGCTCCAGTGCCTTCAGAAACTGAGCTATGATCGCCGCGAAGGTGGGCTGATTTTACTCCTCCCCACCTCGAAGGCGTTGGGCCAGGTGCCCTGTGATTTTGCCGAAAAACGCCGGTGGCCGTTCCTCGTGCTGGACGAACACCTGTTCTTCCGCGCCCAGGGGATTCAGGGCACCAGCTCCGCCCGCGACGAGTTGGACGCACTCGCCGAGGGGTTGCTCGGGCAGGCCGCGCGCTCGCGTGTTCCCTCTCCCCCTGGCTCGCGGTGGACAGACGTGCAGATCACTATTTTGTCTACCGACACTTACCGGGCCAAAGTTTCTGTCCGGGGCACGCCGGTGCTTACCCTCACCGCAGCCGACTTCGGCATGGAGGATAAGCGCACCAAAAAGCCCAACGATCAGTGGACGTTACTGCTGGGCTTGGCCGGTGGTCAGGGGCGTTTCGACCGCCAACTTGGTGCGCGAATGAAGTTCACCGCGGGCAAGCACCATAAGCTGCGCCTCAACGAAGCCCTGCGTGCGACCTTCGGTATTGCCGGTGACCCCGTGAACTGGACCGAGGACGAAAACTGCTGGTCATCTAACTTCGCTATCAGCCTTCAATAGGCTGAAAACCGCCCCTTTTAGGCCCCAGCTGGAACAAGTCGTTTTGTAAAAATCGCCTATTTTCGAGTTTTTTAATTTTCCGACATAACACCCGAAACCGCTCCAAGTGAGCTATTTCGGGTTTTTTTGTGCCTGAATAATGGGCGACTTGTTCCGAAACAGAAGCACTTGTTCCCAAAGGGGGGGTGACATGCATCTCCCAAAAATCTGCTCACACCACGCGCCTAGTCGCTGCCCATTTGACACGGGCTCCTGCCGTAACCCCGGCACGATGTCACCCGATACCCGAATCGATGAACTCCGCTCCCAGGTCGCATCGCTGACCGAACAACTTAGATCCCTGCTCGGTGCCGCTATCCCGCCACGGATGGTGGTAACGGTGCCCGAACTGGCATTTCGCTGGAGCCTAAGCATCGAAACCATCCGGCGGATGATCCGCCGCGGCGATCTGGCGTCGGTGCGTGGCCAAGCTCCCTACGCCATCGCCCTCTCCGAGGTCTACCGCTTCGAAAGCGGAACCCGCACGGCGACCAGGCTCCGCAAGGGAGGTGCCGCGTGAAGCTCACCGAACACCGGATCCAGGCGGGTCTGTTCAAGTGGGCCAAGCTGGCCTCCGCCCGTCACCCCGAGCTCGCGCTCCTCTTCGCCATCCCCAACGGCGGCGCCCGCGACCCGATCACCGGCGCGATGCTCAAGGCCGAGGGCGTCAAGCGGGGCGTTCCCGACCTGTTTCTACCTACCCCGGTCGGGACCTACCACGGGCTGTTTCTCGAAATGAAAACTGTCTCCGGCCGCCTCAGCCCCGAGCAGCACCAGTGGCAACACGACCTGATCGAGCAGGGCTACGCCTGCGTCACCGCCCATAGCCTCGAACAGGCCATCGACACCCTCACGCGTTACCTCACCGGCCGGCTCGAACTGCCCACACCGGGCGCGCGTTAAAAATTTCCCCTCAGGAAAAACCAACAACATGACCAAAACCAACACCCTCGAACTCGTGCGCGGCCCGCTTCAATCGGCGCAACGCATCACCTTCTACGCACCTTCCGGCCTCGGAAAGTCGTCCTGTTTTAAGGACACGCCGGACACGATCTACCTCGATGCCGAAGGCGGCACCGAACACCTGAACGTCACCCGCTTCCCACGGCCCAAATGCTGGCAGGACGTAGAGGCCGCCATCGAGTTTCTCGAATCGGGCAAACACGCCTTCCGTTTCCTCGTCATCGATACCGCCGACTGGATCGAAAAGCTCCTCGTCGAGGACATCTGCCAAAAGTCCCACAAGGCTTCCATCGAGGACTTCGGGTACGGCAAGGGCTGGATCGCCGTCACCGAGCGGTGGTCGGCCTTCCTCGCTAGTTTGGACCGGTTGCGGGCCTCCGGTCTGCACATCGTTTTTCTCGCACACTCCACGGTCAAAAAGTTCGAGCAGCCCGACGCTGCTGGTTCTTACGACCGCTTCGAACTGAAACTGTCCAAGGGCTGTTCGGCTCTCCTTAAAGAGTGGTCGGACGCCGTCCTGTTTGGGAATTTCCACACCAAGGTAGTCGAGGCCACGGATGGCAAAAAACGGGCCATCGGTGGGCGCGAGCGGATCATCTACACGACCCACTCGGCAGCCTACGACGCCAAGAACCGGCACGGCCTGCCTGAGTCCATGCCGATGTGCTGGGCCAGTTTTTCGCCGATCTTCGGTGCGTTCACCAAGCCCGGTGCAGTATCCGCGCCGGTCACCACCGCACCGGTCGGGCCGATCACCAATGCCCAGATCGAGCAAATCGAGCTCTACTGGAAGACGCTCAAAAAGCCCTCCGCCGACAAGACCAAGGCGTTTGAGTGGCTGGGCTGCGACGCCGTCTCCGGTGACGAACACTGGACCGACCTTTCCGCCGCCCAGGCCGAGCGGCTGATCGGGCTGCTGCAAAAGAAGATGAACGAGATCGGCGCGGCCACCTCCGCGCAGGTCGCTGCGGCCGGAAAGGCGGTGCTCGCATGAAACTCTACGAAACCTTCATCGAGCTGGAAACCATCTGGGCCGAGGCCGAGCGCGTGCTCACTGGTGACGAAGTGGTCGATGCGGACGGCCAGCCGCTTACCGAGGATGCGGCGTTGGTCCGCCTTGAAGCCGCGTTACAACGCATCGAGGGCGAGCGGGACGACAAGGCGGTCAAGATTGCCTGTTTTATCAAAAACCTCCGTGCCGACGCTGAGGCGCTCAAAGCCGAAAAGGTACGCCTGGGCAAACGCCAGTCGGCGGCCGAGCGCACCGCCGAACGGGTGACTGCCTATCTGGAGCAATGGCTCCCGGCAGGGCTCAAAATCAAAGACTCCCGCGCCGCGCTATCATGGCGGCGCAGCGAATTCGTGGACGTGCAAGGCACCGTCGACGACCTGCCGGTCGAGTTCATCCGCGTGAAACGCGAGGCCGACGTCAGCGCGATAAAAACCGCCCTCAAGGACGGCCAATCCCTCTCCTTCGCCCG
>JBILBW010000247.1:0-5241 GCA_044353465.1 Rariglobus sp. | reverse complement strand
CGTTCGGCAAAATTATGAACTCGCCCCCATCACCAAAAGACTTGGAAACTACTTTTCGTGCTGCGTTAAATAAATACGGAATCGAGCCCACTGAGCTTAAGGCCGTATCTGGCTCTGGTCTTTGGCTTTTGGACCTAGTTGTTTGTGGGCGCAAATTTCGATTCGGCCGTAGTGGTCGTGAAGGTTATAGTTTTTCTGAAATAAAGGACGGTGTTGAAATTATGTTTATGGGCAGCGATTCAGATCCAATATATGCGTCAAATGATTATCTCTGGTATCTTTCGGTTGATATTATTAGAGCGGCATTGAAAGATCCGAATTACCGAGGCTAAAACAAAACCGCAGAAGATGAAAACCACTGAGCCGAACCAGGCGCTACAGCGAATGAACGTGCTTGTCACGGATTATGCTCCGAGCAGCATACTCCGCGCCAAGCACGTTCATCGCTGAGCTTAAACGTTCGGCAAAATAACCTATGGCGATCAAAAAAGTCGATTCTTCGATGGTGTGGGCGATTGACTATGATCCGAAATCGCAGGTTCTTGAAGTTGCATTCAAGCGTACTGGTGTATTTAGCTACGAGGGCGTGCCACCTTCCGAGTACCGTAATTTGTTGCACGCAGACTCCATTGGGTCCTATTTGAGGACATGTATTATCGGTGTTTATAGAGAGCGAAAATTGGTTGATTGATTATTACGGCCTTCGATCAAGTCATATGCGTAAGAATATCTCTGGAGCCAGAAACCCAATCACTACTGAGCCGAACCAAGCGCTACAGCGAATGAACATGCTTGTCACAGATTGTGCTCCGAGCAGCACACTCTGCGCCAAGCACGTTCATCGCTGAGCTTTAACGTTAGGCAAAAAACATAATGCGCATACTGATAGTAATTCTTCCGCTGTTCTTCTCGGGGTGCTTTAGCGCCATGAACAATATGGGAAGCTCATGGAATGGCGGAAGCTCCAAGGGATCAAAGGTAGTCGCCGGAGGACTCGATGTTATTACAGCACCAATTCAAGCCCCAGTTTTAGTCGTTACCGGTATTTCCGATGCATCGAATAAGAAGAAATACGAAAAGATAAAATTTTTAGATGCAGAATTAACCAAAGAAATTGAAGCGGACTCTAGCATTGCGCTTCGTGAGAATTGGGAGACAAAAAGCGACACACACAGAAAAGTTTTCTGCGAATCATTTTCGAATGATCAGGTGCATTATACGCCAGCCCTATTAGAATCTATTTACGACGGCGTCCCGGATATGCGGGAGTATTTATTTCGCAGCAAGGCCTGCACGACAGAGTTTTTAGTTAGGCATTTTGACGAAGCATACGATAGAAGTTTTCGGATTTCATATACTCGCCTAGCGAGTATTGTCGCAAATCCAAATACACCGCTTGCATTAGTAGAGAAAGTAGCCCGATCAGAGACGATTCCCGTAGGCGCAGTTTACCCAGCTAGAGACGCCTTAAAAATCAGAACAGAAAAAACGCCTAACCAGGCGCTAGAGCCAACGACTATGGCTGTCACGCCTCCTGCTGCGCAGGAGTCGCGCCAGCCATAGTCGCGGCTCATCTTGAACGTTAGGCAAAACGGCATAGGATTTGCTTTACCATCTCTTTCGTCAGGGTCCCATCTAAAAAAATGAAAACCATTGTTCAGGTATTTTTTATTACTAGCCTAGCCCTTGCCGCTACTCGCGCCTCGGCTCTTGATTACGTCTGGCTTTATCAGACTCAATCCTATGTCCAGACTGATTTAGGCACGCTTTCAGAAAATCCGTTTGGGAGTCACTCTATGAATCTGGATGTTGTTGGCAGTGATGTTTCGCTCATTACCACTAATCAACTGACGACTCCAAGTGCTATTTCTTACAGTAATTTTAATCCTGTGTATCAATCCACGAATGGGATATATGGTGGTAGGGATGTTCTTAGCTTCAATACCATTTTTAATTCATCGTCAGCACTTACTACGGATTTTGCGTCAGGGGTTTACACTTTAAGTTTGAATTCTCAGGATGTATCATTGAATTTAGCTCCCGGAAGTTATCCGGCAATCCCTTTGTTTTCATTTTCGCAGGGGGCATGGGGGCAAGACGGAAAATTTTATTTCGATCCGGCCAGCACCCTAAATATTTCAACAGCAGTTCTAAGTGTAGATGGTGCCACTAAAACACACGGTGAGATGGTTGCACATGATGGATCTGGTTTTCAGATTTCATCTGTAGAAATTTTTAATCCTGAATCGCCTCTTTCATTATCTATTTCTTCTGGTAGTTTTTCAGCGGGTCAAGAATACACGGTGTATCTTAATTACGATAATATTGTTTCAGACGTTATTTCCGGCGGAATTTATTCAGATAGTTCAATTTTTGCATCATATCTCACTCGCACGGAGGTTACATTGGTTGCCATCCCGGAACCATCTACCACGGCTATTTTATTAGCTTCATCAGCATTGGTATTCGTTGTTTTTAGAAGGCGGAAACATACAGCCTAACCAGGCGCTACAGCGAATGACCACGCTTGTCACGGATCGTGCTCCGAGCAGCACGCTCCGCGCCAAGCGCGGTCATCGCTGAGCTTAAACGTTCGGCAAAAATAACAAAGTCTTCGATATATGAGCCGCGAATATAAAATTACGTGTACGCCGTTACGAGATTCGGAATTGTCGGAGATGTTTCGAAAGCTTCCATCGCCGATTAATCGCCCAAAGATGGTTGAAGTTTACAACTATCGCATTGAGCCCGACGGTTATTATTTTGTTGATCGTCTGGTTGATCAAGTTGTGGCCAGTAAAGCCTTAAAGGTTTTTATTGATGCCGCACTCTCACAGAATGAAAGCATTTCGATCAAAGAACTGAATCGAAAATGAAAACCTCGGAGCCGAACCAATGCGAATGAATATCTCTGGAGCCAGAAACCCAATCCTTACTGAGCCGAACCAGGCGCTACAGCGAACGAACATGCTTGTCACGGATCGTGCTCCGAGCAGCACGCTCCGCGCCAAGCATGTTCGTCGCTGAGCTTAAACGTTAGGCAAAAAAAACTTGAATTGATTGAGCAATACGGCATATTGCTAAGTCAGGTATGCCAAACCTCAAATTTCAGTGGGATCCAAAGAAGGCCGCATCGAATGCGACCAAGCATCAGGTTACGTTTTCTGAAGCGCAAACTGTTTTCCTTGATGAGTATGCGCTCGTGATTCCAGATCCGGAGCACTCCGCTGTTGAAGACCGTTTTGTGATTTTAGGTCTTAGCGCTGAAAATCGAGCGCTCGTTGTCGTTCATTGTTTTCGTGAGGAAAAAACAGTGATTCGAATAATTTCTGCGCGGAAAGCCGGCACCAAAGAACAAATTCCTTATTGGAAAAACAAACTATGAAAGCTGAATATAACTTCTCGAATGCAGTTCGTAATCCTTATATCAAGAAGGAGAAGAAGGCCGTCACCATTCGTCTAGAGAATGATGTCGTTGATTATTTTAAAGCTATGTCTACTGAGACCGGAATTCCGTATCAGAATTTGATAAATCTTTATTTAAGGGACTGCGCGGAGCATAGCCGCAAGCTTAGCTTGGTATGGAATCGGAAAGCCAATGCAGCCTAACCAGGCGCTACAGCGAATAGACTGCATTGTCACGGATCGTGCTGCTCCAAGCAGCACGCTCCGCGCCAACGCAGTCTATCGCTGAGCTTAAACGTTCGGCAAAAATATGAAATACATTGGAGCCGCTCTCATTTCTGGCCTTTCGCTTCTATTCTTATGGCCTGCTTTGCGCTCCTTAAAATCAGGCGCCTTAGAAATTTATTATCTTAGAGACAAAAATGGGTTTCTGAAAGAATTGACGGTCCGTAAAAATACAGCCCCGATTAAGTATTGGACCCTTTTTGTATTCTTTTCCATTTTCGGACTTCTCATATTATTTATTGGAATCAAGCGACTAGCATGATCGAAAAGATTAAAACCACTGAGCCGAACCAAGGCGTATGAATATCTCTGGAGCCAGAAACCCAAACCGTACTGAGCCGAACCAGGCGCTACAGCGAACGAACATGCTTGTCACGGATTGTGCTCCGAGCAGCACACTCCGCGCCAAGCACGTTCGTCGCTGAGCTTAAACGTTCGGCAAAAAACATTTTACTCCAGCCTCTGTTTTTTGCTTGTCGTTAATCCTTAGGCTGTATAATTTTAAAATGTTAATGTAGGTTACGTCCTTTAAAAATATTAATAATTTCCCATGCAAAAATATATTGCCGCATTGTTGTTAACTGTATTGCTGCTTATTGCGTCTGGCTGTGCCACGTCGCTTAATAGTAGCCAAAAACAAGATCTTAGATCTTATCAAGCAAAAGGACTTGAAGTCCGCGAAAAGTCGCCAGGTACAGGTGCTGCATTAGGCTTTTTACCGGGTGGAGGTTCGTTTTACGCCCGCGAATATGGCTTCGGAGTTGTTAACTTGCTGCTTTGGCCATATTCTATTCTGTGGGATCCAGTAAGCGGTTACAAAGGTTCCCAATCGATTAATTACTTCGCCACTAAGTCCACGGTTGATAAGAAAATGCGCAGTGAAATTACCGCACTTGACGACAACCTTGCCCTCAATGTTATTTCGCCGGCGATCTATGTTAAGGAGAAGCATCGTATTGAAGAGCGTTATTTGCCTTAATCGTATTCATGTATATATCTTTATGGACTAAACTTTAATTTTAGGATTACAGTGTAGAATATCCCCTATATTCTGTTTGAGGACTCAGAAATCAGGACCCAATCCGTACAGCGCCGAACCAGGCGCTACAGCGAATGAACTGCATTGTCACGGATCGTGCTCCGAGCAGCACGCTCCGCGCCAACGCAGTTCATCGCTGAGCTTAAACGTTCGGCAAAATTATGAAACCCTTTCGATTCCCATACGCTCTCGCTGCGGAATTTTGGTTATTTGGTCCACCTGCCAAAAAGCAAACCGCCGTCCATCTATTTATTTTGATAGCGCTATTCGGAAGCGGAACTATATTGTTTGCGATTCTAGAAGATAGAATCGGGCGTTTATTGGCTGTATTGGCTGCGATTCCCGTTGGGTTAATTGTTGGATATGGTTTCTATTGGTTATTCGCCCAAGTCATGCCGGCATTACATTGGTTAGTGGCCGCAGTCTAACACCCAGTGCACAGGCTGAGAGGGAGTGGTTCCTGATCACCTGAAGTACTATAATGAAGACTATTCGATTGCTACTTGGGCTGG
>JBILBW010000003.1:0-53944 GCA_044353465.1 Rariglobus sp. | reverse complement strand
TGCGCCGCCGGCCTCGGCGAACGTGCGCACAAACCGCGGGCCAAACCCCGGATTGAGGCCAAGCAGGTCGTGAAACACCAGCACCTGTCCGTCGGTGTGGGGGCCGGCGCCGATGCCGATCACCGGAATGGCCAGGGCGGCGGTGAGGGTTTGGGCGAGTCCGGCGGGCACGCATTCGAGCACCAATCCGCAAGCTCCGGCGGTTTCGGCGGCGCGGGCTTGGCGCGCCAGCTCTTCGGCGGCGGCCGCGGTTTTACCCTGCACCTTGTAGCCCCCCAGCCCGTGGACCGACTGCGGGGTCAGCCCGAGGTGGATGATCACCGGAACCCCGGATTCGACCAAGTGGCGGATAACGTCCTCGTGGCCGTCGATGCCCTCGATTTTCACGGCGTGGGCACCGGCGCGCATCAGCAGCGCGGCGCAGTCCACTGCGGGGACGATGCCTTTGCGGGCGGCGAGGAAGGGGAAGTCGGCGATGAGAAACTTGCTGCCGTTGAGGCCGCGGGCAACGGCGGCGGTGTGGCGGGCCATGATTTCGGGGGTGGCGGCGAAGGTGGTCGCTTCGCCGTCGACGACGGTGGCGACGCTGTCACCGACCAGCACGCAGTCCACCGGGGATGCCGCCAGCCAGCGGGCCTCCCAATGGGTGTAGGCGGTGGACATACTGATACGGCCCTGGCCCTTACGGGCTTTAAATTCGAGGACGGTTTTCATGCGTGGGTGGCGACTTTCGCAGCTAGCCGGCAAAAGCCAACCCCGCTGTTAGCCCGGTTCGGCTTTTGGGTGCACCCGATGCCGAGTTCCAGAGGCTAGACGCCAGGCGCACCATCATGGGCGAGGGAACAAGCGGCGGCCACCAATCCCGGAGTGTCACCTATTAGGTGACACTCCGCGATTGGTGTTTTTCCGTGGCTTGGGTGGGGTGGGGCGGCTACCGCGGGAGGCAGCGGGGGATGCGGGTGTAAGCGGCTTCGCCGGTCCGCGGGCAGTGAAGACGGCCCGGTAAAAATTTCCCCATCCGGCCGGTAAGGGGGATAGGTTTTTTAATTTTAATCTTAAATATATGTAGGGCAATGATATGCGTAACTGGCATTGTGATTGCTTAAACGACTTACGATGATGCACGCAACGATTCCAACCCCCCCCAGTTCTGCTCCGGCGAACCCACTTTGGGCCAAGGTTGAAAAAGGCACCCTGGAGGCTTGTCTGCTCCGCGTGGAGGGGCGGGACGATGAGGCCAAACGCCTGCTCCAGGAGCAGATGCCGGCGTGGATCAAGGCATGGAGCAGCCAGTGCGGCCTGCCGCGAGCTGCCGCCCAGGATCAACTCCGGCAGATGTTTGCCAAAACAGAAGCGTTCGTCGCCCGCGGGGTTGCCCAACGGCGGCTGATCACCGCCGAACTGCTCGCACGCAGCGCCCCGCTCCCGCGTAAAAACACGCGCATTGCCGCCCCCGATTCAGCCCCGCTGGGCCTGAATCAGCAGGTGGCCCTCGGCGACATCACCGGCATGCTCGACGGCTTGGCCGAGGCCGAGCGCGAGGCACGCCGGGAAGCCCTCTGGCCGCTGCGCTCCCCCGCCACCTTTGCGGCGGCCTCGTTCTAAACCCCCTTTCCCTGCAATCTTTTCCCTAACCTAACTCATTAAAACCATGCCCAAAGCCAGTTCCGCTCCTGTCCAGTCCTCCGCCCAACTGACCTCCTCTTCATCCGCCCAGGATACCCTCCTTGTCGGTCTTGATTGGGGCACAAATCTGTCCAGCCTGCATGCCGCCCGCAGCGACAGTACCGAGCTGGTGGTTCAGGAGCTCATCCCCACCGTAGTCGGTTACGCTCAGGACAACGTGCTGGAGGGCATCCTGCCTGGCGACGGCCAGGTGTTCTTCGGGCGCATCGCCCAAAAGCACCGCGCCCACCTGCGCCTGGTGCGCCCCCTCCAGGGCGGCGTGATCGCCGAGCGCGATGCGGCTCGGGATTTTGCCCGCCACCTACGCTCGCGCCTGCCTGAACATGCCGGCGAAATCCGCGCGGTCATCGGCATGCCCGCCAGTTCCGACCTCGCCGCCCGGGAAAACGCCCGCGCCGCCGTCCAGGGCGTGTTCCAAAAGGTCATCTTTGTCCCGGAACCGTTTTTGGCCGCCATCGGCTACCGCGACGCCGACCGCCTCAACGATCCCGACTACCTCGACCCGGTGCTCAACTCCCTCTACGTCGACATCGGCGCCGGCTCGACCGACGTGTGCCTCGTGCAGGGGCGCTACCCGACCGTCAACGACCAGCTGAGCGCACCGTTTGCCGGCGATGCGGTTGATCAGATCATCCTGGAAGCGGCGCTCGCGACCTACCCAGATTCGGGGCTCACCCTGGCTAAGGTGCGCGAAACCAAGGAGAAGCACTCCTTCGTGATGAGCGACGAGGGCCAGCCCGCCGCCATTGCCACCGTCTTGGTGGGCGGCAAGGCCCAGAAGATCGACCTGACCCGGGAAGTCGAAACCGGTTGCGAAGCCCTGTTGCAAAAGACCTTTGAAATGACCCGCGAGCTCATCACTCGCGCCGATCCGGACTCGGTGGCCGAGCTGTTGCAAAACGTGATCGTCACCGGTGGCGGCAGCCTCATCCGCGGCTTTGGCATGGCGCTGCAGGCGAAGCTGCTGGAGGAGGGCTTTGAGTCCCCCCGTGTGCGCGTGCTGGGGCAGAACTACAAGGAGTACGTGGCCAAAGGGGCGCTCAAAACCGCCCGCCAGGCGCAGGAGCGCCACTGGCAGCACGTGATGTAATCCCTGCGCCACTTTCCGCGCTGCCCCGACCGCGCGCCGCCCATTCCACATTGGGCGGCGCGCTTTTTTTGTTTCGCTGCAAAGACGTTTCCGCCTGGGCTGTTGGGTTCGGCGGCCCCCCCCCCTTGACGACTCTGGTATTAATAGTGCCAGCCATGTCGCCCGTGCCCACCAAAACCATCCCCGTCACCCGCCTTCAATGCGTGGTCGCGTGGCTGCTGGTCGGGCTGGTTTTAACGCTGGGGCTGCTCGCGGTTTCGCCGGAGGCCCACGCGCGGCTTCACGCCGCCTTCGACTCCCCTGCCGCCCCCGGCCACTGCGGCGATCAATCCCACGGCGTTCCTCATGGCTCGTCCCCCTCGTTGCCGCACGCCGCGCCGCACGACGACTTCGACTGCGCTGTAGCCCTTTTTCAACTCGGCGTGACCGCGCCGCTGGCGTTGCCGCGACTTTCCTGCCCGCAGCGCGTGTGGAGCGTCAGTTTGCCCCGGCCAGGTGAACATCCGCTGCCGCCGCCTGCTCCTCACCGGCTGCAATCGGCACGGGGGCCGCCCGCACACGGTTAACTCCTCGGCTCGTCCTTCGGGCGGCTTCCTGCGCGAAGCCCCCTGTCCTGCCCCCTGTCCGCACCGCGTTCCACCGCACCCTGCCCTTTCCGCGCCCGTTTGCGCGGAAGCTGCGGCGCGCGTGCCAACGTCCCTGTTCACCGAACACAGCTGTTAACGCCATGACTTTTTCTGTCCGCCTTTGCCTCCTCCTCTCTGCTGCCGGCCCTGTGCTGGCCGCCGCCCAAACGCCGCCCCCGGCCTCGCTTCCCGCAACCCCCAGCGCGGCCCCGAACGCCGCCCCGACCGCCGCGCCCGAATCGGCACCGGTCACCCTTGCGCCCTACGTCACCACCGCCTCGCCGTTGGCCCGCAGCCAGGCCGAGCTGACCTCCGCCACCACCGTGCTCGACGGCCAGGCGCTCGGCTTGCGCCAGCAAGCCACCCTCGGCGAAACCCTCGCCGGCCTGCCCGGCATCAGCTCTAGCTACTTCGGCCCCGGCGCCAGCCGCCCGGTCATCCGCGGCCTCGACTCGAACCGCGTGCGCATCCTCCAAAACGGGATCGACACGATCGACGCCTCCTCCACCAGCCCCGACCACGCCGTGAGCGTTGAGCCGTTCCTCGTCAAACGCATCGAGGTGGTGCGCGGACCCGCCGCCCTGCTCTACGGCTCGGCCGCCGTCGGCGGGGTGGTCAACGTGATTGACCACCGCATCGAGACCGAGCTGCCCGCCCGCCCCGTCACCGGCACCCTCGAAAGCCGTTACGACACCAACACCTCCGGCTACACCACTGGCGGCTCGGTGGACATCGCCCTCGCTCCCGACCGGGTTAAACAATCGGGCTTCGTCGCCCACCTCGACGGCTTCCGCCGCGAAGCTGGCGATGTGCGCGTGCCCGGCCGCGCCGATGTGACCAAAGTGAGCACCGAGGGCCATATCCCCAATACCGCGATGGAGAGCAAGGGCGGCTCCGGCGGCCTTTCCTACGTGAGTCCCGACTTCAACGCGGGGCTCAACTACAACGGTTTCGACACCACCTATGGCGTGCCCAACGAACCCACCGTCGCCATCGAGCTGACCCAGCGCCGCTGGGACTTCGCCGCCGACCTCAACCGCGAATTCGGCATCTTTACCGGAGCGCGCACCAAGTTCGGCACCGCCGACTACCAGCACATTGAGATGGAAGACGGCGCCACCGGCACCACCTTCACCAACACCGGCTACAACGGCCGCTTTGAGCTGCTCCACGCGCCCCTGGCCGGGTTCACCGGAGCGTTCGGCACGGAGGTGGGGCTCAGCGACTTCAGCGCCATCGGCACCGAAGCCTACCTGCCCACCAACGAGACACAGAACTACGCGCTGTTTGTTTTTGAAGAAGCCAAAACCGGCGCCTTCACCTGGCAGACCGGCGCCCGCTACGAGTCCCGCACGATTGAGGCGGACACCTTCAACAGCGTGCTAGGAACCAACTACGCAGCCCGCAGCGACGAGCGCGACACGCTCAGTCTTTCAGGCGGCGTCATCCGCACGCTCACCCCGGCCTACGCGCTGGCGTTTAACCTCACCCACACCACCCGCGCGCCCAACGCCCAGGAACTCTACGCCGACGGTCCCCACATCGCCACCGCCGCCTATGAAGTCGGCGACGCCAGCCTGGCCGACGAAAGCGCCCTCGGGGCCGAACTCAGCCTGCGCAAAACCAAGGGCTTTATGACGGGTGCGCTGACTGCTTTCGCCACCCAGTTCGACAACTACATCTACCAAAATGACACCGGCACCCTGGTAGATATCGAGGGCACGCCCGGTGACACCACCGATGACCTGCCCGAATACCGCTTCATTCAGCGCGACGCCCGCTTCTACGGGGTGGAGCTGGAGACCGCGTTTCACCTGATCGCCGAAACCCGCCACACCCTCGACCTGCGCATCAACGCTGACCACACCCGCGCCCAGGAAACCGACGGAGCCAACCTGCCCCGGATTGCGCCGATCAAAGGCCTGGTCGCCCTGGACTGGACCCGGGGCCCGTGGAGCGCCGGCACCGATGTGCAACTGGCCGCCAGCCAGAGCCACCGCGCCCCCGGCGAGACCGCCACCGACGGTTATGCGCTGCTCGGTGCGTCGCTCGGCTACCGGTTGGAAACCCGCTTCGCGACCTACGATTTTTTCGTGCGCGGCAGCAACCTGACCGACGAGTTGGCGCGTAACGCGACGAGCTTTGCCAACATCAAAGACATTGCCCCGCTCCCCGGCCGGGCCGTGACCTTCGGCGTGCGCGCGAGCTTCTGATCTTTGGCCCTGGTTAGTTAGAAGCGACTGAAGGGGCGCCAAGATGACATGGGGTAGGTAAGGGGGCGCTCCTCGTACTCCTTACCATTCCATGTCCTCTTTTCGCGCCCCGTCCCCCATCGTTTTGCGGCCAAATGCCAGAGTGTCACCTATTAGGTGACACTGCAAAGGGACTTTGGGGGCGCGGAGACGGTTACCCTGGCGGTGTGCGGGGCGCCAAACCCCTGCGCTCACGCTGGTAGCCCTTGGGTGCTTTTCGGCTGCGGCTTCGTCGCCCCTAGTCATTGCTATCCTGAGACTTGGATGCGGGAATTTACTGATTTATTACAGCCCCCGTTAGCGACTTAAGCGATCTCTGTTCCGCACTCTTCGCCGTTGTAAAATGCCATCACCACGGCGGCCACCTTGTCGGCCCAGCGATTCATTACCACCGAACGCCCATCCACCAGCACCACCACGGGCTTTCCCGTCTCGGCCATCTTTTCGATCAAAAGCTCCTCCTGCCCCATCAGTTCCAAGGTAGCCCGCTCCCGGGAATCGCCGCCGGTCACACCTTAGGCCCCGCCCATAAACAGCACTCAGAGGTTGGCTTCCTGGCTGAAGGTCACCGCTTCCTTGATACCTTGTGGGTCGCGATCAGCCAGATTGCAGCCGCGCCCATAACTGACTGCCACCTGGTTGCCCCACTTCTTTTGCGAGCGGCGAGCGGGATGTCGCCGGTGACCACTTTGGAGGAGTAACCACAGTTGGAGAGCTTATCCTCATTGGGCCCAGTGACGCCAATTTTCTTTGCCGTCGAACGCACGGGAAATACGGCGGCATCGTTTTTGAGCAACCCCACCGATTGGCGGGCTGACTTCAAGATAAGCTGGCGCTGCTCCGGCGCATCGGCGGTTTTTTCCACTTGTTCGAGATCGGTGTAGGGGGGGCAAATAATCCGAGGCGATATTTCAGGCGCAAAACCGGGCGCACGCTCTCGATGGACAAAAGCCCTTGGCCGTTGAACTCGGCGATGTCCTTGCCATCCCTAAAGCACCGCATCGAAAGCTGGGCGATTTTTTCCTCGAGGGTCATCTTCGCCGACTGGGGTGAAATGAAACACCGCCTGGTGCCGGCGCACCTCGGTCGGAATCGTAGGGGGGGAGGCTACCTGTCGTTATGCGAGCCGGCCTTGGAGCTGCCTTGGCTGTTCCAAGCGAGTGCGCCGACTCAGCCTGATTAAAGCGGGCGCATCGAGGAAATCATTCCACGTCTCTAACAGTCGAGTGGGCTGGGATCAGGGGCGCAGTTTGAAGCGAAGGTCGCTTGCGCTGTGTGCCTGGGCTTTGCCAAGCGCCTTGCCGTCGGCAGGGTGAGTTTACCCCGGGCCTGTTATTTGCCGCCCGGGTTGCCCTTGGTACACCAACCGGCCCAATCCAGGCCCGATGGTACACGGTGCACGCACGACTCCCTTCGTTGGTTGTCCGCGCCTTTACTTGCCCGCCGTCACCACCGTACCGGCCTTGATCAGCACAAAGCGCTCCGGCTGCAGGTGCTTTTTGATCGCCGCGTTCACCTGCTCGACCGTCAGCGCAGTTAACTTCTGCGGATACTCGTCAATCCAGCTCAGCGGATAACCCCGGTTGACGGTCGCCAGCAGCGTCCCCGCCATGCCGTCGGTGGTGGCCAGGCCGACCTGAAAGCTGCCGGCCAGGTTGGTTTTGGTGCGGGCCACTTCCTCGGCGCTCACCCCCTGGTCGCACCAGGACTTTAACTCCCGGCGGGTGGCGGCGAGGCCTTTTTCCAACAGGTCGGGGGCGAAGTTGGCGGTGATGCGCCAGTCGCCGTTGGTGTAGTTGTCATGGGAAACCCGCGAGCTGATCCCGTAGGTCAAACCCTCCTGGTCGCGCACCGTGGCCATCAGCCGGCCGGTGAAGCCGCTGCCCAAAATGGCGGTGGCCACCCGCAGCGGCAGGGCGTCGGGATCGGCGTGGCGTAGGCTGGTGGCCTGGCCAAGAATCACGCTGACGTTGGGTTTGTCGGCCATGAACACCGTTTGCTCGCGGTCCACATCCAGGTGGGTGGTCGTGCGCGTATAGTCCGGGAGCTTGACCCCGCCGGTCCAGCCGGCGAAGGCGGCGGCCACCTCGGTTTGCAACCCGCTTGGGTCGACATCGCCCACGGCGACCAGGGTAAGGCCGGCGGGTCCGTAATACTGGGCGTGGAAGGCGCGCAGATCGGCGACCGTGGCGCTCTTCACCGCGCTGAGAAAGGCGGCCGGGGCCGGCTCGTAGTTGGGGTGCCCGGGCGGGTAAATGGCGGCGGCGAAGGCCTGGCCGGCGCGGTAATTAGTCTGCTCCAGCGAGCGCTGGAGCCGGCCGGCGATTTGTTTCTGCAACTTGGCCAGCTCCTCGTCGTTGAAGGCCGGGGCGCGCAGTTGCTCGGCCAGCAGGCGGACGACCAGGGGGAAGTCCTTGCGCAGGCATTTGCCGCTGAAGGAGACCATCGTGTCGTCGACCGAAAAAGTCAGGGTGGCGCCGACCGCGTCGAGCTTTTGGGCGATGGCAAACTTGTCCTCGGTGGTGGTGCCTTTGTCCAACATGCCGCCGACCAGGGTGGCGATGGCGAGGTTGCTTTCGGGAGCGAAGGAATCGCCGGCCGGCAGCGAGCCGCAGAACGTAACCACGTCCTGGACGAGGGTTTTGTAGGCGATCACATCGATGCCGGCCACCGGAGTGCGCACCGCCTGCTCGGCGACGCCGGCGGGCAAGGTGGCTGCCAGCCACAGGCTGCTGGCGGCAAGGACGAGGCGGCGGGCGATGGAGGAAAAACGGAGGCGGTTCATGGCGCGGGGAATGGGGGGCGGTGCAGGCTGTGTTCGCGTTTTTTTTACTCGTTCTCAAATCCGAATCGGTCGATCCGAGAACGAGTAGATGAACGCGAACGCTTAAATCACAGTTACGGGGCGATGATCTCGGGGGTGCTGAGCGGGATGAACCAGCCGGTGGTGCTCTGGTCTTCGTCGAGGTACTGGTTGGCCACGCGCTTCACGTCGGCGGCCGTCACCTTGCGGATGGCTTCGTCGAGCGTGAGGTAGAGCGTCCACTGGCCGCAGGAGATGTACTCGTTGAGGTTGCTCGCGATGGCAAAGGCGCCGTCCCGCGCGTAGGCTGAGGCGGCCATCAACTGGTTGATCGCCGCCGTCACCTCCGCGTCGGTCACCCCGTCCATTTTCACCGTGTAGATTTCGTCGAGCAGGGCGACCTCGGCGTCCTCCGGCTTCACGTCGGGGGCAAGGCTGGCGTAAAAGGTGGTCAGCGCCGGATCGCGGAAAAAGCCGATGTCAGCGCTCGCTTGGGTGGTGAGGTTTTTGTCGGTGAGACCGCGGTAGAGGCGGCTGTTTTTACCGTTGGTGAGGATGGAGCCGAGCACCTGGAGGGCGGGCATGTCCGGGTGGGTGGCGGCGGGGGTTTTGAAGGCGATGCCGACCACACCGAGCCGACCGGCGCGTTTGACGTTAACCCGGCGCGGGCCGGTCTGGGCGGGCTCCTCGGTGGTGACCTCGGGGATGGGCTGGGGCGCACGGGGAATCGCGCCGTAGTGTTTTTTCACCAGCTCGAGGGCGTCGGTGACGCTGATGTCGCCGATGACCGTGGCGGTGGCGTTGTTGGGCCAGTAAAAGGTGTTGTAGAACTCGCGCAGCTTTTCGATCGAGACTTTCTCGATGTCGCTGCGCCAGCCGATGGTGGGGTGGTGGTAGGGGTGGGCAAAGAAGGCGGCGGCGTTGATCTCCTTGTCGAGGGCCTGGATCGGGCTGTTTTCACCGATCTCAAACTCGTTGCGCACCACGGTCATTTCCGGGCGCCGGTCGGACTCGCGCAGCCAGAGGTTGCGCATGCGGTCGGCCTCGATCGCGACATAGGCGTCGAGGTGGTCTTTGCCGAGGTTGGCGAAGTAGTTGGTGCGGTCGAGCCAGGTGGTGGCGTTGTAGGTGGCGCCGACGCGCTCGAGCAGTTGGTCGATGCTGTTGCCTCGGGCACGGTTGAAGGTTTCGGTGCCCTTGAACATGAGGTGCTCAAGCAGGTGGGTGGCCCCGGTGGTGCCGC
Organism: Rariglobus sp.; assembly: GCA_044353465.1. Taxonomy (GTDB): domain Bacteria; phylum Verrucomicrobiota; class Verrucomicrobiia; order Opitutales; family Opitutaceae; genus Rariglobus. The sequence goes on along the minus strand of JBILBW010000003.1, from coordinate 44,244 downwards.
TGACCTCGTTGCGCGAGCCGACGTGGTAGGTGACCATAAAGGTGACCACGGGCGCGGAGTGGTCGGGCAGGACAAGGACCTGCAGGCCGTTGGCATCGAGGGTGTACTCGGAGATGCCTTCGAGGGTTTTCACGAAGGTGTAGCCGGGCACGCGGGCCGAAGCGGCGGCGGCGAGCGGCGGGGGCGCTTCCGCCGCGCACGAAGGACTGGGCTCGGCTTGCAGCAAGGCGGTGGGCAGCAGGGCCAGACAAAGCAGGCGGCGGTGATTCATGCAAATAGACGGAAGGACCACGACAGGTGGAGTGAAGTAAAAGAGCGTCCAGCCAAGAGGAACCGAGTTACGGGTGCAAGCGGGGAGGCTGCGGGTTTGGCCTTTAACCGTCGGCCTGGGCCGCTAGGTTTCGGAGCATGAGCAATCTGACGCAGAAGACGGCGGCCAAAATGCTCAGTCCGGAGCGGGCTCGCCTGGCGGAGGACGAGGCGCGGACGATGAACTGGAAGCGTTGGGGCCCCTACCTCGCCGAGCGCCAGTGGGGCACGGTGCGCGAGGATTATTCACCAGACGGGGAGGCCTGGGGTTACTTCAGCCACGAGCACGCCCGCAGCCGCGCCTACCGCTGGGGCGAGGACGGGCTCATGGGCGTGACCGATCGCGAAGGCCGGTTGTGCTTCGCGGTGGCGCTGTGGAACGGCCGCGACCCGTTGCTCAAGGAGCGCCTCTTCGGCTTGGCCAACCCCGAGGGTAATCACGGCGAGGACGTCAAAGAGGCGTATTTTTACCTGGATTCCACCCCGACCCACACCTACCTGAAGGGCCTCTACAAGTACCCGCAGGCGGCCTTCCCCTACGCGGCGTTGCTCGAGGAAAATAAGCGCCGCAATCGCCTCCAGCCCGAGTTCGAGTTGGCCGATACCGGGGTGTTTTCCCAGTCGCGCTACTTCGACGTGCAGTGCGAATACGCGAAAAACGCCCCCGACGACATTCTTATTCGCATCACCGTGACCAATCGCGGGCCGGAGGCGGCCAACGTGCACGTGTTGCCCACCCTGTGGTACCGCAATTTCTGGTCGTGGGGGAGCAACCACGAGGGTTGCGAAGCGAAGCCCCACCTCGCCGCCAGCGGCGCCCGCACGGTGGCTTGCGAGCACCCGACCCTGGGCCGCTTCACCCTCCAGCAAGAGGACGCCGCCCCCCTGCTGTTTACCGAAAACGAAACCAACACCCAGCGCCTGTTTCACTCGCCCAACGCCACCCCGTACGTGAAGGACGCCTTTCACGACTACGTGGTCGCCGGGCGCACGGCGGCGGTTAACCCCGGCCAACGCGGCACCAAATGCGCTGCCCACCACGAGATCACGCTGGCGGCGGGCGAGGCGCGCGTTTTTCGCCTGCGCCTGCATCCGGCCGATCCGGCCCAGGCCCCGGCGAAAGGCGCGGTGTTCGGCAAGGCGTTCGAGGCGGTGTTCGCCGCCCGCCAGGCCGAGACGGATGCGTTCTACGCCGACCTGCTTGCCGGGGTGAGTTCGGCGCAGGAGCGGGCCGTGGCCCGGCAGGCCTACGCCGGACTGCTCTGGTCGAAACAGTTTTACCACTATGTGGTGAAGGAGTGGCTGGAGGGCGATTCAGCCCTGCCGCCGCCCCCCGAGGAGCGCAAAAACGCCCGCAACGCCGAGTGGTCGCACCTGTTTAATCGCGACGTGCTCTCCATGCCCGACAAGTGGGAATACCCGTGGTTCGCCGCCTGGGACCTGGCCTTCCACATGATCCCGTTTGCCAAACTCGACCCCGACTTCGCCAAGCACCAGCTCAACCTGCTGCTGCGCGAATGGTACATGAGTCCGAGCGGGCAGATCCCGGCCTACGAGTACAATTTCTCCGACGTGAACCCGCCGGTGCACGCCTGGGCGTGCTGGCGCGTCTACAAGATGACCGCCCCGCGCGGGCAGCGCGACCGCAAGTTCCTCGCCAGCGTTTTCCAGAAACTGCTGCTCAACTTCACCTGGTGGGTGAACCGCAAAGACCCGCACGGCAAAAACCTGTTCGCCGGCGGCTTCCTCGGCCTGGACAACATCGGGGTGTTTGACCGCTCCCGGCCGCTGCCCGCGGGCGCCACCCTCACCCAGGCCGACGGCACCGCCTGGATGGCCTTCTACTGCTCGACCATGCTGGCAATGGCGCTGGAGCTGGCCGACGGCGACCCCGCCTACGAGGACATCGCTTCGAAGTTCTTCGAACACTTCCTGATGATCGCCGACGCCATGAACCACCTCGGCGGCTCCGGCCTGTGGAACGAGGCCGACGGGTTTTATTACGACCAGTTGGTGCTGCCGGGCGGCCACACTGAACCCGTGCGCCTGCGCTCGATGGTGGGCTTGATCCCGCTCTTCGCCGTGGAGTTCATCGACCAGGACCGCCTCGACGCGCTTCCTGGCTTTGCCAAACGCACGCGGTGGTTTTTAAAAAACCGGCCGGAGTTGGCGCGCCAGATCTCCTACCTGGCGGCCGACGGCTGCGAAAGCCGTTTGCTGCTGCTGGCGATCCCCACCCGCGCGCGGCTCGAGCGGGTGCTTAAGCGGGTGTTCGACGAGACGGAATTGCTCGCCCCGCACGGGGTGCGCTCGCTCTCGCGCCGCTACGCCGAAGAGCCCTACGAGCTGCACCTCGGCGGGGAAACGTACCGGGTTAACTACGTGCCGGGCGACTCCGACACCTGGCTGTTCGGGGGTAACTCCAACTGGCGCGGGCCGATCTGGTTTCCGCTCAACTACCTGCTGATCGAATCGCTGGAGCGCTACCACCACTTCTATGGCGACACCCTGAAGCTGGAGTTTCCCACCGGCAGCGGCCGGCTGCTCAACCTGGCGGAAATCGCCGCCGAACTCGGGCGCCGCCTGGTGGCGTTGTTCATCCCGGATGCCGCCGGCCGGCGCCCCGCGCTGGGCGATGACCCGCGCTTTGCCCGTGATCCGCATTGGCGGGAGCTCGTCCTGTTTCACGAGTTTTTCCACGGCGACACCGGCGCCGGTTTGGGCGCCAACCACCAGACCGGCTGGACCGCGCTGGTGGCCCGCTTGATCGAGCAGTACCCGACGAAGCCGCGCTGAGGCGGCGCGGCGGGTAGGACGCAGCCCGGCGTCGGGACCGCGCCGCGGGCGCCACGGGCAAACCAGCAGAGGAGCGTTAACCTGGGTTAACTGGCTCAGCAGTAAGCCGCACGCCTCATACCATTTTGCATTCAAAACTATAAATACCGACGGCAACGGGGGTTCACGCCGGTAGCGACCAGCCGACCCAACTTACAAAAACGGAATTTTTAACCACTAATGCCCGCCAAGATACGCTAATTACGAAGTGATGGATCCCGGGTTTTATCAGCGGCCATCAGCGTTCATTAGCGGTTAAAGCCGGTTTGTTGGTAGTTCTTTGAGTGCCAGATGGTACCAGTGCCTGCTTATCGGCGGAGTGGCCGGATTCGTCCACACACCAAAGCGAGTCGCCTTGCGCCGGCGTCTAGCCCCCCAGCGCCCCTGAGCGGAAACCTCTCCCGGATACGCGGGCGCTTAGGCGGGAGAAATAGTTTTCAGGCTACCTCTCCAGCCAAACAGGTGGACTGCTTGGGTGCGTCAATTGTTCGCGGGGACCGTTAACCGCCATTTTTATAAAACACGCTTTGGGCTTTGCGTTTCAAAAATTTTGTCCGATGTCTGAAAACCATGCCACCGCGCTTTGAACCTATTTCGAAGGCAAGCGACAGCCCGGACTTGACCGCCCCTTTCTACGATAAAACCAGTTCGAGGTGGCAATCCCCGCCCGCTGCGGCTTACCCCGTGTTGTATGCACTTAACGAGTATACGACCGTAATATCAAAGTTTTTGGCCCAGGTTCCCCTCACCTGGCAATTTGTCTCCCGTGGCCTCGACTATAAACAGGCGCATTGGCACGCGGCCCTGCCTTTAAAAGAATTCTCCTGGAACCCGCAGTTTCGCGACGGCCATGATCAAAATTCGGCCATAGCGGATCTTGCGGCGATCACCTCCCCCGGTGGAGATCTGGCTGCGCATTACTTGCGCATACACTTTAGTACTTATTCACTGGATGAGTTGCGGGGTTGCATATTGGAGTCCTCCAAACGCTGCCCGTCACGCTTAGCCAAGGCAGAGTGGTGGGCTAAATTGCCCATTCCTCTGGAACACGCAACGGCATCGCTAGCCGAGCTGCGCGACCTGACCGTCTACCTCAATTTCAATTCGGTAAACGCCCATCGGCATGCCTTGGGTTTTTTCAAGCCGATCATTCGTAAGGAGGTGGAATCATTTTTCACGCTTCAGGCCGCTAAAACCGATGTACAGGGACTCCGGGCGGCTGGCATATTCGGCGAGAAAAACGCCGTATGCTTACCTCACCGCATTAAGAAAAAACTGACCCCTTTTCTTTTTGGTAAACTTTCATCCATGGTCACCGCGGTGGCATTGGAAAATCAATTGAGTTCGGCGGTGATTGAAGCCTATATAGCGAAGCGCACCAATGATGAGGTACGGCATACGCTGCATATATACCTGGGTATATTGCAACAGGATTTGCTCGGGCGCATGATTTCCGCCCAATTCCCCCTCGTTTATTTCCAAGAGTTGGCGGCTGCATCCGAACCCCTCAAAAACCTTCCCGAGGGCAGGCGTCATCACCTTACCGGTTCCGAAGCGGCGACCTTTTTCTCTGTATTGAGCCGTAAGATAATAAAAATTGAGAAAATACTTCATCGGCGGGGGAAAACCGGTAAAGCCGGACGCTCAAAAAATAGTAAAAAATGGCTTAAAAGCTTTGCCTCTAGAATTCGCAATGAATCCGGCCAACTCGCATTTAACCATCTCTCCACCATTTTTTTATACGACTGGGTGACGGGCTGCCGAAAAATCCTCGACACCGTCCAGCCCAAGCAACTGCAGAACCTTCGGAAGGCCAAAGCCGATGTGGCCAGCTTCGAATCCGCCATCCTTGATATCCAAGCATTAAGCAGCACATTGATGGTTCACAATATGGGGCTTGCTGCAATTATATTTAATGACTATGTGGATCGAAATGCGGTTGCGTTAGGCCGCGACAACAGGGACATCGCCTCATTAATTAAAGAGGAGACGTCTAGGTGTATTGCTAGTTTTAATTTCAAAACGGGCAATCGGTTTGCAACTTATATGTATCGTAAGATCAAGTTTGTGCTGCGCCGCAGGCCCTCGCAGGAACAACAGCTGGTTAAGCTCTCGGCGGATTACACGACCGCCCTGCCTCGCCTCAGGGCCTTGGCGAACGCGTGTGAACAAGGTTTAGCCAATTCCAATCTGGAGTCCTTGACCAAAGGGGAGGGGCAATTGTTCGCAAAACCGAATTCGCCGGAGTTTTATAAATATCTTGCCGAACATTATAATCTGTCTCACGGCAAGGAAAAGGGCCGGACTAAGCTCACGGCTGCAATGGTTGAGGAGCTTCTTAATAGTCAATACACTGAATCCTTAGATGCCCCCGCAAACCCTAATCCCGATGAACAATCGAGCCCGATCCAACTCGCCGATGATTCTACAGCGATCGATTCTTCAACCAACAATGAGGTCGAAGAGGCACTGGAGAAGACGCTTTCTAGGATGGATCCGGTTGAAGGTTTTGTGCTGGCAATGACAACGGACTTTATTCCACGAGAAGCCGCATCCGATCGCTTCGATATCAATTTGGCGACATTGGCCAAAGAAAGAGCCCATAATATAATAAAAAACAAGTCGAAAGCATTGAAGCCCATTGCGGGTTCATCCCATAAAACTATACGCGTTACCCCGGTTGGGTCGGGTTTAATCTCGCAACGCGCTATACGCCCCACCCCTGACGAGGCTAATGCCCAGAATGCAAACGGCAATAAAAGCAGCGTACCGACCGCTGTCGGTGACAACGACGATGTCGACGCGTGATCGATTTTCATCCGCAAAAGCCGGTTTAGCCGTATTCCCCTATATCGGCCCAAACGATAGAGAACCGACGACGGGTTGTGGGCCAAAACGTAGCCAGCGGCGCTCAATGGGGGCTTCCTCCTCTCAGCCACCCAAATATGGCCGAATTACCCAACCTAAAGACCTTTATCCCAGCATAGTAGAAACCTTGTAACCAGCCCAAATTCCCACAAAACTACCGATTGTACTGACCGCAAAGGAAGTCACTATATCGGCACCAAGCCAATCCGCTAGTATTCCGAAAACGATTCCGCCTAAGATCACCCCAATGAAAATTAACGTTTTAAGCATGGGTAAGTCCACTGGCGTGGAGTAGCCGTTTTGACTGTAAAACTCAATCTTTGCGTGGGCCGTAAGGGATTCATCTCTGAGTTCTGTTTATTGAGTTTCCACTGGTTCTCCAAATAGCCAGTGGCTTGCGGGTACTTCATCAGGAAAATAGATTTAATTAAACCGGCCTACGCGCATCGGCCAAGCAGCGGGCTATTCTCTGGGTTTAAGTCAGCGATTTAAAGCATGTGAATAAAGCCCGGTAGCCTATATGCGTGGGTAAACAAGTGCTCCGTGAATTATAATCAAGTGTTAAGCTCTAAGCTAATACTGGCCTTAGCCCCTGTTGGTCCGGTGAATCGACAAAGAGGTGTGATTCAGCATCATCGGGGTGAAGTTTGTCCGAACGGTTGAACAAAGACCTGGTTTCATGGAGGCGCCACGCAAAAGGGCGCCCGCTCCAAGCCGGGCGCCCCTAAGTGAGATGACTTAAATGCCCATATCCTTGAAAATTTTACGACGAAGCGCACTCAGTCGCGAAGTGTGAGCGCTGATCTGGTCTATGATTGTTTGCTCGATCACCGTACCCTCTTTAGGCAGGGTTTTCATACAACGGCTCATCCCTTCAAGCTCCTTGTTTAAACCCGTGATACGCTCCTTTATAAGACTCGGGTCACGACCTTGTGCATGATAAGTTTCGACCGTGGCAATTTCACGATAGAAGCCTTCGAGGGATTGATGCACCGATGAGAGCGTTGCGCCGGCCGGATCAAAAATCGGCCGCACATATTGCAAATCGTTGGGCCAGACCCGGGGCAGTGCTAGGGTTTTGGCAGGAACATTCGGCTTAAGAATGCGTGGAGTAATGAAAACGGTCAGGTTGGTTCGGTCCGCTTCATCCGAGTCAAAGCGAAAAGCCCGACCAACAAAGGGGATACGGCCGAGAAACGGGACTTCAGTGGTTGTTCTTTTGTTAGAACTGGAAACCAGTCCCCCGATCACCAACGTTTGCTCATCCGGTACCTCCATTGAAAATTCGAAGCGGCGACTCGCCGTAATCGGGGCAGGGTTGCCGGAGATTACTTTTTCTCCGGTGATGGATGAAACAACCAGAGAGACGTGCAGCCGTACATTTCGCACCCCGTCCTCGGTTTCGTGAATAACAGGAAAAATATTAACGATTGTGCCTATCGAGAGGTACTTGAGCTCGGAGGTTGTGGAGGAACTCGTGGAACCCGTGTTTTCGGTTGAGGATTGAGCAACCGGAACCTGCGTGGTTGCGTCGAGAACGGTTTTGCGGTTCGGCATCCCCACAACGGTTGGGCTTTGCGCGATGGAGCTGGATTCGTCACTAGCGGTAAACTTTAGGGCAGCGGCAAATTGGAATTTATTAAGAATTACCGCCTTGGGGATTTGGAAACTTTTACTACCTGGTGTGCTTTGGCCACTGGCGGTTGATGAAGCCGAATTCGTCCAATCGATTCCGAGCCCTTGCTTAGGGCTACGCGTTGATTCAATGAAATAGGCTGAAAACTCGATTTGATCAATCGGTTTATCGACCTTGGTTAAATACTGCTTCACCAAGTCGTGGTGATAGGCCGTGGTCAGAACAAGCAACTCGTTGGTTTCTGCAATATAAGCCACCTTACCGGTTGATGTCGAAGACGCAGTCGGCGAGGCAGGGGCCTGGGCGGAAGCGGCCGCAGAGTTGTCTTCGGTACTCGGCAGGGGGGAGGCAATTAAAGTTTCAATATCTTTAATAAATAAGTCGTAACTGACCTTAAAGGTGGAGCCCGTAGCGGAGCCGCTTCCTCCTCCTGAACCGCCTGATCCGGAACTTGATCCGAGATTGTTGGAGATCGACGGTGATGTGATTTCGGCCATTTCACGGGAATTGTTTTTAATGTGATAAGAGCGGTAAACCAAGGAATCAGGGCGTAATTTGCTGATGTGCCAGGTGTCACGTTCAAAAACCATGTTTACCCCATAATTGTTTTGGAGAATATCCAGAAGATCCAGCGTGTTGTATACGCCGGAAATAGTAACGGTAGGGGTAAGCGGCTCGTTGGCTGTGGTAACGTAACGCATATTTGCGTGTTCAGCCAAAGCCCGAACAACGGTGATGATTTGGGCGTTACGGAAGGTGGCCGGATAATCACCGAGCAGGCGGATGCGTTCACGTTCTTTTTCTATGGCCGACCGTTCTCCGCCTGAGGTCAAAACAGTCCTCGGTGATTCAATGGTCTTGCCGGTATTATCGGTACGAGTCGGCTCAACCCGCTTGGGACCATCTCCGTTTCCTTGGGTTGTCCCGGACGGTGATTTTACTGAAGACGGATTTAATAGTGCTTTTAGGGCTAGGTCAAAAAACGATGGATTTACCGAGCTTTGAGTCAGGGCAGGGTCAATCGAATCAGTTTTCGTGACAGCGGCGCCAGCGGTTTGGCTGTAGCCCGATGTCAGCACGACGAGAGACAATAGGTAGAGTAAAGGATAATGGTGTTTCATTGAAAAGTGTGAGGGAATATAGGGGCGGAATTGTTATTAAAGTGAACCGGCAGATCGGGTGGCTTAATGCGCTTTGCCCTTAAGTGCATCGATCAGCAGCGAAAATGTCGGGAGAAAAACGGCCATGGCGAGAACCCCTACAATGCCAGATGCAGCCACCGTAACAACTGGCCCGATTAGCTTGGGTAGAACATCCAATCTTGCTGCGGCTTTTTCCTGCATGAGAATCGCTGAATCCTTTAGTGATTTGGCGACGTTGCCGGTAATGCTGGCCACCTCCATACGGCTTGCCAGATCCGCACCCTCTTCACCCACACGCCAGCGCTCAGCCACAAACCCGGTATTGGCCTTGCGCCCTTTGGAGATGTGGTTGTAGATCGCCTCAAAATACTCCCGGTATTCATGGTGGCCCGCAACTTTCGACGCCAAGCCATAACATTCAGAAAGGGGAACCCCATCGGCTTCCAGGAGCGCAAGTGCTGATAGGCTTCGACTCATGATGATAAGCCGATAGGCAGGGCCGATAATCGGAACACGGACGGCAATCTTTTCGAACTCTTTTGATTTGAATATTTGAGACGAGAAGAAAATCAGTGTAAAAACTGCTCCGATAGGCAGCACCCATACGACGGGATAACTGCGAATGAAATTGGAAACCCCGACAACAATTTGCGTTGGGGCAGGGAGTTGTCCGCCTCCCATCCGGATTTGTTTAAAATTTGCTTCAAGGTTCGGAAACACCATAAAATGCATGATGAGGAGCGCGGCCACCAAGAAAAAGAGGGTGATAATCGGAGTGATTAAAGCGGTTTTAAATTTCCCCATTAGGCCCCGGGTATCAGCGGAACGCTTTGCCAAATTGCCGTAGACTTCCGAGTGTTTGCCGCCTGCCTCCCCGGCCCTTTTTAATTCGATGGAGACCGAATCGAAAGCGTTTGGGAATAATTCCATGGCATCGGCCATTTTCATGCCATTCCGTTCTAGCAGAACGCGAATCCCAGAGAGTACCCCCCGGAAAAATGGAGTTTTGGCCATGGGGGTCACCAGTTTAAGCGCCAACGACTCCGACATTCCTGAACGCATGCACCGTTCCATTTCGGTATAAAAGCGCTCGAGGTCTTCGGCTTTGACCGATTTTACGCAGGTGACCCGGTTGAGCCAGGCTGTGCCACTGTCCATGGGGATCAGGGTGACGGTTTCGTCGGAGGCGGCCCCAACCCCGTACAGGCCGAATTCACGGAAGGGCGCGAGGACGATAATGACGCGTTTTTGGTTACGATATTTTATCGAATATTGCATCGGCGTCCACTGGTCCAACGGTGGAACGATTTGCTTGGAAGAAGAAGGGGAGGGAGCTCGGGACGCCATGGGTTAAAAAGTTTTAAATTAATGCCAACCGGAGTCGAGATACTGGGCCTCTTCATAAGAAGAGCTGCCTTCGATCACCTTGATATAGGCCTGCTCAATGAGCGGGCGAAAGCCCTCCGCAATACAGAGGCTTTTAAGTTCGGTTTCACCCATGCCAGTCGAAATGGCTTTGGACAGGGTGGTGGTGACCTTAACGATTTCGAGAATGGGGATACGCCCGCTATAGCCCTTGTCGCAATGATGACATTCGCCGCTTAAATTGGGTGAATAGACAATGTCGGGTACGGGTAAATTGCCATCGATGAGTCGCTTAACGAAGTGCGGCTGGGGCGGGCCGGGAATCTTGCAATTTTTGCATAACCGCCTGATCAGGCGTTGTGCGATCAGGGCGGTTAGGGCACCTTCCAGATCGGCCGATTTAATCCCAAGCCCGCGTAACCGGCCAACGGTCTCAGCCGCGCCGTTGGTGTGTAGCGTGGAAAAGACCAAATGGCCGGCCTTGGCCACCGAAAGCGCCGCTTCGGCTGTTTCTCGATCACGAATTTCTCCCACCAGGATAACATCCGGGTCCTGGCGTAAAAACGAACGTATGGCTTTCGCAAACGTGATCGTTTCGCTCGCGCCAACCTGTTGCACGCCGTCAATGATGTACTCGACCGGGTCCTCTATCGTGACGATTTTAATACGGCCGGTTTCCCCTGGCGTGTCACCGCGATTGAGTTGTTGAATAATAGAATTAAGCGTGGTTGTTTTGCCTGACCCCGTTGGTCCGGTTACCAGCACAATCCCGGAGGGTTTGTGCATAATCTCCGTGAGCGCATCGTGCTCCTCCTTGCCCAGCTGCAAGTCGGTAAGATTGCGGACATTGGATTCCTTTGGAAGAAATCGCAGGGTGGCGAAACCGTGATCGGTCTCGGCCGCATCCGGATTCGGCATAATGGAAACGCGCACGTCGTAAAAGGCAGAATCGTAGCGGAGCGAGAATTTACCATCAGCGCTGTTAATTACCCCACCGTTGCTGCCAATGTAGACACGCAGTAAATTTAAAATTAGCCCGAGACGCGCCAGCGAAAATCGGCCTGAGCCCAACGGCTCCATTTCGCCATCCTTGCGAATCCGCATGCGACCTTGGCCTTCCGCCATGTCGATGTGTAAATCAGAGGCCCCCAGTTTGATTGCATGGTAAAGGGCCACGCTGAGAAGGAGTTGGTCCGTATTACTGGCCGAGCCAATGTCTAAACGATCCAGGATCGCTTTCCTCAGTTCAACCTGCACGCGAACACTGGCCGTCGATGTTTCCGTCTTGGGTGCTGACGCAATAAACGGGGTGGCCGTGAGCGTCTTTGTTGCGCGGGAGGCCTGGCGACGATCGATATCGACCTTCGAGTTTTTAGTGCAAAGAACAAGGCTAAGTTTAAGCAGCTCTGCGTCCTTGGTGCGGACCCCTTTCCAGGCCGCAGAAAGCGAATTGGCCTGGTTGCCGCTGGGGGGAATAGGTGAAGCAACAAACAGCGAGGTCCCGTCCACCAACAACGGCACGAGGTTGTGCTCTCGGGTGAACGATTCTGGAAGCAGTTTGGCGACATCCGGATTTACCGAAAAAGCCGTAAGGTCAACGACCCTGAATTCATTGGTCACAGCCAACACCGCCTCGCGCCAGCCTATCGGCAGGTTGGAGATCAATTGGTCTTCCGATTGATCCGTTTGCAGGAGCCCTTTTACCGCCGCAATTTCATTTTCAGGAGCGGGGAATTTGACCAGCAATTCGAGAACCGCTCTGCGCGAATCAGATGCCGTCGGTTGGGCTAAATGCGCATCAGGGTCCATTACCAGGAGCGCAGCGCTCGACATGCGCGCTACGTAATCGGCGCTGAGTAGCGCGTAGGTCGGCTGGGGGATTTTTACTAAACCGAAGGCCCACAGGGGGAAGCACGGGGTCGGGGCGATATCTGGAGTCTGATGCCCCAGCATCACCAAGGGGCCTATTCGCCCTACCGGAATCCATATGTTGTCCACGGGTGCGGCATCCCTATAGGCATTTGCCCATGCCAAAAACATTCCCATGGCATCCGCGGGGATCGCCCCAATAGTCAAGGGCAGCGGGGTAATCCGCGCCGGGTTGATGCGTGAGCGATGGTGGGGTACGCCGTTTTGAGCGTGAACGGGGTCTAGCATAGCAACGCCGTTATTAGTCCGAAAACGAGGCAAGGTTAATGGGCACCTTGATCTCATTGCCCTTACCGGCTGCAGTGGAAACGGTCAATACCAGGCCTTCTTTGGTAACGCTACTTAGGCTGACCTTGTGGGCCTCCAGAAAGGGATCTGGGGTCCGCCCTGTTTTACTGGGAAAGGTGAGGCTTTCGCCTTCCTTAAAAACCTGTCCACCAAGGACAATGAGTCCCGGCTTGTGGGCGCTTGAGGGGATCACCCCGGTAAGAACGAGGGCGTTATATTTGGCTAAAACCCCTGCGACATCAGGTCCACTGGCGGTTTGGCTGGCAGTTCCCTTTAGCAGATCTGCACGATCCTCGAGTGTACGGAAGGGGTTCATCGCAGTTTCGTCCAGACGGATAACCCCTCGATAACTGGGCGTGAGGAGCTCGAGTTGAATTTCCGCGGGCTTTGCGCTGGCCACGGGATTGGCTACCATGATCCCTCCAGCAAGCGTCAGTCCTTGCAAAAAATATAGTTTTTTCATTTAGCCAGTTTCTCCACGATAAAACTTGGGTAAGACATTTTTATCCCCAGGCTTAGTGAATTGCCCGTTTGCTTTAAGGCACACGAATCAATATGCGCCAACGGCCAGGTTTGCTCGATTTCGCCCAGCCAATTCATGAGGCGATAATAGTCACCGGAGACCACGGTTCCTTGAGCGTAGTTCAAGGGGGCGGGCAAATTCCGCCAGACAATTTCGCCCGTGCCGGACTTACGGTTTTGAATCGAGACAATGTTTGATGTTCCAACTGAAACGAAGTCAGCGAGTATGCTATTACCGTCTTTGCCTGGCACCAGGTGGGTCTTCCAGGTTTCGATGAATGCGTTGCCCGGAGCCGCCGCTTGTTCCATGTTTTTCAAGACTTGTTTGCGAATCGCATTACCGGATGAAATTTGGCTAATTTGGGTGGTGAGATCGGCCAGTATAGCATTTTTTTCGTCCAGGTTCTTTTGCGCCTTAGAAGTAACAAGAGCCAGCATGCCTGCGCCGAAGGCCAAGACCAAGGCGGGAATTGTATAGGAAGTGGACATCAGGGTGATTTTTTAACCAAATTTGCGAAATGGCCTTGGGTCGGAAGCGCTAACATAACCACAAACCGCCAACCAGCGGCGGTGGGTTGGTCCGACTCGATATTGATAGTGCGAAAGCCGGCTCTACCCAACTCCTCCTGTATTTTAGCGATTTGCCGGCTAGAAGCGTCCAGAGATGAGCTGATAATCTCGATCGTGATGCGTCCGTTCGCGGCACCGGGTTCGAATTCTGTAAGTAACTCCGTAAAACTGACATTCGGCTCCACCTGCCGGGAAATCAGCAGGAGGAGTGCCTGCGCTGGAGTATTAATCGAGAGCCAATCACCAAGATCTCGGGCAAGCTGCGCGTTTTTCTGGAGGGCAATCGTGTCCGACTCTATCTTGGCTTGAATGCCCTTAGCCTCCTCCAAATTTTTCTCATGGACTGCGATTTCATTGAGTATTGCCGTTTTCTTTGTGTACAAATAGGCATTTATTCCACCAAGACCGAGCACCACCAGATAAAAAACGATAACAAGAATGATCCGGTTTTGCGGCAGGGGTTTGTGGACCGATGGCGGATTTTGCTGAATGTCGATTGCGAGACGCATGATAATTAGTGTAATATGATGGCCGCAAAAGAAGCGTTCTTCGTGTCACGATAAAGGCTGTAGGGGTTGTGCGGAGCGAGTGCGGCGAGAACATCGTCCATTCCTAGCATGCCGGCATCGATATAAGCTATATTTTGTCCGGGTAGCAAGGCCTCACCGGTGGCGTCCAAAATGGTCCCGACAGCGGTATCATCGATCGCGGGATCGTAGACCACCCCGTTCCAACTGTTCAAGCCCAGTGGAATTAAAATAAAGCTGCTGGGTTGAGTAATCAAAAGCATCTTCGTTTTATCATTTGGGGCGAATCCCGAAGCGTACACCAATTCAATCAATTGGGCTTGTTCGCCGACGACGCGGCAAACCTGCAAGCCGGCATGCAGACAAATATTGATAATCCGTTCGTTTTCCGAACTCTGGTTTTTTTGATGGATACAACTGTTTTCCGAAAGCGGGTGGTTGATCAGTAAATTGGCCACCGTGGTTTCGGTTGAATCCGATTCACCCATCAACTTGGCCGGATTACTGCGCAAAATTCCCTGAGTATCGAGATCCGAGTGGCGTGGCACTCCATCCAAATTACGGGTCACAAAGCCAAAACCCACGCCGATTGCGGCATGCTTGACCCCGTTAACATGGGCATAATGCCTGAGCCATTCGGACAGTGCGTCTACATTCGAGCTACTGGGCGAGGTCGCGTGCATGGCAAAAACCGCCGCTCCAGCACGGTCAAACGTCGCGATCGCGACGCGCCAGGTGTTTTTGCCGGCGGAGATTACCAGCAGGCGGTTGCAGCCCCCGATTTTCCTTTTGCGGAAACGTTGGGAAATTGTTTCTTCGGTCGACTCGGGGTCGGGTATGAACGCCCGCCCCGAAAGAATAGCCAAAATGGAATTAAGCATAAGCTTAGAATGGAGATCAAAACTGTACAGAACTGCTAATTTGTAATAAAAATTCTTTAGGCCTGCGCCCTATTATCGTTGAACATGATGGTAAAAAGCTGAGCGCTTAAAGGGTTGCATGCCTTCACTGGCCCCTTCCTCCATGTCTTGGTTCAACTTAAAAAAGTCACCGGCGCGGATCTTGCTAAGAACTGATCCATTCGCAACCAAAATTTCATGCAAAGGGACAACCCCGTCACGACTTATTTTTTTTTCCAGTTTTTGCGCTATACACATCCGGAAGGACTGGGCGAGTGCCCCTAAACCGCTGGTGCCTAAGTCACGGGCAAAGTCACCCAAGCGCTGCATACCCGTTTGCACATCGCACCCATGAATAGTGGTTATCACTTTGCACCCCGAAAGGGCGGCTTGGAACACGACCGCTGCGGTTTTAGCGTCGCGGATTTCACCGATGACAATGATGTCGG
Source organism: Rariglobus sp. (assembly GCA_044353465.1). Lineage (GTDB taxonomy): Bacteria > Verrucomicrobiota > Verrucomicrobiia > Opitutales > Opitutaceae > Rariglobus. The sequence continues at coordinate 28,905 of JBILBW010000003.1, read as the reverse complement.
GGCGCTGGCGTAATGCGCTCTCCATGGCGCTCAGGAAGGACGCGCAATGGAGGCCAACGGTCCGGTAAGTGAAGGTACTTCCATTAGTCATTTCCTCCTGGAGGTACTCCACCGGATCTTCTATCGTGATCACCCTTGAGGGTACGCGCCGGGCGCTTTCGCGGACCAGACTGGCGATGGAGGTCGATTTACCATCACCGGTGCTGCCGGCAAAACACACCAACCCATCGGTAAGCCGGCAAAATTTATCAACCATCTGCGGGGGCAGATTGATTTCTCGCGGCAGAGGGATTCTCGCAGGCAGAATGCGCAGGGTGATTTCTTCCCCCAATAGGTGTTTAGCAAAACAATATCTCAAGCGATGGTGCAAAACCGTGGCACACCCATCACGGCTGTACTCCAAGGGCTGTAGAACGGGGTTAAGCGGGTTGATGATTTCGCACAAAAGCCTGAAGGAATCGGTGGTTCTAAGCGATTCATGTAAAACCACCATGCGGTAACGACCCTGGACAAACATGCGCGACCGGCCGGATGAACAGACAACCAAATCAGTAGTGCCTGGAACTTCGGCAACCGCCTGGATGGCCTCTTCCCACGTATGATGCGCCGTACAATCAAACACCTCCGTTATATTCTCTGTTCTCATGCTAGGTAAGTGGAAACGGTGCTGCTGCCGTTAACCGGGTTGCCAGTCCCGGTTAACTACATGGCGGGTTGAGTGCTTATTATGGGGTCAGAATCCGAAAACCAACCGACTGGGCGCGGCCTTCGAAGGACGCTTTGTAGGCCTGGACCTGAGCGTTCCCCGAGGTGGTGTTACTCGCGCCGGTAACAGCATCCAAAGTCGGATTGTCCTCTTGGGTGCCGGCCACGGGGCGGTAGCTAAGGGTGGTGGGATCAACCCCAAAGAGGGCCAGTTCGGACTGGTAGAGTTTATAGGAGTCCTCCTGGATGCGCGAGTTGGCATCGCGGGCGACTTGGCCTAAGGTGTTCGCCTGCTGGATGAGGACACCGGCCGTGAGCCCAAATATCGTGGTGGCCAAGATGGCCGAAATTAGCGATGACCCGCTTTTAGCGCGCAACCTTGGGTGCTTTTTCATAATCATGATGCAAAATCGTTTATTTTAAAACCCCGCGGGAGGATAACAAAAGTGCGCGCGGAACAACCTTTGCTAACGCCTCCTTTACACCATCATCATTTTCGACCTTAACCAAACTGGTATTTAAACTGGTATTTCCGGAAGTCTGCGGATAGAAAATTGAACCCTTAATATGGAGTACAATATCTTCTCCTAGTTTTTGTTTACCTAATTCGGAGTCCGGGAAAAAAAGCACGGCACCTCTTAGGGTATGGAGGGATGACAATGGGTTGATCATGGTGTAGGGTGCGTATAGCAGGACCGGGCGTTTGATGTGTTCCGATATCTTAATTATAGTCTTGTGTTTATTGTTCGGGTTGTTCCGTATCATGATGACTACGGGTTCGCTAGGTGCTGTTACGGAATTATCTTCAAGGCGAAGCGTGTTGCTTTCAATATTATTACCAGTGTCTTCAAATACTATCAGGGGGGGGAGGTTTTTCCCTAGATCGAGCCACGTTTCCCCAGCTCGGGGATGCTCTGGATTTTGTCCACCTTTTGGGCAGGTTAGAGCACCTTTAAGCTGGTTTGGTATGTTGTGTTTATCTTGCCATTTGTACAGCCAGCCATTTTTTTCCGCGTAATCGTAGGCTTGGTCTTGATAATCGGTCGCCGTCCAGTAAGCAAAGGCGTTCCAGGTCAGCGAGACCAATTCCCGGTAATACGCACCCGGAAGGGAGGCGGCACGATTACCGCTAGCGAGGGTCGAGGGGTAAAGGTCACTTGTAGTATCATCGTTGCCAACGGTGTAGGCATGGCAAAGCGGGGTTACAATCTCCCCGCTTGTCGATTCAACTCTTGGGAAATTCGGTCGGGTAGCGGTGACCCCTTTTTTGTCTTTGGGGTCGCCATAAGCAATCCAATTGAAATTCGTCAGGGGAACCGAAAAATGGCGGACATTGACCTCATATAGGGGCGCTTCGGGTGAGCTGACTTTCTGGAAACTAAAGGTGTTTAGGCCGAGATCAGCGACCGGTCCCGCTGAGAGAAGCGCTTGAAGGTTGCGACCTATGTTCTGCCCCTCCGGACTTTTGAAATCCAAGGGTCGTGTGTTGACGGGGGTCTCGTGCGGGAATTGGGGGTTAGCCGGGGTGGTGATGGTCCCGTACTGGGTCGTATCCTTAATGACCAGCGAAGGGTTGGGCCAGGCCGCTATTAAGCTGTCGGAAATGAGGCGACTAAGGGAGTCCTTCGCTGTTGAGGCCGAGGTTTCGAATTTTTTATAACTACATTCTTTCACAATTTGCGCGACTGCATGCGCCTCGATTTCGCGCTGCCGCCGAATATCCCAGGCTTCACCGATTTTGAAGGAAACGAGGGTGATTTGCAGCGACCCCAGCAACAGAAACATGATGGCAGTTATGCTTATTGCGCACCAAATGGCTACGTCCCCGCGTTTTGAATAAATATTATTTTTAGAGCCAAGCATATTTAATCCGGGAGCTTAATAAACGGGGGAAGTGGGTACAAAGTACGAGAAACGGGACTTCGATTTGGGGGCCAGGGTAGTCGCATTTTCAGCCGCAACTGAGGAAAGCACGAAGGGGTCGGGGAAAACCAAAGTATAGCCGGCGAGTTCCCTCCGATCCCAGCCGTCCCACTCTCTCTTTTCACATCTCAGCCAGTGGTGGCGAGCCCCAACCGCAGTGTCCCACTTGTCTTCTGCTTCGGGTAACCAAAAGCGGTACGCGTAGGTGGTGAAGTCCACGTCGTTGACCTTTCTGAATTTCAAGAGCGTTTCGTAGAGGACCACATTAGCCCCTTCATATTTCGGAGCTCCGTTCGAGGTCGTGATACGTCTCACTTGGGCGATGCCAATGATCTCCGCTACTCCTTGGAACATCAGGACCGTGAAATCGGCGGGATCGCTTTTCCCTTCCCATTGGTCCACCAACTCGTTTTTTGCCTGATTGGAAACGTCTTGGGGAATCAGCAATTGGTACGGTTTTAAACTGTCAATTGAAGTCAGGCTTTTTTTTGTGAAATCTTTCTTCAGTGGTACCCCGGCGTAAATCAGGTTATTAACGTTACTGTTGTTGTGTTTGTTGCTGCCCCCAAAAACACAGACCATGTCCGCGTCGGAGGTCAGCCGGGTGAATTCTTTGTGCAGATCGATGGCGTCAAAAAGGTCCGTTTTGCCAACCTCACCTGCATTTTGGTTAATGATCGGCGCGAGGGTGTAATTTTGGTCCCCGAAAACAACGACAGGTCGGATGATGTCTTTATTAAGTGAGGAGAAAAAGGTGAGGGTCACCCCCATGATCAGGGACGTGAGCACCAGGCCCAGGATTAATTCGACGAGGGTGACTCCCCGCCTGCCACGGTTAGCCCGGGGTTGGTAAAGTTGCGCGGGGAGCACGGGGAAATTAGTAGTTAACCCTATTACCTTTAAGGCCGTAGATGATCGTTTTTTCCTTTAGGGTTGTACCGAGTTCAAAACGGTAACCCGAAGGAATGAAGTCTGCGAGCGTCTGGCTCTCGGCAAAGCTAATACGGTCTCTAATGAGTAGAAAGCGGTTGTTATCATCCACTTTGGAATCCCAGGTGGTGGAGGCCGATGAAACTCGAAGTTCATAGGCTTTTTTGGCACCGTTGATGGATTGGGCAGCGGCGATTGCCTGTTTATCCTGAGCGGCAGAAATCGCGTCTTTGTAATACGAGTAGGTGACGCTGCTTAAAATGCCCATCACCACCACCACGCAGATGGTTTCGATCAAGGTGAAGCCCTTGCAGCTTAGTTTTTTCGTCAACGGTGTCATGGGGTACTGAATCTTAGAATTACCTTAGACCAATGGGGACTCGTTTCAGGTAATGGTGGGGTGACTTCTGCAAAAAAAAGCGCCCAAGTCCATTTTTGAACTTGGGCGGTTATCTTTATACAAACGCTAAAGGTTATGGAGCTACGTTAAGTTTACCGGTGAAGACTGGGGGATTAGTGGCCCCATTTGTCCAATTTAATTCGTAACTGGATTTAGTAACACTTTTAGCGAGTTGGGTGGTTATTCCATATGAAATAATACCAGCTTCAAACTGAGTTAATAGTGAGTCTACGGCTGTTTGCGCCACTGGAGTGCCATTGGGTATTGTAATTGTTGCTGCTGAGTTAGCCGTTCCATTGGTAAATGCATAACCGCCTTGTGAAATGGTGGCACCGGCAGCTTTCGCATTGATAAGCAAGTCATTGAGTGCATCAGCGCTTTGTTTGACAGCGGCGGCTCGGCCGACGGAGGCGGTGTCTTTCATTAGGGTAAGGCCAATACCGGCAAAGATGCCCAGGAGGACAACGACGGTGATGATTTCAACTAAGGTGAAACCACGCTTGGATTTGTTTTTACGGGTGACGGATGGAATATTCATGTTGATGACGTTTTTCGTTAGGCCTTCTTAAATATGGGTGTCGGTAACCCCAAAAGCCGATTTTTTTAAAAAAATGCCCCCAAAAATTTTCCCCGATTTAAGCCGCAACGGCTTTGAAGGCATCAATTAAGATAATTGAATAAACGTCGGGCATGAGGAAATGCCCGGTTTTGGCGTTTTTTCTTTGAGTCCGCGTAGACCCTCCAGCCAGTCGCCAACGCGGCTCGAAGTGGGCGAGGGCGGGCAAGTGGAAGGATCCCAGGCGCCGGAACGATTGTGGGTGGCAGCGTTCTATCCGGTTTCAATGCGCGGCGTAAAACCAGATATGCGTTTGGTACTGGCGGGGGCCCTTGTCCTAACACCGTGGCGGGTCAAAGCCGCCGGGGCTTCTCCCCTTCATATAAAGTCACTCGCCAGGAGCCCCATGCCGATGCGGCGAGCGAGTGCCAAGCCAGGTACATCCAGCCGAGCTCGACCGGTAAAAGATTGGTGTAAGTCGTGATGCTTTTTTTGATCAAAAAAGTGGGTAAAACGGTCAAAATAAGGCGAGCCATTTTTTAGGTTATTAAGTGTTAAAATATAGGTCTGAAAGGGGTATGCTTTTGGGGGAGGTTAAACCGGTCGTTTTTGAGGACATTTTGGCGATCACTTACGATAGTTTTAACGGTTTTAATGCCACCGTTTAGGACGCGACATGCGATTGATTCGGGGCAAGTCGGTGGTTGCGGGCGGTCGGCAGCGGGTTCAACGGGAGCTAATCGGGCGCCCAGCCGGTATTAAGTTACCCAAATCCCTGCTTTTAAAATTCGGCGTGTAGTCCGGAAGTCTGGGTGCCTTGCCGGTGACTGCGCCGATGCGCGCAAGCGCACATTTAACCTATTTTGATTCAAGGACCTTTGGGCCCTTAATTGAAGTGGGTGGTGATGCGAACAACCCTTGAACGGTGGGTGGCGCGCTGGATGCCGCGCAGCCGCGCAGCCCAAACACCCTCGGCCCTGATAATTGGACCTGCATGAAAAGGTTTAATTGTTCGGCTCTAGTGGTTTAAGTTCAAAAACCGGCAGCATAAGGGGTATGTTTTGATTTAGCTCCTCTTTGGCTTTCGGCCACGGTTTACGGGTTAGGCTTCGTTGCGGGGAGCTTGGCGAAGGTTTTAGGCCGGGATTTTGTTTTGGTTCGATGGAGGGGTTCAGGCGCACTGCCCGGTGAGGGTCGGCATGAAGCCTATCAGGGACTTCGGGCATGTCTGCCAACAGGCTTGGGATAAGGGGGTTTAGCCATACTATAGTTAGGACTTGGGTTTTTTTGCTTTCAGCAGCGGATGAGAAAATTCCTTACCTTTAGGCAACGCTCCAATTTCATTTTTAATCAATAAGGACACTCAGCGTTAAGTTTAACCGGCTCGAACCGATTCTAAGGAAGGGTTCTGCATCCTTCCTCAATTTAGTTCCACGTTTTATAATGGCCTTTAGTTCACACGATATACCGCTTGAGGTCAACAAGTTGAAGGAGTCGCCTGCGCCAGGAGGTAAACCCGTTTCAGCGGTGTGGCGTTTGGAATGGCAACAACGGGGGGGGCGGCCGGCGGAGGACTGGATTGCGAAAACCGGCTTGAAGGTCGAGGGCGAGGACGGGGTGATTGTGCCTATGCATTGCTACCTCCGCGCGACGCTTCAGCGTTTGGTCACGCAGCTCTCCCAGATATCGGTTGCTAAGGAAGGGCGCTGCGATGTTCGGTCGCTAACGAAGCTGGTGGATGAAGTCATCGATGGCGCTTGGGAAGTTTGTAAAAACCCGATCGCAAGGCCCGCGTGTTTCGCGGAACGATCAGCAAGCACGATGCTCTGGGGGAATTTCTGTGACGCCTTCGTTGCGGTGGTCGACCTGGCCACCGAAACCAAACCAAGACCGAATCAGACGTTGTGCATTGATGACACCACGCTCTTGGTTGTGGGGCCTCGCAATTACGCCTCCATCCGCGCTAAAATCGAAGGAGCTAAGCCGATGCGGGATGTTTATAAGGCCAAGGAGTCATCCCAGATCAAAGGCGACTGGGTCAAATGCGACGAGGATGGAGACTTTACGCCGACTTTTTTGGGGCGGTTGATGAATGCGCTTAATTGTCGTTTCCCGGGGGAACCCAGTGTGGCGAGATATAAAATCAAGGCGTATATCCGCACAATTGCGCTTAAATTCACCCGAATACTGGGTGAGTTCGATTGTAGTCTTCGGGAGGTAATATCCTTGAGCAAATATCGAACGATTTAGTGGATTTATTTTGTACGGTTGTTGTTTTTGGCTCTGAACCCATCCTTTTATGGCAAGTCGATTACGGCTGGAAAACCGGGTTTGGTGTAAGGGGAATCTGCACGTTATAGCCGTTGGCATGCAAAAGGATAAAAACCGACGACAAGGGGGGGGCGGCAGTAGCTACCAGTCGAATAAATCTTTAAAAATCTGAATTTTAACCGTTAATCAAAAATAAGATACGCTATTAAGAAGTAATGGATCCCAGATTTTATTAGCGGCCATCAGCGTTGATTAGCGGTTAAAGCCGGTTCTTTATATTTATTTGATTTCGAAATGTTTTAATCGTCAGGCCTTAAGTCGATCTTTACATAAATGCACCAACCCGCCTGTTCTTTTAACGGCGGCAGGGAAATGCCCTTTATTTCCCGCTATTGCGTCAACTGGCCTTAATGCCAGTGTGCCCTCGACCGGTAACCCCCCCTAAAAACCATTCGACCCCATGCTCCCCCAACTCACGTCCGCCTTCCGTCCCAGCTTCCTCCGGTTGGGCCTAGCCCTGATGTTCACCTGCCGCCTCCTTGCCGCAGAACCGTCCGCACCTGCGGGTGTGATCGCCCCTGATGGAGAGCCTGATCAGCCTGCCCTTAAATTGAATAAGGAAGGCAAACCCGATGCCGGTTTTCAGTGGAAAACCCAGGAGTTCATCAAACGGGGCAAGGCGGGTCCGATCGGGGTGTTGTTTGTGGGGGACTCCATCACCGCCGGTTGGGAGAAGGTGCCGGAACTCTGGCAGGCGGAATTTGGCCGTTGGCAGCCGGCCAATTTCGGCATCGGGGGCGACCGTACCGAGCATGTATTGTGGCGGATCGAGCAAGGCATGCTTGATGGGCATCCGCCCCACGTGCTGGTGCTGCTAATCGGCACCAACAACTTGGGCCGAAAGAAAGACGTCGCCGCGATTTTCAAAGGGCAGCAGGCGATCATGGACCAGATTCATCGCCGTCTTCCCAAAACCAAGCTGCTCATCATGGGCGTACTTCCGCGGGGCCTGGACATGACGAACGGGGGGGTGAAGCGGATGCGCGAAGCCATAACGGCCATGAATGCGGAATTGGCCAAACTGGATGACGGCAAGCTAACCCGGTTCCTCGACATCGGAGCGGCCTTCGTCGATAATGCCGGCAACCTGAATGCCACCCTGCTGCCGGATGGTCTCCACCCCAACGCGGAGGGCTACAAGGTCTGGGCAAACGCGCTCCGGCCCGTGTTGGCCGACTTGATGGAGGACTTTAACCCAAAGTCGTAATTTTCGCACCACCCGAGGCCGGCTGTTTCGGTGAACGGCCCCGTGTTTTTTATAATCAAGGGTCGGGCAGCCGGTAGAACCTAGTTCCGGGGTGGTGGGCGCGAGCTAGGGTAACCCAACAACCCTACGCGCCCCGGCCCGGCGCGACCGGGCCGCGTCAACCCGGTGGCTGTGCGTGTTGAGGCAAGGCGGACGGCACGCGTTGACCCGCGCCCGTGCCGCCGAACGAGCAAAACTTGCCCGCTGGCCGGGGTTCGCCAAGGTCATCGGGCTAAGCGCCCCACGCCACCCTCCCCACCCATGACCCTGACGCAACTCACCCTGTTGGCCGCCGAGGTGGTCGAAGCCGCCCAGCGCGGCTTACCGCCGGCATTGCAGCCGCTCGGCGCCGGGGTGCCGGTGCATTACGAGGCGCTACCCGATGCTGAACTGATCGCGGCCGGGTTTGAGCCGGACATTTTGGGGTTGTTTACCGGCTCACCCCACGGAACCGACCTGCGCGAGGACCAGCCCATGCCCGCCGAGATCATCCTGTTTTTGCAAAACCTTTGGGACTTGGCGGAGGGCGACCGCACGGTGTTTGCCGCCGAGGTGCGCATCACCTACCTGCACGAACTCGGTCATTTTCTCGGCTGGGACGAGGAGGATCTGGCAGCCCGCGAACTGGACTGACCTTGACAAAGACCGCATCCCCGCCCTCCCCTTTCCCTGCGCGTCGCAACTGTCGTGCTCCGACCCCCTTCCTGCATTCGCCATGAAAAAACTGCTCTCTCTTTTTATTGTCCTCGCTTTGGCCGTCTCGCTGCGGGCCGACTCCGCCTTGGACCGCGAGCGCTTCATCAAACGGATGGAAACGTGTGAGGCGATCCTGCGCGAGTTCCAGGCCGATCCCGACCGCGCCATTCCCGCCGAGGTGCTCCACCGCGCCAAGGCGATCGTCATCACCACCCAGTTCAAGGGTGGGCTGATTCTGGGTTTTCAAGAGGGCTTCGGCACCATCCTGGTTAAAAAAGCCAATGGACGTTGGAGCGTTCCGGTGGTGGTGCGCGCCGGCGAGGCCAGCCTGGGCCTGCAACTGGGTGGCTCCAGCGTCGAGTCGATCTACTTGCTGATGGACGAGCAGACCCCGCGCCTGCTGTTTGAAGGCCGCTTCAACATCGGGGTCGATGCCGCCGCCGTGGCCGGCCCGCGGGTCGCCGAGGCCGAGAAATCGAACCAGCTGCTGCTCAACATCCCCGTGCTCGTTTATAGCAACAAAAAGGGCTACTTCGCCGGGGCCACCGTGAAGAGCGGCTACATCACCCGCAGCGACGCGGTCAACCGGGCCTTCTACGCGCTCGACTACGATTTGCCCGAACTGCTCTACGGCAATTTCGTCAATCCGATCCCGGCCGAGGTGAAGCCGCTGATGGACTACGTTTCCCAATTGGCCCCGTAAACCCGGTTGGGCGGCAAACCCCGCGCCGGTCCAGACCACAAAAAAACGGGCTCCGTGAGGAGCCCGTTTTTTTGTGCCCGGCCCGCGGGGGCGATTCAGCGCCAGAGACCTGCTTTCCCGAGCCTGCGCTGGGCTCACCGGCAAGGCCCCGGCCAATTTCCGACGGTGGCCCCGGGCTTGAGGGCGCGGGACCACGGTCTCGGTTTAGCCGATGTAACGGTAGACCGGCTTCGGCGCGTCGGGGGTGGGCGGGAACGGCACCACCTTCCAGAACTTGGCGACTGCGACCTCCCAGTTGGCCAACAGGGCCTGGGCGTGGGGGCTGGTCGTGGCTTTGGCCTGGGCGGCGACGAGCTGCCGCAGACTGGCCACCTCCTCGGGCACACTCAGGCGCTCCAGCCCGATCATCGCCGGGTTGATGTTTTTCGGCAGGGTGTCGGCGGGGTCGTACACGAAGGCCAGGCCGCCGCTCATGCCGGCGCCAAAGTTGCTGCCCGTGGGCCCGAGGACCACCACCACGCCGCCGGTCATGTACTCGCAGCCGTGGTCGCCCACGCCTTCGACCACCGCGGTCGCCCCCGAGTTGCGCACCGCGAAGCGTTCGCCCGCCCGGCCCGCGCCGAACAGCGTGCCGCCGGTGGCCCCGTAAAGGCAGGTGTTGCCCAGAATCGCCTGCTCATGCCAGGCGAAGGTCTCGCTGGGCTTGGGGCGCACGATGATCTCGCCGCCGTTGATGCCCTTGCCCACGTAATCGTTGGCCTCGCCAATCAGGGTCAGGCGCAGGCCGTTGACCAAAAACGCGCCGAAACTCTGGCCGGCCGAACCGGTGAAGGTCAGGTCGATCGTGCCCGCCGGCAGGCCCTCGTTGCCGTGCTGATAGGCGATCTGGCCGGAGATCTGGGTGCCGATGTCGCGGTTGACGTTGGTGACCTTATAGCGGGCCACCAGGCGCGAGGACTCGCCCAGAATGACGTCGCGCGCCTCCTGGAGGATGGCTTCGTCGAGCGAGCCTTCGCCGCCGAAACGCTCGTTGCGCTGGCGGGTGTGGAAACGGTCGGTTTCGCCCGAGGGATCGGGGTTGTGCAACAGCCCGGAGAGGTCGACCAGCTTGCTCTTCGGGTTGGACGGGTCGTCGATCTGCTCGAGCAGGTCCACGCGGCCGACGATCTCGTTGAGGTTACGCGCGCCGAGTTTGGCGAGGTAGTGGCGCACGTCCTCGGCCACAGCGTTGAAGAAGTTAATGATGTTCTCGGGCTTGCCGCGGAACTTGGCGCGCAGGTCTTCGCGCTGGGTGGCGACGCCAACCGGGCAGGTATTGAGGTGGCAAACGCGGAACATCGCGCAGCCGCCGGCGATGAGGGCGGCGGTGCCGAAGTTGAACTCCTCGGCGCCGAGCAGCGCGGCGATCACGATGTCGCGGCCGGTTTTCATGCCGCCGTCGGTGCGCAAGGTGACCCGGCCGCGCAGGCCGTTCATCATCAGAACCTGGTGGGCCTCGGCCACGCCTATTTCCCAGACCGAGCCGGCGTTTTTGATCGAGGCGAGCGGTGAGGCGCCGGTGCCGCCATCGTGGCCGGAGACGAGGATCACATCGGCGTAGGCCTTGGCCACGCCGGCGGCGACGGTGCCGACCCCGGAGCTGGAGACGAGTTTGACGCAGACCTTGGCGCGCGGGTTAACCTCCTTGATGTCGAAGATCAGCTGGGCGAGGTCCTCGATCGAGTAGATGTCGTGGTGCGGCGGGGGCGAGATCAGGGTCACGCCGGGCACGCTGAAGCGCAGCTTGGCGATGAGCGGGGTGACCTTGGCGCCGGGCAACTGGCCGCCTTCGCCGGGCTTAGCGCCCTGGGCCATCTTGATCTCGATTTCCTTGGCGGAGGAGAGGTAGGCGGGGGTGACGCCGAAACGCCCCGAGGCGATCTGCTTGATCGCGGAATTGGCGTTGTCGCCGTTGGGGCGGACGTTGAAACGGTCGGGGTCTTCGCCGCCTTCGCCGGAGTTGGATTTGCCGCCGATGCGGTTCATGGCGATGGCGAGAGCCTCATGCATCTCGGGGGAGAGCGCGCCCAGGGACATGCCGGCGGTGGTGAAACGCTGGCGGATTTCCTCGATCGGTTCGACCTCGGCGAGGGCGATCGGGGTGGCGGCGAAGCGGATTTTCAGCAGGTCCTTGATCGAGACCGGAGTGTGGTCGTCGGCCTGGGTCTTCCATTCGTTGTAGGACTCGGGGGTGCCGGCGCGCACGAACTTGTTCATGGCGGAGACCACCTTGGGGTTCCAGCCGTGGAACTCGCCATCGCCCTTTTTGTTGACGCGGTAGTAGCCCTCGTTGCCGAGGTTGGCGGGGGCGCTGAGTGCAAGGAGCTCGGCGCTGGGAGCTTGGAGCTGGGAGCTTGGAGCGGTGAGCTCAGCGCTGGTGGCTCCTAGCTCATAGCTTGCCGCGGGGTAAGCGCGGACGTGGCGGCGGAGGGTCTCGGCAGCGATCTCGGCGTAACCGATGCCGCCGATCGGCGAGGCCGTTCCGGTGAAGTTATCCTCGATGATTTTCTTGGAAACGCCGAGGGCCTCGAACATCTGGGCGCCGCGGTAGGACAGGAGGGTGGAAATACCCATCTTGGCCATGATTTTGAGGAGGCCGGCGTCGAGGGTCGACTTGTAGTTGAGCTGAGCCTGTTCGACGGTGAACGGCTTACTGGTGGCGCCGTTGGCAGCCAGGGTGGCGATCAACTCCAGGGCGAGGAACGGGTTGACGGCATTCGCGCCGAAGGCGATCAGGGTGGCGACCTGGTGCACGTCGCGGGCCTCGCCGGTTTCGGCCACGAGGTCGGCCTGCAAGCGCAGGCCGGCACGGACCAGCTCCTGGTTGACTGCGCCGACGGCGAGCAACATGGGGATGGCGGCCTGGGTGGAGGAGGCACCCCGGTCGGAGATGATCACCAGCTTGGCGCCGGCGGTGCCGACGGCCGCCTTGGCTTGGGCGGCGAGGGCCTTGAGGGCGGCTTCGAGCGCGCCGGGGCCGTGGGCCGGGTCGAAGAGGGCGGGCAGGCGCACCACCCGGTCCTTGAGGAAGGATACCTCGTACAATGCGGTGACCTCGTGGTCGAAGAGCACGGGCGAATCGAACTCGACCAACCCGGTGGTCTTGGGGAACTCCTCGAACAGGCTGAGGCGGCCACCGAGGTAGCCGGTCAGCGACATGACCGCTTTTTCGCGGATGGAGTCGATCGGGGGGTTGGTGACCTGGGCGAAGAGCTGCTTGAAATAGGAATAGAGCAGGCGCGGCCGGCGGGAGAGCACGGCCAGGGGGGTGTCGTCGCCCATCGAGCCGGTGGGCTCAAGGCCTTCGGCCAGCGGGGTGAGGATGAGCTCGAGCTCATCGAGGTCGTAGCCGAAGGCGGCCGCTGCGGTGGCCGCCATCGGATTGGAGATTTGAAATTTGAGATCGGCAGCCGGCGCGGCGGTGCCGCCCGATTTGAGATCCGAGATTGCAGATTTGAGATGGGCGGCGGAGCCGGCCGCGTGCGCCTGGAGGTTGACCAGGTGCTCGGCGCACCACTGCTGGAAGTGCGGATCGGTGGTGAAACGGGCCTTGATCTCCTCGTCGTGGTAGAACTTATGCTCCACCAGGTCGAGGGCGAGCATGCGCCCGGGCCCGAGACGGCCAGCTTCCACGACTTTGCCGGGGAAATCATGCACCAGACCGGCCTCGGAGGCCAAAATGAAGTAGCCGTCGTCGAAAATCTTGTAGCGGGCCGGACGCAGGCCGTTGCGGTCGAGGGCAGCGCCGATCGTGCGCCCGTCGGTGAAGACCACCGCCGCCGGGCCGTCCCAAGGCTCCATCATGCCGGCGTGGTAACGGAAAAAGCCGCGGGTCTCGGGGGAGAGCTTTTTGTCTTTTTCCCAGGCCGGGGGCATCATCATCATCGCCGCATGGAGCGGGCTGCGCCCGCCCAAGGTGATGAGCTGAAGGGCGTTGTCGAAGGTGGCCGAGTCGGACATGCCGGGCTGGACCAGCGGCTTGAGGTCGGCGAAACGGTCGCCCCAGACGCCGTGGGCGGTGGAGTTTTCGCGGGCGCGCATGCGGTTGCGGTTGCCGCGGATGGTGTTGATCTCGCCGTTGTGGGCCATCATCCGGAAGGGATGGGCGAGGTGCCAGGTGGGGAACGTGTTGGTCGAGTAGCGCTGGTGGAAAATCGCGAAGGCGGTGGTGAACAGCGGCGACTTCAGGTCGATGAAATACTTGCGCAGCTGAATCGGTGTGAGCAGGCCCTTGTAGATGATGGTGCGCGAGGAGAACGAGCACACGTAGAAGCCGGCGATCTGGGCCTCGGCGACCTGGCGTTCGATGGACTTCTGGGCGAGGAACAACTTGCGCTCAAATTCATCGTCCCCGAGGTCTTCCTTGCGGGCAACGAGGGCCTGGACGATGAGCGGCTGGGTCTCGATGGCCTTGCGGCCAAGGCAGCTGGAGTCGGTGGGGACTTCGCGCCAATCGAGCCAAGCGAGGCCCTCGGCCTTGATCGCGGTCTCGACGATTTTTTTGGCGTGGGCCTGGGCGTACTCGTCGCCGCGCGGCAGGAAAATCATGCCCACGCCGAGATCCTGTTCGCGGAACAGGGACTTTTTGCGCTCGGTCAGGTAGGCCTTGAACAGGTCGAGGGGCAGCTGGGTGAGTAGGCCGGCGCCGTCGCCGGTGACCGCGTCAGCGTCGATGGCGCCGCGATGGGCGAGGGCCTTGAGGGCATCGATGGCGCGCTTGAGCACGTCGTGGGAGCGCTCGCCGGTGAGTTTGGCGATGCAGCCGACGCCACACGCATCGTGCTCTTGATCAGCGGAATAAAGCGGAGACGGGAGGATCTTGGCCATGGTAAACAAAGGTGAGGACGGGACGGTGAAAGGACCCAGTTGATGCAGGAAGTGCGCCGCTTAAGGTGAATAGTTACGGACGGAGTGAAGGTCGATTCGTTGGGGCGACGAATGGGCGGCGCAAGCGGATTTTTTCCGGGGTTATTTTGGGTGCATGAACCGACGCAAAAAACCCCGACCAGAGCGGTCGGGGCCTGCGGGCCGGAGGCCGTTGCGGCGAGGCGTTTAGCCACCCGACGAGAACGGCGGAAAACAACCCAACGGGGGGTTTGCCGTTAAGGCAGCATGGTCGCCCCCATCAGGTAACGGTCGCACTCGCGGGCGGCGGCGCGGCCCTCGTTGATCGCCCAGACCACCAAGCTCTGGCCGCGGCGGCAGTCGCCGGCCGCGAACACACCCGGCACGCTGGTCGTGTGCACGTTGTGCTCCGCTTTGATGTTGCTGCGCCCATCGGTCTCCAGCCCGAGCGCTTTCAGCACCCCCTGCTCCGGCCCGAGGAAGCCCATCGCCAACAGCACCAGCTGCGCGGGACGCGTTTGCTCGGTGCCGGGCTGTTCCTGGGGCACGAACTGGCCCTTGTCGTTTTTGCCCCACTTGATCTCCACCGTGACCAGCGATTCAACGCGGCCGTTGGCGTCGGCGCTGAACTTTTTCACCGTGGTCAAATAAACGCGGGGGTCGGAACCGTAACGGGCGGCGGCTTCTTCCTGGCCGTAGTCCATCTTGTAGGTTTTGGGCCACTCCGGCCACGGGTTGTCGGCCTGGCGCTCCAGCGCGGGCTTGGGCAAGATTTCGATTTGGGTGACGCTGCGGCAGCCCTGGCGCAGGGCCGAGCCGACGCAATCGGTGCCGGTGTCGCCGCCACCGATCACGATCACGTCCTTGTCCTTGGCACTGATCGGGCTGGTCGACGGATCGCCGGCGAGCACGGCCTGGGTGTTGGCGGTGAGGTACTCCATCGCGAAGTGCACGCCGGTGTGGCTGCGGCCCTCGATGGGCAGGTCGCGCGGCAGGGTCGCTCCGGTGGCAAACACCAGCGCGTCAAAATCCTTGCGCAGGTCGGCCACGTCGTGGGTCACGCCGATGTTGGCATGGCAAACGAAGGTGATGCCTTCCTGCTCCATCAACTGGATCCGGCGCAGGACGACGTCCTTTTTGTCCAACTTCATGTTGGGGATGCCGTACATGAGCAGGCCGCCCGGACGGTCGGCGCGTTCAAACACGGTGACGGTGTGGCCGGCGGCGTTGAGCTGGGCGGCGGCGGACAGACCGGCGGGGCCGGAGCCGATCACCGCGACCTTTTTGCCGGTGCGGCTGCGCGGGGCGGTGGGGACCACCCAGCCCTCGTCCCAGCCCTTTTCGATAATCGAGTACTCGATGTTCTTGATCGTGACGGGCGGGTTGTTCAGCCCGAGCACGCAGGAGCCTTCGCAGGGCGCGGGGCAGACGCGGCCGGTGAACTCGGGGAAATTGTTGGTCTTGTGCAGACGCTCCAGCGCCTCCTTCCACAGCCCGCGGAACACCAAGTCGTTGAACTCGGGGATGAGGTTGTTGATCGGGCAACCGGAGGCCATGCCGCCGATGAGTTTGCCGGTGTGGCAGAAGGGCACGCCGCAATCCATGCAGCGGGCGCCCTGGTTTTTGAGTTTCTTCTCCTCCAGGTGGAGGTGGAACTCGTTCCAGTCGCGCATGCGCTCGAGCGGAGGACGGTCGGCGGGGATTTCGCGCAGGTATTCGAGGAAGCCGGTAGGTTTGCCCATGGTGTTGGGGGATTTGAAATTTTAGATTTTAAATTTGAGATCGCGCTAGCGAGCCCGGGCTCAGTTACCACCGACACGCGAGGTGTCGCGGGCGTTTTCTTCGAAGGCGGCCATAATGGCTTCGTCGCCGGTGAGGCCCTGGGCCTGCGCGTTGGCGATACAAGCCAGCATGCGTTTGTAGTCCTTGGGCATGATTTTGACGAACTTGGGCAGCAACGCGTCCCAGTTGGCCAACACCTCTGCGGCGCGGGTGCTGCCGGTGAGATCGGCCTGGCGCTCAATGAGGGCGCGCAACTCGGCCTGTTCGGCGACGGTCTCGACCGTTTCGAGGGCCACCATCGAGAGGTTAACGTTGCCCTTGAGCAGGTCGGCGTCGTCGAGCACGTAAGCCACGCCACCGGACATGCCGGCGGCGAAGTTGCGCCCGGTCGGGCCGAGCACCACCACGCGGCCACCGGTCATGTACTCAAGACCGTGGTCGCCCACGCCCTCGACCACCGTGGTGACACCGGAATTGCGCACGCAGAACCGCTCGCCGGCGCGGCCGCCGACGAACAGCTCACCCCCGGTCGCACCGTAGAGAGCGACGTTGCCAATGATGATGTTCTCCGAGGGCTTGAAGCCCGAGGCGGCCGGGGCGCGCACGATGATCTTGCCACCCGAGAGGCCCTTGCCGACGTAGTCGTTGGCATCGCCTTCGAGGCGGAAAGTCATGCCCTTGGGCATGAAGGCGCCGAAGCTTTGCCCGGCCGAACCGGTGAAGCGGATGTCGATCGTGTCCTCGGGCAGGCCGGCCGCGCCGTAGTTGCGGGTGACCTCGCTGCCGGTGATGGTGCCGACCACGCGGTGGACGTTTTTAACCGGGACGGTGGCGACGACCTTTTCGCCGCGCGCAATCGCCGGCTCGCAGAGGCCGAGCAGAGCGGTCAAGTCGAGCGACTTGTCCAACCCGTGGTCCTGGGTCTGCTGGCAATAACGACCGACCTCGGGGCCGGTGTCGGGCGAGTAGAGCAGGCTGGAGAAGTCCATGCCCTTGGCCTTCCAATGGGTGATGGCCTTGCGCGGTTCGAGGCGGTCGGTGCGGCCGACCATCTCTTCGATGGTGCGGAAACCGAGCTGGGCCATGATCTCGCGGACTTCCTGAGCGATGAACGTCATGAAGTTCACGACGTACTCGGGCTTGCCGGTGTATTTCTCGCGCAGGCGCGGGTCCTGGGTGGCGACGCCGGTCGGGCAGGTATTCAGATGGCAGACACGCATCATGATACAGCCGGTGGCGACGAGCGGGGCGGTGGCGAAACCGAACTCCTCGGCGCCGAGCAGCGCGGCCATGATCACGTCGCGGCCGGTCTTGAGTTGGCCGTCGGTTTCCACCGCGATGCGCGAGCGCAGGTTGTTCAAGACGAGCGTCTGGTGGGTTTCGGCCAGGCCGAGTTCCCACGGCAGACCGGCGTGCCAGATGGAGTTTTGCGGCGAGGCGCCGGTGCCACCGTCGTGACCGGAGATGAGCACTACGTCGGCGTGGGCTTTGGCCACACCGGCGGCAATCGTGCCGACGCCGACCTCGGCCACCAGTTTTACGCTGATGCGGGCGCGGCGGTTGGCGTTTTTGAGGTCGTGGATCAGCTCGGCCAAGTCCTCGATCGAATAGATGTCGTGGTGCGGAGGCGGAGAGATCAGGCCGACGCCGGCGGTGGTGTGACGGGTCTTGGCAACCCACGGATAGACCTTGGTGCCGGGCAACTGGCCGCCCTCGCCGGGCTTGGCGCCCTGGGCCATCTTGATCTGGATTTCCCGGGCGCTCACCAGGTAGTGGCTGGTCACACCGAAGCGGCCGGAGGCGACCTGCTTGATCGCGGAGTTTTTGGAGTCGCCGTTCGCCAGGGGGACGAAGCGAGCGGGATCTTCGCCGCCCTCACCGGTGTTGGATTTACCACCGATGCGGTTCATGGCGATGGCCAGGGTCTCGTGAGCCTCTTGCGAGATCGAGCCGTAGGACATGGCGCCGGTCTTGAAGCGGGCGAGGATCTTCTCAATCGACTCGACCTCCTCGATCGGGATGGCGTCACAGGGCTTGAACTCGAGCATGCTGCGCAGGGTGCACAGGGCCTTCGACTGGTCGTTGACGAGGCGGGCGTACTGCTGGAACACACCGTAGTCGCCGGTGCGCACGGCCTTTTGCAGGGCGTGGATCGACTCGGGGTTGAACAAGTGAAACTCACCATCCGCGCGCCACTTGAATTGGCCGCCGGCGGGCAGAGAGTGGTCGATGACGTTGCGCTCGCCGAACGCCTCGCGGTGGCGCATAAGCACCTCCTGGGCGATCACGTCGAGGCCGATGCCGCCGACGCGCGACGGGGTCCAGGTAAAGTAGTGGTCGATCACGTCCTGGCGCAGGCCGACGGCCTCGAACACCTGGGCGCCGCGGTAACTCTGGATGGACGAAATGCCCATCTTGGAGGCGACTTTGACCACGCCCTTGGCGGTGGCCTTGACCAGGTTCTTGCAGGCGGTCTTGTGGTCGACGCCGGGCAACAGACCCTCGTGGATCATGTCGTCGATGGTCTCGAAGGCGAGGTACGGGTTGATCGCGCTCACGCCGTAACCGATGAGCAGCGCCATGTGGTGAACTTGGCGGGCCTCGCCGGTTTCCAGCACCAGGCTGACCTGGGTGCGCAGGCCCTCGCGGATGAGGTAATGGTGCAGGCCGGCGACGGCGAGCAACGCCGGGATCGGCGCGTAGTCCTTGGTGACCCCGCGGTCGGAGAGGATGAGGACGTTGACCTCGTTGTCCTCGATGGCGCGGCGGGCGAGCACGCAGAGCTCCTCCATGGCCTTGGCCAGGCCCTTCTCGCCACGGGAAACGCGGAAGAGGATCGGGAGAACATCGACCTTGAGGCCGGTCAGTTGCATGCGGCGGATTTTGCCGAGCTCCTCGTTGGTGAGGACCGGCCAGTCGAGCTCCACGCGGCGACAGGCGGTGGCGCTGGGCTGGAGCAGGTTGCCCTCGGAACCGAGGCGGGTCTCGTGGGAGGTGATGATTTCCTCGCGGATACAGTCGATCGGCGGGTTGGTCACCTGGGCGAACAGCTGCTTGAAATAATCGTAGAGCAGGCGCGGCTTGTTGGAGAGGACGGCCAGCGGGGTGTCGTTACCCATCGAGCCGATGCCCTCGACACCGTCCTTGGCCATGGGCGCGAGGATGGCGCGCTCGTCCTCGTGTGTGTAACCAAAGGCGAGTTGGCGCTGGTGGAGCGTGTCGCGGTCGAGGGCGGGCAACTCCGGGGCGGCGGGCAGGTCGTCGAGGTGCACGAGGTGCTCGTCGAGCCAGGCGCGGTAGGGGAATTCGGCAGCGAGCTGATGCTTGATTTCTTCGTCGGGGACGATGCGGCCCTGCTGGGTGTCCACCAGGAACATCTTGCCCGGCTGAATCCGCCCCTTTTCGACGATGTCGGCGTCGGGGATGTCGAGCACGCCGGCCTCCGAGGCGAGGATGACGAGGTCGTCCTTGGTGACGTAGTAGCGGGCGGGGCGCAGGCCGTTGCGGTCAAGGACCGCGCCGATGCTCTGGCCGTCGGTAAAGGTCATCGCGGCGGGGCCGTCCCACGGCTCCATCAAACACGCGTGGTACTGATAAAACGCGCGGCGGGTGTCCTCCATGGTCTCGTGGTTGGACCAGGGCTCGGGGATCATCATCATGACCGCGTGCGGCAGGGAGCGGCCGGCGAGGTGGAGCAGTTCAAGCGTGTTGTCGAACATCGCCGAGTCGCTGCCGTTGGGGTTGATGATCGGGAGGATCTTTTTGATGTCGTCGCCGAAGGCGTCGGAGATGCAGTGGGCCTGACGGGCGTGCATCCAGTTGATGTTACCGCGCAGGGTGTTGATTTCGCCGTTGTGGGCGACGTAACGGTAGGGATGGGCGCGGTCCCAGCTCGGGAAGGTGTTGGTGCTGAAACGCGAGTGAACCAGCGCGATGGCGGTGGCCATGAGCGGGTTCTGCAGGTCGGGAAAATACACCGAGAGCTGGGTGGTGAGCAGCATGCCCTTGTAGACCAGGGTGCGCGCGGAAAGGCTGGGCACATACCAAGTCTCGGCGCCGAGGAAGCCCTCGTCGCGCAGCTCGGCGGACGCGCGTTTGCGGATGACGTAGAGCTTGCGCTCGAAGGCCATGGCGTCGGCGAGCTCCTCGCTGCGGCCGATGAACACCTGGCGGATGAACGGCTCGCTGGCCTTGGCGGTCTCGCCGAGGGAGGCGTTGTCGGTGGGGACGGTGCGCCAGCCGAGGAAGGTCTGGCCCTCGCTTTGGACGATCTGGGCGAACTTTTCCTCGATCTTGCGGCGGTGGGTGGCGTTGCGCGGGAGGAAGACCAGGCCGGTGCCGTAGAGGCCGGCGGCGGGCAGGGTGATGCGGGCCTTTTTGGCGACATCGGCGCAGAACGCGTGGGGGACCTGGAGCAGGATGCCGGCGCCGTCGCCGGTGTTGGGCTCGCTGCCGGCGGCGCCGCGGTGGTCGAGGTTTTCCAAGACCTGGATGCCCTGCCGCAGGATGGCGTGGGTCGCGCGCCCTTTCATGTCGACCACGAAGCCGACACCGCACGCGTCGTGCTCAAACCACGGGTCATAAAGACCCTGCTTGGCGGGACGCCCGGCGATGGACGGCTGAGAGGACTGGGCGGAGGCGAGGGGACGGAATTTATTCACGACAGGAATCGGGCCAGTTAAGCGGACGAAAAAGGGGTTAAAACCAGGGAGGCCGGCGCCTCCAGCGAGCGACCTCAGGCAACGGCCGCCGGGGTCGGAAAACAAAAAAACGGCCTCGTGGAAAGAGACCGTTTTAAGGGGGAGCGTGGAAAAGGTGAACGCATGCCTCAGAAGAAGCGCACGGTCTGCGTCGCCATTTTGGCGTGCTCGGCGTCGGTGCAACCGGCGTTGGTCGGGGCGGAAGCGGCGACGGTCGTTGGCTTCACCAAATTGTTGGACAGCATATAGTTCTCCACCTCTTCGCCGGAGATGTCGGCCAGCATCACGCCGTCGATCTCAACGCAGGGCGAAAGGGGCTGACCCGATTTTTGGACCATCTCCGCGTAGTTGGCGCGGTTGTTGATGATGTCGATGTCCTCGAACGGCAGGTTGTATTTGCGCATGATGGTGCGAACACCGTTGGACCAGCCACAGGAGGGTTTGAGATAGGCTTTGATTTGCATGCGAGAGGGGGATTTAAAGAGAGGGTTTACGCATACGACCGACACTCGCGGCGTTCAAGCGAAAGGTTGCCTCGGCCCGTCAATTTGCAGGGGCGGCGTAAGGTGGGGCTCACGGGCGCACCCACACACTCAGCGTCTGCCAGCGGGAGCGCCCAAGGTTAAACACCTCGACCGTCTGCTGGCGCTGGGCCACCGCGGCCAGCCCGTCGGGCGCGGCATAGTCGCGCCATCGCAAGCGTCCGGTGAAAAACCCCAGCGGGTCGCACTCGCGTTCCATCACCACCACGGCCACCGGGCCGGGCCGGGCCAACAGCGTGGCGAGGGCCTCCGGCTGGTCGGAAAAAACCCACTTGGCCCCGCTGTAAAACACGATGCTCGGTTCGGCGAAGCGGCAGCCGAGGTAACGGGTGCCGGCGGGCAGTTCGCGCAACGCCGGCCCGAGCGTCACCCCCGGGCTGACCGCCCGCAGGCCGGTCCCCATGCGCCACGCCCCCACGCCGATCAGGACCACCCCAAGCCCGACCCCCAGCGCGCGCCGGCCCCACCACGCGGCCGCCACCAGCAAAAACCCGCCCACGGTCACCAGCAGCCCGGCCACCGCGTCGCGCAGCGGCGCCAAGCCGGCCGGCAACTCGGCGCGCACCACCAGGACCAGCGCCACCGCCGCCGCCAGGCCGAAAACCGCGAGGAAAACGCCCATCGCCACCCGGGCCCAGCGCGCCAGCCCCGCCAAACCTGCCGACGTGAAGCCCGCGCCCAGCAAGAGGAAAAAAGCGGGAAAGCCCGGAAGCACATAGTGGGGCAACTGGGTCAGGTAGGCCGTGAAAATCACATACGGGGCGAGCAACCAGCTCGCCAACCAGGCCCGACGGGCGTCCCACTCGCGGCGCGCCGCCACCCACGCCGCGCCGGCAAAAATGACCCACGGAAACAGGGTCAGGGGCGCGGTCATCAGGTAAAAAAACGGGTTGTAGGAGCGTCCGTTGAGTTTTTCCAAACCGCGTTGGACCACGTGTTCGCCGATCCCTTTTTGCCAAAACAACCCGTGGGTGGCGACCAGCGCCGGGATGCCCCAGAGGGCGACAATCGCGGTGGCCAACACCAGCCCGCGGCCCGCCTGTAGCCGCGCCCAAGGCAGCGGTTTGCGCCAAAACACCCAGCGCCACAACCCCAGCGCCAGGGCCGGCACCACCAGAGTGATCGGGCCTTTGCCCAAAAACCCCAGCCCGAGCGACACCCATAGGCTCCACCAGGCCAGCCGCGGGCTCCAACCCGGCTCGGGCTTTGCCGCCCGTTCGCTCCGTTCAGCACCGCCCGCCGCACCGGCGACCGCCGCCGGAGCCGCCGCCGCCGCCGCCGCCGGCTCCGCGGCGAGCAACAACTCGGCCAGAGCCACGCAGGCCACCGCCACCGCCAAAACCATCGGCATGTCCGCCACCGCCAGCCGGCCGTGGATAAAAAACTGCAAACTTGTGGCCAGCATGAACCCGGCGGCGAAGCCCGCCCGGGCGCCAAACCAGCGCCGACCGGTCTGCCAGACGAGCAGCACCAGCGCGAGCATGCAGGCCACCGCCGGCAGGCGCGCGCCCAGCTCGTTGATCCCGACCGTGGCGTAGCCGGCGTGCATCAGCCAGTACACCAGCGCGGGTTTGTCGAAGCGGTACTCGCCGTTGAAGGTCGGCACGATCCAGTCGTGGCGCTCCAACATTTCGCGGGCGGCGGTGGCGAAACGCGGCTCGTCGCGGTCGACCAGCGGCAGTTGGGCGGTGCCGGGCAGGTAGATCGCCAGCACCACGAGCACCAGCAACCACGGGGCGAAGCGGTCCCATTTCCACGATTTGGCGGCGGAGTTCATCAGGACGAAAAATCAGGGGTTTAACTGCGCTTTACCTGCATCGCGGGCGGCCAGCCAGCGGCGAATCGCCAGCGCCAAGGCCGCGCCGACCAGGGTGCCAAGCCCGGCGCCCGCCACAACGTCGCTCAGGTAATGGCTGCCCAAGTACATGCGCGACCAGGCGACCAGTATCGCGGCGGCAACAAAACCCGCGCCCCAGCGCGGCGTCAGCACCAGCACGGCCACCGCCACCCCGAAGCAGTGGGTGGTGTGCCCCGAAGGAAAACTCTGGTAGCTGGCGGCCCGAGCGAACCAAGTGAACTCGTCGGTGACTTGCAGGTGCGGGCGGGGCCGGCCGAACACCACTTTAAAAAAGACCGCGCCCACTCCGGCCGAGGTCCCGCCCAACAACCCGGCGACCGCCGCCCACACCCAGCGCGACCGCCCGGCCTTCCAGCCGACCAGACCCAGCGCAAGCAGCGCCAAAAACGGGGCGAGGTGCAGTTCGCCCCACTTGGAGACGGCCTTGGCGAAGGCGATCATCCCCTCCGGCCGGTCGGCGGTTAATGCGTCGGCCAACCCCCGGTCGGTCCCGCTCAGCGCCAGCGCCGCGGCGGCGGTTAGCATCCCGGCCACCCCGACGGCGAGCGGCCAGGCACGGCGGCGGACACTGCGGCCGGCCTCGGCATACCAGCCGCCCAGCACCCGCCACCCCGTTAGCTTGTTCCCCTGCATAGCGCGGTTCGCTCTCAGAGCTTGGCGGCGGGATGCAGCTCGGGATGGCGGCGCATTTTCATATCCATCCACAGGTTGTAGGCCCCGGTGAACGCCGGGAATAGGTTGGAGAGCACACCCACCGAATCGCTTTTACCCATCGTGAAATAGCACAGCAGCATGACGCTGCCGACCACGCTCATGTACCAGAACGCGCGCGGCATGACCGGGCGGCCGGCGGCGCGCGTGGCGATGAACTGCACCACCCAACGACCGGCAAACATGATCGTGCCGAGGTAGCCCACGAGCTTCCACGCGGTGACCACCACGTTGATGCCGCCCAGCGAGAGGTGAAACAAAACTTCGTTCATAATGTGGATTTTGAGAATCGCAGGTGGCTCGTTGCCGACAAAGTAGCGCACGCTTTCAGTCTCCTACCGGGGAAAAAAGCAGGCTGGAAGCCTGCGCTACGTCAGGAAAAAGCGGCGCGCTCAGCGCGGGCCGGAGCCGGGCAGCACGCCGGCGGGGTAACGGATCTGGCGGGCCATGACCCAGCTCACCCCGAACAGGTCGCGCAAGCCACGCAGCGCCCGCCCGCCGATGGTGTACTTCGACACGCCGCGGGTGCGCGGACGGTGGTTAACCGGCACCTCGACCAAGGTCAGACCGGCGTTGAGCAAAAGCGCGGGGATGTAGCGGTGCAGGCCGTTGAACGGGATCAGATAACCGACGTGGTCGCGGCGCATGGCCTTGAGCGAACAGCCGGTGTCGCGCACCTGGTCCTTGAGGAAGAAGCGGCGGATGTTGTTGGCGAAACGCGAGGCGACCCGGCGGTTAAAACTATCCTGACGGGTCCGGCGGTAACCGCAGGCAAAGTCCACTCCGTCCATCGCGGCAACCAACGCCGGGATGTCAG
Organism: Rariglobus sp.; assembly: GCA_044353465.1. Taxonomy (GTDB): domain Bacteria; phylum Verrucomicrobiota; class Verrucomicrobiia; order Opitutales; family Opitutaceae; genus Rariglobus. The sequence goes on along the minus strand of JBILBW010000003.1, from coordinate 4,121 downwards.
CGGGGTCGTTCTGGCCGTCGCCGTCGAGCATGACGCATACCTTGCCGGTGGCGTGGGACAGGCCGGCGTAAAGCGCGGCGCTTTGACCGAGGTTGGCCGGCAGGGCGAGCGGGGTGACTCCGGCCACGCCTTTGATGCGGGCAAGCGTGGCGTCCCGCGAACCGTCGTCCACCGCGATGATCTCGGCCCCGGGACAGGCTGCCAGCACCTCGCGCAGGAGCGGCTCGACGTTTTCGTCCTCGTTGTAGAAAGGGATGATGATGGACAGTTGGGTCACGGCTAAAGCCCCATCAACCGAGCGATCGACTAGGGGAGGCAATCTAATTTTCGGGTTGAGCGAGGGTGGGGCGACTGCGACGGTGATCCTTTATCGCCATGCTCACCGCCGCCCCGCTTGCCCGCCCGCCCCGCCCCGCCGCCGCCGCCCCCGCGGAAGGCGCGTGGGTGCGCCGCAGCCTCGGGCTGATCGCCGGGCTGGCCGGGTTCCGCTTGGCCTGGCTCTGGCTGATGCCCCTCGATCTGGTGCCCGACGAGGCCTATTACTGGGACTGGGGCCGGCAGCCGGCTTGGTGTTATTTTAGTAAGCCGCCGATGATCGCCTGGCTCAACACCCTGACCCAGGCCCTCGGCTTCACCACGGCGCCCTTGATGCGCACCCCGGCGGTGGTGCTGGGCACGATCGGGCTGGGGGCCACCTGGCTGTTGGCGCGGCGGGTGTGGGGCGAGCGGGCGGGGTTTTTCGCGGTGGTGCTTGGGGCGACCGCCCCCGGCTCGCTCGCCCTCAACTCGTTGCTGACCATCGACGCCCCGCTGATCGCCTGCTGGAGCGTCGCGCTCTACGCGCTCTGGCGGGCGCTCGAACCGGCTGGCGCAACCCAGTCGAACGCGCCCGGTGCGCAGGTGGCGCCGAGTGCCGACCAACGCACGGGCTGGTGGGCGCTTTACGCGCTGGCGGGCCTGCTCGGGGTGTTGAGCAAACAGATGATGCTCATTCTGCCGCTTTTGGCCCTGGTGTTTGTTTTCACCTCCCCGGCTGGCAGCGACCGTGCCTGGCGTCGCCGCGGTGCGGTTTATTTCTGGCTGGCGTTGCCCCTCCTGGCCCTGGTGCCGCTGCTCTGGTGGAACGTCCACCATGACTGGATCACCTTGCAACACACCGCCCACCACTTCGAGGCCGACCCGTGGCGCCCGGGTAAAGCGCTGAATTTTTGCGTTGAGTTCATCGGCAGCCAGCTCGGCGTGATCGGGCCGGTTGCGGCGGTCATCGGGGTGGTGGCGGCCTGCGGCTGGCGCGAGGTGCGCGCGGACCGCCGCCAGTGGTTTGCCTGGACCATGACGGTGCCGGCTCTGGCCCTGATTCTGGCGATGAGCCTGCGCCAGCGCATCAACCCGAACTGGCCGGCGGTTTTCCACCTCGGCGGGGTGCTGTTGGCGGTGGGCTGGCTGGTCAAAGCCCAGGCCTGGCCGCGCCGGCGGGCGGCGTGGCGGGCGGCGTGGATCAGCGGCTTGAGCATCGTCGCGTTGGGCTATGCGCTGGTGTTGGCGATTGGCCCGCTCGGCCTGACCGGCCACAAGCTCGACTTCACCCGGCGCCTGCGTGGCTGGGAGCAGTTCGGGGCGGACGTGGGCGCGATCAAAGCCAAACTCGAAGCCGACGGCGGGGCGCCTGTGATCGTGGTGACCTACGGCGGGCGCCAGCTGGCCAGCGAACTGGCGTTTTATTTGCCGGGGCAGCCGACGGTGTGGCGTTGGACGCCGCCCGGGGGAGTTGATTCCCAATACGCCCTCTGGCAAGGCCCGCTGCCCAAGTGGCGTGGCGCGCGCGTACTGTTGGTCACCTCCGCCGATGAACTACCGGCCGCGCTCACCAGTGGACTCGGGCGGTTGACCCCGCTGAGCGAGATTCACTCCACCCGCACCACCGCCCTGCCGCCCCACCTGCGAATTCTCGTAGGCGACAACCTCCAAGCCTGGGACCACGGCAAGCCGTTGTAACCCCTGCTAAAGCGTACTCCTGCTCCCACTCGTTCTCGGATCCGCGCCAACTCGGCGCCTGCCGACTACCCGCTACGCACCACCCGCTACTCGCTACTTTCCGCCGTTCGCCCCCATGAAACATCTTGTTCGCAGTTTCGCCGCCCTCGCTCTCGCCGCCCTCGCCGGGATTATCCTGGCGCGCACCGGGGGCGACCTCGCGCTGGCTCGGCGTTATTTCACACCCGGCGAAGGCTGGACCCATTCGAACGATTCCTTGATTCAATTTCTTTACCGTTACGGGCCCTGGCTGGCCGTGGCTCTGTCGATTGGCGGCTTGGTGCTGGGCCTGCGCAGCGCGTTCGGTCCGCAGCGCCGGTCGCTGGCGGCGCGTCAGGCGTGGTTCTTGCCCTTACTCATGCTGCTCGGGCCAGGCCTGCTGGTGAATGCGGTGGGCAAAGATAACTGGGGCCGCCCCCGCCCCAAACAGGTTCAGGAGTTCGGCGGGCCGGACACCTATATCACCGCCGGAGCAATCGGCCCGGTGGCCAAGGACCGCAAATCCTTCCCCTCCGGCCACGCCTCCATGGGCTTTTACCTGCTGGCCGGATACTTCATCTGGCGCGGGCGCCGGCCCCTGTTGGCGCGGGCCAGCCTCGCCGCCGGGTTAGTGATGGGCGCGGCGATCGGGTGGGCGCGCATCGTGCAAGGCGGCCACTTTTTGTCTGACGTCATTTGGGCGGGCGCGGTAGTCTACCTCGCCGGCGAACTGCTCGCCTGGGCCTGGCTGGGCGAGCGCCCCCTGGCCGCGCCCGCTTCAGGCCGCCACCCTTCCGCCTCCCCGTCCACCCCACCCACCGCCTCTTCCTCATGAAAGTGCTCATCACCGGCGCGGCCGGCTTCATCGGTTATCACACCGCCCGCCACCTCGCCGCCTCCGGGGAATGCGAAGTGCTCGGTCTGGATAATCTCAACGACTACTACTCGGTCGCGCTCAAGGACGCCCGCCTGGCGCAGTTGGCCAAATTCCCGGCCTTCCGTTTCATCGCCACGGACTTCGCCGACGCCGACCGCTTCCGCGAAATCTACCTGAACTTCGCCCCGGATTACGTGATCCACCTCGGGGCCCAGGCGGGCGTGCGTTACAGCATGGAAAACCCGTCGGCCTACACCCACAGCAACCTGATCGGGTTTTCCTCGTTACTGGAGGCGGCCCGGGTGCGCCCGCCGCGCCACCTCGTCTACGCCTCCTCGAGTAGCGTCTACGGCGGCGGTGCGGTGACGCCCTTCCACGAAGGCCAGCCGACCGACCGGCCGCTCTCCTTTTACGCCGCCACCAAAAAGAGCAACGAGGTCACCGCCTACAGCTACGCCCACCTCTTCGGCCTGCCGCTGACCGGCCTGCGCTTTTTCACCGTTTACGGACCGTGGGGCCGCCCCGACATGGCGCCGATTTTGTTTTCCAAGGCGATCGCCGAGGGCAAGCCGATCAAGCTGTTTAACCACGGGCTCAACCGCCGCGATTTCACCTACGTGGACGACATCGTCGCCGGGGTGCTGGCGGCGATGCGCAACCCACCGCAGGCCACCGCTGAGCTGCCGCCGGCGCGGGTTTATAATCTCGGCCATAACCACCCGGTGGAGGTGGTCGATTTTGTGCGCGAACTGGAGCGCCTGCTCGGGCGCACCGCGCAGATCGAGTTGGTCGGCCCGCAGCCCGGCGACATGGTGGAGACCTGCGCCGACCTCACGCGGGTGCATGCGGCCATCGGCTACGCGCCGCGCACGCCCCTCAAGGAAGGCCTGCGCTCGTTCGTCGAGTGGTTTAAGGGCTACTACGGCTGAGAGTGGGCTTAACCCCTCCGCGAATTCGGAACGCGGCGCACCAGGCAAAAAAGCAGCGCAGACTTCCTGTCTGCTTTGGGTCGGTAGCGCGCAAAAAAAAGGCGCGACCGGTGTGGTCGCGCCTCGGAGTAAACCTCACCCCGTTCCCCGCTAGTTCGCGGCAATCGGGAGCGGGTGCTCGGCCTTAGGCTTCGAGCTGCGGGCGGGTCGCCTCGGGCCAGTCGATGTGGAAGAACTTGCCGCGGGGCTTGTCGGTGCGCTCGTAGGTGTGCGCGCCAAAGTAGTCGCGCTGGGCCTGGAGC
>JBILBW010000161.1:0-5302 GCA_044353465.1 Rariglobus sp. | reverse complement strand
CGAGCGCTACCGGCCCCCGAGGGCCGGGCTGGAGCTGGGCGCCCCGTTGAGGTCACCCCCTGGATCGTCGACCTCCTGGTCACTGCAAAACCGTGATACGTCCCGGAATGGTCGTTGTGTCAGAGGGCGCAACGGTTGCCCGCCCCTTGCGAATTGTGGCAACTCACGCAGTTCAGGAGGTTAACATTCTGGACGTTACGCGTAAACACCGGCGGGTTGAGGCTGTCCTTGAAGGCCGCCTTGTAATGGGCCGCCGGCTCCAGCTGGTGGCAGATCTGGCAGCTCTTTTCGCTCAGGGGGCTGAACGGGATGCCGTGATTGAACGGGGTGAACGGGTGGGCCTGCGGATCGGTAGCGGCCAAGCGAGGCGTCCGGCCGAGGGTCGCAATCGCGCCGAAAAACATGCCGGCGGTGAGCACCTAAGGTGGCGCCCGCGGGTTGGAATCCCTCTTCAAGTTGCGCCAGCAGGTGGTCTTCGAATTTGCCGCCCCCACGGGCGATCTGGTGCTCGACGCCCAAGCCCGACGTCTCCCCGCAAACACCACCCGGGCCAAGCGGAAACGACTCCATCCTCCCGCGCCAGGTGCCCCCAAACCAGCGAAAGCGCTAGTTGGCGCTGAGCCGGGCCCGCCTTGAGTCCACCCCAAAAAAAACCGCCCGAGAGCGTGAGCTCCCGGGCGGCGTTGTTTACTGGTTTTAACTGACGTCCCGTTAGGACTTCAGGGGCTAAGACGTCCCGTGGCTGAGCAGCCCGTTAAGGCGTGCGGCCTGGGCCGACGTTGCGACTTCGTGGTGTTTGCGCGCGGTCTGCGGTACCGACTGGCGTGTCACCGGCTTGGATTTTTGAAAAAATCCCGCGGGCAACACCCCACCGAGCAGCTTGGGCGGAAACCGATCATTGGTCATGTTCATGGTCAGATAGAGGGCCCGACGCTAACCGTCGGGCCCTCCTGGCTGACCATGCCCGTTTAAAAAGAACCCCAGCACGCCAACGTTTCCCCGCCCCCGCGTCAATGCTAGGTTAACCGGATCACTTACTAAACTTACGCAAAGACTTGTTTATAAGAGCCAATTCGCAGCGGGTGACGTCATGGAGCGGGCCCAGCCACTCCAGCCATTCGCGGCCCAAGTCCGTGGCGGGTTCCTGGATGCAGGCCAGCATGTCGTGGTAAGCCTCCAGTCCGCCGCAATCCTCGGGCGGGCCGGCGCGCTCGCCCGCCAAACACCGCGGGTAAACCTCGCCTTTGACCACCGGCAGGATCGCCTCCACCCGGATATCCACCCGCCAGCCCTCGCCAAAATGGTAGTCGTAACTCATCGCGCCAAGCCTCGCCAAGTCGATTTGGCCCAAGGTGATGTCGCGGTCGTCTTCGACCGGCGGCCCGCCGCCCTTGGCCGGATTGCCGAGGCGCTGTTCGCCCACGGTGAAGACGTGCGTCTGGTAATCGAACCAATCAAAGGCCACCTGGATCGCGTCGTGTAAACGGGCCAACCACATCGCTTCCCGCACGACCAGGCGGCGCCAGATGTGCGGGGTGCATCCGGCCACGCTTAGGCCCAGCACCAAAGCCCGGGCCGGTGGTTTTTTCGTCCGGGAACCCCGGCCTTCATGCAAAGAAATCATCGCCTCGCGAGCAAAGCTCCCCACGCCGCCCAGGCGACACAAAAGCCCCGGGCCCCGAACGCACAAAAGCCGCCTCGCGAAGAGACGGCTTTTGTGACCTGAAACCGAGCAAACCCAGAAAACTGCTGAACGACTACATGGAGATAGACGCTACCGGACCCTAAACGCTCAAAAAAAAGTTCTAATTTATTAAACCGCTTAAAACCGGCGGTGAACCGGCACCGGCCGAACCTTCGCCAAGGGGGGGGGGCCAAGGCCCCGGCCGGCGCCGCGAGCCCCCCGCGCCGCCGGGAAGGGCCTCACTCCGAGCTGGCGTTGCCGTCGATTTCCCCGGCCAGCGCCTTTTCCACCCAGCGCTTGATGCGCAGCAGGCCTTCGCGGCGGAGCGGGTCGGCGGGCTTCATGGTGAGCAACAGGTTGATCACCGTGGCGGCATAATCGTGGGCGTTGGCGGTGGTGAGGGTTTTCAACTCGAACGGGTTGATCTCCCCGCGGCGAATCATCTGCCGCGCCTCGCGCTCGAGTTCCATGTTGCTGCCGCCGAAACCGCCGGGGCCGTCGCCCTTGCCCTGCGGGCGCCCGCCGCCGCCGCCGGCCCCGTCGCTTGAACGCGCCTCCTCTTTGCCCCGCGGCTCGTGCTCCATTTGCGCGGGATACTCCTTGCCGTCGCGACCGGTGACCTTCTCGGGGCGGACGATTTTTCCCGCCTTGGTCAGTTCCGAGCGGCGCAGGCGCACCAGCTCCGGGGAGACTTTGCAAATGTCGGCGATCACGGTGTTGGCCCGGTCGGTCCACTCCTCCAGGGCGATTTCCACGGCGTTGCGTTTATCGGCATTGTTGCGATGGACGCCGTTGGTGGCGTTGGCCCCGAGGGCGTGTTTGAGCGCGTCGCTGCGCCCGCCGGGTTGGACCTCGGCGAGAATCGCGGGCAACTGGATGCGCTTGGCCGCGAGGTAGCGGTGAAACCCATCGGCCAGCCAGTAAGTGGCCCCGTCGAAATACACCGAGATGGGCGGGAACACCGCCCCGGTGGCCATTTCCTCGGCGTAACTGTCGATGGCCTCGTCGTTGGTTTTCACCCGCGCCTGGGTGCCGCCGTAAACATCAATCAAATCAAGGGAAAGGGTTTGGGTCTGCATGGGGGGAAAGCGGCCAGTTGTGAAAACGCCCCCCCGCCCGTGCAAGGCCTAATCCCCCGCTGGGGCCGGCCGGAAAAATTTCCTACACAAGGTGTCGCTTTTTTTCAAAAAGGCGGGTCACTCGTCAACGCCGGGTCGAATGGCTCACCTCAAACTGGCGTCAGACGTCAGCGCGAGAAGGGAAGCCGCCAGACGCCCGGTCCGCGGGCCTATAGCTCAATGGTTAGAGCAGGGGACTCATAATCCCTTGGTTCTGGGTTCAAATCCCAGTGGGCCCACCACCTTTGATAATGAAGACGGGTGAAACCAAGGGCGGGGTGCGGCTGAACTTTCCCCAACCAGGGGCAACACGCCGGGAGCTCTTGACCGTAAGCCGAGGGACTGGCGTCGCGCACCTCGATTCTTCGCCCGCGCGGCCCACCCGCGAACGGGTCGCGGAGTTGACAGCCCCGCAGGCCGTTCGGAAAACTCGGCGCCTTCCATGAAACTCGTGCGCGTCGCCTTCGTTTTCTGCATTCTGAGTCTGTCGTCCGCCTGGTCGCAAACCGCGGCCGCGGCCCCAGGGGCCACTGCGGCGGAAGCCACCCCCGCCAACGACGCGCTGCCCGATCTGGCCACCCAAGCGGCCGCCGCCTTGGCGACCAAGGAGTCGCCGCCCCCCGCGACCGACGTGCTGGAGCAACTAGTCGATGCCATCCTCGCCCTGTTCAACGTTCGCAGCAGCGGCAACACCTGGCAGCACTACGCGATCGCCGCCACCCTGCTGGTCGCCTTTTACCTGCTGCGCCGGGTCGTAACCCACTGGATCTTCGGCTTCCTGAAAAAATTGGCCGCCCGTACCACCACCACCTTCGACGACAAACTGTTCCCCGCGCTCGAGGCCCCCTCGGCCACCTTCGTCGCCCTGCTCGGCCTGTTCGCCGCCATCAAGGTCCTCAAACTGCCGACCGCCGGCGACGACGTACTCAAGGTAGCGATGACCGTGGCCTTTTCCGTGTGCTTTTTTTGGACCCTATTGCGCACCCTCAACGCCTTTCTGGACCACCTCTCCGAAATGGCCCGCGAGCGCCAGGCCGGCGTTGCCGCCTTCATGCCGTGGATCAAAAAGGCGCTGGTCACCCTCTTCGTGGTCCTGGCGGTGCTGCTGATCGCCCAGAGCCTCGGGGCCAACGTGCGGGCGTTTCTCGCCGGCCTGGGCATCGGCGGCTTGGCCTTCGCCCTCGCCGCCCAGGACACCATCGCCAACCTGTTCGGCTCCGTGGTCGTCGCCATCGACCAGCCCTTCAAACTGGGCGAAACCGTGCGCATCGGCGCGCATATTGGTGTGGTCGAGGACATCGGCCTGCGCTCGACCAAACTGCGCGCCGTGGACAAATCCCTAATCGTGCTGCCCAACAAAATGGTAGCTTCCGAGGTGGTCACCAACCTTGCGCGCTTCACCGAGCGGCGGATCGAACAGGTCATCGGCCTGACCTATACGACCACCGCAGAACAAATGGAGGCGATCGTCGGCGAGTTTCGCCGCCTCCTGCTGGCCGAGGCCCTGATCGACCCGAACTCGGTCCATGTTTATTTCCGCGACTACAGCGCCTCCTCGCTCGACCTGTGGATCGTCTATGTGGTGCGCGACCCCGACTTCGCCCACCACCTGCAGCTGCGCCAGCGCATGAACCTGGCTTTCATGCGCACGGTTCAGGCCCACGGCCTCGCCTTCGCTTTCCCCACCCAGACCCTCGAACTCGGAACGAGCGCCGCCCAGGCCCTGGCGCTGCGCGCCAAGTCCGGGGCCTGAGGCCCCGCCGCCCGCCCACCCTGCCGCTTGACGCCCAAGCCCGGCGGTTTATCCCTTGAGTTAGGCCTATGTCTTACCCCTCGTCGCTTCTGTTCCCCCTGGGTGTTGCCCTGCTTCTGCTCAGCCCGGCCCAGGCCATCCCGCTTGACGGACTCATCTCCAACTCGCCGTTTGTCGGCCCATCCCCCGTCGGCGCCCAGCCGGCCAATCCAGAGACCGCCAACGTCGAGTTCCGCGGGGTAATCGCCAGCCGGGACGGCACCGTTTTCGGGCTTTATGATCGCAGCCGCAACCAGGGCGCTTGGGTCCGCCAAAATGAAAGCGGCGCCGACTTCAACGTGCTAGCGTACGACGAAGCCAACGCCGTGGTCTCGCTGGTCTATCAGGGACAAAAACTTTCGCTGTCGCTGTCCCCCACCAAGATTGAGGCGGCCGCCCCCTCAATGATTCCGCACATTGCTGCCGCCCCGATGGGCGCGCCCACCACCGTGAACGGGGCCAGCCCGAACGATCAGCGCAAACTCGAGGCGATCGCGACCGAAGTCCGCCGCCGCCGGGCGTTGCGCCAGTCGACTACGGCCGTGGCCCCGACCGCCCCGTGAAAGCCAGCCCGGGCGGGGCTGCAGCCGGGTCGCGCTCCAACCTGCAGCTCATCGGGCGTCTGTTCGCCTTGGCCTGGCGTTACCGGGCAAGCTGCCTGCTGGTCCTCGGACTGCAACTCGCGCTGCTCACCCTCGGGCTGAGCGG
>JBILBW010000061.1:0-16491 GCA_044353465.1 Rariglobus sp. | reverse complement strand
GGCGCTCCGGCTCGGCTGCTCTGTGATACACTCCGGCGGTCTGTTTTTCTACCTCGCAATCCACCGGAAACGTCGAGGAGCCCGCCTAAGGTTCTTAATACCCTTGAATTCAAGGGTATGGGCGGCTCGGCCTCGCCACGGCTTCGCTCAACCCAGTACCGTCAACCCGATCCCGATCACGATGCCCACCACCGCGGGCAGTTTTTGGCGACCATTACCCTCGTGAAACAGCCAAACGCTGCCGGCAAACGCCACCAGGGTGCTGCCGCGCCGCAAGCTGGAAACGAGCGAGACTAGCGCCTCGGGGTTGCGCAGGGCGTCGAAGTAGAGGAAGTCCGCCAGCAACAACCCGGCAGACACCCCAAGGATGCTCCAGCGCCAGTGAAAACCCTGGCGCGGCCACCAGCGCAGTTTCCAGCCCACCGCCAGCGGCAGGAAAATCGCCGCTAGGTAAATCGAGAACCAGCACTGCACGGTCGAGGCGCGAAACCCGGCCTGGCCCATGAGAAATTTGTCGTAGAGGCCGCTACAGGCACCGAGCAAGGTGCCGCCCAACAACCAGCCAAACCAGCGGTTTTTATGAAAAACGATACCCTCTTTGGCGCCGACAATCGACAGGCTGACAAACGAGCCCACCGTTACGACCACCCCGAGCAACTCCAACCCCGAGGGGCGTTCGCCCAAAACCAGCAGGGCGCCGAATAGAGTCCACATGGGCCCGGTGGCCCGCACCGGGGCAGCCAACGACAAGGGCAGGTGCTTAAGCGCGAAATAGCTGCAGAGCCAAGAGGCGGCCACCAGCAGGGACTTGAACAACAGCAGAAGGTGCTGGCCGCCGGTGAGCGGATCGACCTTCAACACCCCAGGCAGCCCGGAGCCTGCACCGGCGTCGAGGGCCAGCAGGGTGAGCCAAACAAGAGCACTGCAAACGTTGGCCAAAAACAACACGGGCAGCACGGCGTTGTCGCGCACCGCGTGCTTGGTGCTCAGATCATAGCACCCGAGGAACAAGGCGGACAACAAACTGGCGGCAATCCAAGGCATTAAACGCTCAGATCTGCCGCGGCTGCCACCACCGGGCAAGCCCGCAACCCGAGGTCGGTTTCTCATTGCAAGGGCCCCTGCGCGCAAACCGGGTTCAACAGATCCGGCGACCCAGTAGCGCAGGGTCCAGCCTGCCTCCCGATCGCGCCTGTCGGCAACCCAAGCAGGCAGGATGGCTGCGCTACCCGACCGGCTCGTTAGTCTTCAGTTTTGTCGCCGCTTCCACGCGGGGCAGCTTGGGCTCGAAAGAGTCGGAGCGGGGAAATGTTGGGGATTGAACGTTGAGGCCCGCTCGCTTTGCTCGGCCGTTCGCCATGTCGCTCCTTCCTTTTTCCAGCCAGCTCATCGCCGATGTCGGCATTTCCCTCGGTGACGAGGGCAAAGGCCGCTTGATCCCTGAAGTCGTCCACGAGCTGAACGACACCTCATCCCCCGTGACCACCGTCCTCAAGGTCAACGGCGGCGCCAACTCCGGCCACACGGCGGCCGGGATTAAGCTTAATTTACTGCCCTCAGGCGTGGTCGAAAAGGAACTGGCCCACCTCGCCATCGGTGCCGGCGTGGTCGCCGACCCGCGCAAGGCCTGGTGGGAAGCCCTGCCGCTGGAAAAAAAAGGCTACAACGTGCTCGCCCGCCTGATGATCGACGAGCGCACCCTCGTCTCCGACCTGACCCACCGGCTGCTCGACTTGGCCTGGGAAGACTATCGCGTTAACGTGCTCCAGGAGGAGCCGCGCGGGTCGACCGGCCGCGGCATCACTCCCGCCTACCAGGACGAAGTCGGCCAATGGCAAATCACCTACGCGGACTTCCTCGGCAGCCGCGAAGCCTACGCCAAAAAACTCGCCCAGCGCGCCGATCGCGCCCTCGCCACTATCCAGCATGTCTGCCGCGTGAGCGCGGAAACCTTCGCCAGCTTCTTCGACAAACTCGGCGCCGCTGAGCTGCGCGCCAACACCGAGGCGATCGAACTGGGCGTGTTCACCCCGGCGGAATTCGACTTCACTGGGTTCCGGGGCGACGGCCCGTTCACGATCAACCTCGCTACCCTGACCGAGACCTACTGGCAGGCAGGCCAGCGTCTTGCCAAAAACATCGGTGAGGTCCGCGAGTTGATTCTCAAGGAACTGCGCGCCGGCCACACCATCATCGGAGAGTTCGGCCAGGCCTACTGGCTGGACAAGCGCCATGGGTTTTCCCCCAACGTGACCGCCTCGCACACCTTCACCCCCGAGTTTTTCGAAAGCGCGGGTATTCCGGTCCAGGCCATCCACACCTTCGGCGTCGCCAAGGCCTACGACACCAAGGTCGGTACGCACGTGTTCATCACTCAGATGGACGAGGCGCACCCGCTCTCCTTCCTGTTGAAAAAACTCGAATTCGGCACCTCCACCGGCCGCCAGCGCATGGTCGGCTGGTACGATGCGGTCGAAAAGGGCGATGCCCTGCGTTACGGCGGCTTTCAAGACGTGATGATCAACAAGCTCGATGCGCTCACCCACCAGGGGGCGTGGAACTCCGAGTTGCTCATCTGCACGGCCTACGAAGACGCCGCCGGCCGACGCTACCACCACGTGCCCCGCAACGACGCGGTGCGCAAGACCCTCAAGCCGGTCTACAGTAAGCACCCCGGATGGACTGAGGATGTGTCGAAAGTGCGGCACTTCGCCGACCTACCCAAAAACGCGCAACTTTACGTCGCCTCTATGGTCAAGGCGCTGCTCGATGTGGCTTATCACGGCGAGCCCCTACCGGCCGCCGCCAAACTGCCGAACCTGCGCTACCTCGGCGTCGGCCCCGAGCCCTCCCAGATCATCAAGGACGTGCCCGCCACGGCCGACCTGATCCGACTGGTCTAGCACTCAGCGTTCGAGGCGTGCGTTGCCCAGAGTGGGCCGCCGCCTTGGAATCGGCGGATGAGAAAATCGAGGCTGGCGGGTGCGCTTCTAGCACCGCCGGGCTTTCAGGGCTTTACGGCGTCGGAGGCAGGAGCGGCTTGGGCTCGCAGCTCAGAAATCAATTGCTCGGCACGGCTCAGGCGGTCGAGTTGGGCGCGAGACAAGATGCGTTCGGCCTCCAGCAGGTTTTTCAAAGTGGCGGCCTCGAGATGGGCCGCCCGCTCGGCGTCTATCGCGGACTGGAGTTCGCCGCGCACGTTGAAGCTCTTGGCGGCGAAGAACAAGGAGGTGACACCCAGTAGGGCGGCGGCAACCCACCCGATCCAGGCCGGCGGATTGGGAAACGGCAGGATGTAGCGGATTTCCGGCGGCAGCGGCACCGCCGAATTAAGGATTCGTGCACGCAGGGCGGCGGAGGGCGGATTGAAAGCCTCCGCGCTGACACGGGAGACGACGGGGGCGGTGCCGACGGCGGAGTTGAGATTGGTTCGCGCCCAGCCGAGGGCCCAATCGTAGGCCGAACCCTTGCGGGGATCAAAATCACCGGCCTTTTGCCAAAGGGTGATAAAGGTGTTGTGCAAGGCGTCCTCGATGAGGCCCGGATCGCTCAGGCTGGCGGTGGCCAGGGCGTGCAGCGGCAGGCACCAGCGGTCGTAGAGTTCGCCGAGGGCGGTTTGGTCGCCTTGGGCGATACGCAGCAGGAGTTGGTTGTCGGAAGCGTAATCCGCGGGCGTGGCGTCGTGGGCTGAAGGCGAGCTCATAAAAAAGGGGGCGGTGGGGTCTACTTGGGGATAAAATCCCTGCGCAAAACGGCGGCCGAAGGTTGGTTCCATTCGCAGGGGGTGGCAAGTGCCGAAGCCTCTTAGCCACCCAGGCAGACATGTGGGTGGCTCAACCCTTCGGCATCACCGACAGGTTGGGGCAAAAGCCATAAAGCAGGTCGTCGCGTCCCTTGCCGGGCCAGTTGATCTGGTCCACCCGCAGGTGGCGCATCACCGCGAAAACCAGAGCGTTGAGCGCCGCTTCAAAACCAAAAATCGCGTGCAAGGGGTCGCCTTCCACGCGGATCACAAACGCGTCCAGTCCGACCTCGCGCAACATCCGCACACTGCGGTTCACCAGCTCAGACTCGATCGCCGAGCCGCCTTGAAGGATGACGACCGGCTTGGGGTGGGCGTTCATCTCCTGGAACGGGCCGTGAGCAAACTGCAAAAAGTCGCTGATCGGCGGGCAGGGCCAGTACACGCCCTCCATGAACTTGCACGCCAGGTTCTGCGCATAGTCGGAGATGGGCGCGGCGGTGACCAAGTTGAAGCCAGCCGAGAACGCGCTAGGCAGGCGCTTCATCGCGGCGAGCAGGTCGGGCGGCGGCGGGCAGTCCAAGAGGGGCAGGATTTCGGCGGCGGTGGGCAGGCGGAGGCGGCTGCCCTCGAGGGTGGCGGCAAATTGCAGCGCCGCCAGGTAACCGGCCATCGGCCCGACGAAGCGGATCAAGGTGGTGTATTCGTCGGCCAACGGGAAAGCGATGAGTTCGCCGCCCTCATCGCAGATGGACTGCAGTAGCGCAGCTCGTTCGGGTTTGCCGGCGGCGCAGGCGGCGGCTGGCGTGGAGGCGGTGAACAGGATGCAGTGGCTAAACTCATGGCGCCGCCGCAGGGCGATCTGGGCGTTGGGCGAAACCCCTTGGGAAAACACCACCAGCGTGGCGCCGGCGAAGGAGGCGCGGTCGGCCAACGTGAACCCGGAGAGCGGCAGATACGCGGCGGCCCGGTCGGTGTGCAGATTGAGCAACATCGTCAGGTACCGGGCGTGGGCCTCGGAGCTGCCGGTGCCGGTGACAATGAACCGCCGAGCCCCGAGGCTGGCCAAACCCAGCGGCGCTGGCCCGCGACGGAGCATGGCGGCGAGCTCGTTGGGCACGGCCGCGAGACGCGCGGCCAGTAGCGCGTGGCCGAGGGGGTCAAGGGATTCGGGGGGCACGATCATCAGGGGTGAACGGTCGGGGCGGACGGTCGGGTAGACGGCGAAATTCCGCGGGGCGACTGCGAGCGAGATCTTGCCGCAACCTCGAGCGAGCGCGATGCGGAAATACGCGTCGCGCGGTCCAGCCCCGCGCCGCGACTCCCCTACCCGCTCAGTTAACCTGGGTCCGGATCATGCCGATCAGCACGCCCTGACACTCAAGACCGGAAACCGGGATGATGTCGGCGTAGGCTTTGTTCTCGGCGCGTAGGATGCGCTGACCTTTGACCTCCACTAAGCGTTTCAGGGTGACGGTGGTTTCGTTGACCAACGCCGCCACGATGTCGCCGCTGCGCGGCTCCCGTTTTTCAAAAATACCGATGTCGCCGCTGCGGATTTGCGCGTCGATCATCGAGTCGCCTTTGATTTCCAGCCCCCAGAGGAGGTGTTGGCGGGTGGGTTTAACCCCGAACACATGGGGATCAATCGGGATAGAGCGCAGGTGCTGCTGCTCCTCGGCCGAGGGCGAGCCAGCGGGGATTTCACCGTAGATGGGGAGGGCAAAGAGCGATTGGATTTCGTTGGCCTTAGCGCCCCAGGCCCCATCGGCGAGCTGTTCGACCGCGCCTTTCAGGGCAAGTCCGGCCAGGTGGCGCACCACCGTGGTCTGCGAGCTGAAGCCAAATTGCTTTTTGATGATCCGGGTGGAGGGCGGAATCTTTTGTTCGCGCTGGTAGTCACTAATGAAGGCCAAAATTTCTTCCTGACGGTCGGTGAGTTGCATGGAATAGGTTCGGGAGTGCCGGGTTCAACCGAACTCATTCCAGCCACCCCGTCCAGCCTTTGTCGCAGAGCCGTTCGAAAAACTAGCGCCGACTTCCAGTCGCCTCGGGTCGCCGGGCGGTGCGCTGGGGGGCAGACTGGAAGTCTTCGCTACTTTCCTGTGGACCAGCCAAACCGCACCCGCACGCCGTCCCTCGCTCAGTCCGCCAGTTGCCCGATCATCAGGCGGAAACGGCGCAAGGAGATCGAAAAAAACACCCCGCCGATCACCAGCAGCGCCAAAGCTTGCGGCCATACCACCGCCAGCCCGGCCCCGCGAAACAGGATCGCCTGTCCAGCCATAATAAAATGCGTGGTTGGCGCCAGCAGCATGATCCACTGGACCATTTCCGGCATGCTCTCACGGGGCGTGAACCCACCCGACAACATATTCAGCGGCATCATCGTTAAAATCAGCAACAGCCCGAATTGCGGCATGGAACGGGCCAACGTCGCCATAAAAATCCCCATCGAGGTGGTGGCAAACAGGTGCAGGGCCGCACACCCCAAAAACAACCCAACCGAGCCTTCAATCGGGATGTGCAGCGCCCCTTGGACAACCACCCTCAGCGCGCAGCCCGCCGTCACCAACACGACCAGCCCCGTGGCCCAGATCTTGGCCAACATGATCTCGGCCGGCGTCACCGGCATCACCAAAAGATGCTCGATCGTGCCGTGCTCGCGCTCCCGAATTAGCGCCGCTCCCGCCAGAATCAGCGAGAGCATCGTCACGTGGTTAATCGTCTCCATCAGCGCGCCCATCCAGGACGGCTCTAGATTGGGATTAAAACGCACCCGCAACGCCAGTTCGACCGCCGGCATCGGGTTGGCTCGGTAGCGCTGGACGAACTCGTTCACCTCGCTTTGCACGATTTGCTGAATGTAACCGCTGCCCATGAACGATTGGCGCATCCGGGTGGCGTCCACGCTCAGCTGGATCGCCGGCACGCGGCCGGCCAGCACGTCGCGCTGAAAATCGGGCGGAATATCGAGCACGAACGTAAAGGTTCCCGCATCCAGCCCCGGATCGACCTCTGCCAGCGACACCGCACGCGGCGGCATGAATTGCGGGGGATAAAAGGCCGCCTTGATCCGCGCCGACAGCGGTGAACCATCCTCGTCCACGATCACCAGCGCGGCCTGATACAAGGTGTCAGGCATGGCGGTGGCGGCCATGTAAACCCCGATGGTGAACACATAAAGAATCAGCCCGATCAGCAGGGGTTCTTGCGCCAAGCTGCGCAGTTCTTTGATGCCCAAACGGGCAATGTTGCCGGGGTTGCTCATGGTCAGGGTGCCTGTTTGCGCAGCAAGGCAATGGACAGCCCGAGGATGACCGGTACGGCCAACGCCAGCGGCAAGAACGACGCGTGCAGGTCGGCAAAGCCCAGCGCTTTTCCAAACACCCCGCGGCTAATGATCAGCATGTGGGTGGCCGGAAAGATTACCCCGATCACCCGCGCGGCGCCCTGCAAGGCGGACACCGGATTCAACAACCCGGCGAATTCCACAACCGGAATAATCGTGCCGACCATGGTGAAGAAAATCGCGGCGATCTGGCTGCAGGTGAAAACCGAGGCCAGCAAGCCCATGCCCGTCGAACTGAAAACAAAAATCAGCGCGGCCAGCGTCAGGGTGGCAAAACTGCCCTTCAGCGGGACGCCAAACACGGTTACCGCCATCAGCACCATCAGCAGAAAATTAAACATGCCCAACACCACATAAGGCACCTGTTTACCGAGCAAAAACTCGGTCCGCGTCACCGGGGTGACGTAGAAGTTGATAATCGAGCCGAGTTCCTTTTCGCGCACCACCGAGAGCGCTGTGAGCATGGCGGGGATTAACACCAGCAGCATCGGGATCACCGCCGGCACCATCGCCGGCAGGCTGGTCACATCGGGGTTGTAGCGGAAGCGCGTCTCGACCGTGGCGAAGCCGGCGCCGAGTTCATGCCCGAGCCGGTATTTGGCGAGGTCGACCAGCCAGTCCTGGTGGAGGCGGGTCACGTAACCGCGCACCGTTTCGGCGCGCTGCGGCATCGCCCCGTCGATCCAGGCGCCAATCGCCACGGGCGCGCCGCGCTTAAAATCGCGGGCGAAGCCGGGCGGAATCTCGATGGCTAGGGCCAGTTCGCCGCTGCGTATCCGCAGTTCGAGATCAGCGTCGTCGGTGATCGCCCGCTGCTCGATAAAATAGCGCGAGCCCGCTACGTTCAGCGCGTAGGCGCGGCTCAGGCTGGTCGCATCGCGGTCGAGCACCGCAAACTTCAGGTTCTCGACGTCCATACTCATCCCGTAAGCCATGATCAGCATGAGCAGCAGACTGCCGACTAGGGCCAGAGCGGCCCGCAGCGGATCGCGGCGCAACTCCAGCGTCTCAAGCAAGGTGTAGCTGAAGGCTCGCACCCCGCTAAAAACCGGCCGGCGAGGCGCAGCGTGCACCGACGTGCTTCCGGCGCCGACGGGCGCGGCGGACGCGGCCGGACCCGTGGACGCAACGGGAAGGTTAACCACGACAAGAGCGGCGGGAGTGGCCGCTAGCAGGTAGCTAATAAAAGCCTGTTCAAGAGTCGCCGTGCCGCGTTCCCGGATGATCTCGGCGGGAACGGCCGTGACCAGGACTTTACCCGCGTGCATAAGCGAAATGCGGTCGCAACGCGCCGCCTCGTTCATAAAATGCGTGGAGATAAAAATCGTGACCTGGTCGCGGCGCGCCAGATCGATCATTAGCTGCCAAAACTGATCGCGGGCGATCGGGTCCACCCCGGAGGTCGGCTCGTCAAGAATCAGCAGCTCCGGCCCGTGCACCATGGCCACAGCCAGCGAAAGGCGTTGGCGCAAACCGAGCGGCAGGGTGTCGGGAAAAACATCGGGCGCCCCCGCCAGTCCGAAGCGCTCCAGGATTGTCGCCACCCGCACGGTGATGCGGTCCGCCGCCACATGAAACAAGCTGGCGTGCAGCTCCAGATTTTGCCGCACGGTAAGTTCGGAATAGAGCGAGAACGACTGCGACATGTAGCCGACCCGCCGGCGGGTCGCGAGGTCGTGCGGGTTGACCTCGTGGCCGAGCAGCCACGCCTGGCCCTCGCTGGCGGGCAGCAGGCCGGTCAGCATCTTCATCGTCGTGGTCTTGCCGCAGCCGTTGGAGCCGATGAACCCGAAAATCTCCCCGCGGCGGATGCGCAGGTTGACGTGATCGACCGCGGTGAAGCCGTTGAAGCGCTTGGTCAAATCGCGGGCTTCGATCGCGCATTCGCCCGCCCCGCTCCCGAGCAACGGCGGCACTTGCACCGCCTGGTGACCGCGCCGGCGCACCTCGGGCAACAGCTGGATGAACGCCGCCTCCAACGAGTCGGTGCCGGTCCGCGCCCGAAAGTCCTGCGGCGTGCCCACGGCCAAGACCCGTCCGGCCTCCATGGCCACCAGCCAATCAAAACGGTCGGCTTCCTCCATGTAGGCGGTGGCCACGATCACCGTCATGCCCGGATGACCTTCGCGGATACTTCCGATGAGCGCCCAGAACTGACTGCGCGCCAGCGGATCGACGCCGGTGGTTGGCTCGTCGAGCACCATCAGGTCGGGATCGTGAATCAGGGCGCAGCACAGCCCGAGTTTCTGCTTCATGCCGCCGGAGAGTTTACCCACCGGCCGGTCCAAAAACTCGCGGAGCCCAGTCGCCCCGGTGAGCGTATCGATGCGGCGCCGCCGTTCCGCGGCATCGTGGCCGAACAGACGGGCGAAAAACTGCAGGTTCTCCTCGATCGACAAGGTCGGATAGAGGTTCCGCCCCAGGCCCTGCGGCATGTAGGCGATGCGAGGGCAGACTTGGCGGCGATGGCGCGCGCGGGCCATGTCGCCGTCAAGCACGGTAACAGTCCCACGTTGCACCCGGCGGGCGCCGGCGATCAGGGACAACAGGCTGGATTTACCCACTCCATCCGGCCCGATCAGCCCGATAATGCCACCGGCGGGCAGGTCCAGGTCGATGCCGTCGAGGGCGCGGGTTTTGCCATAACGCAGCCCCACCCCGGCCAGGCGGGCAACCCAGGCGCCGGCCGCGGCGGGATTGGGCGGGGCGGCGCTCATGGCGGCAAGTTAAGCGTGAGGTGCGCCGGCCACAGGGCGGCGGGGTCGATTTTGAGCCAGGCCACCCCGGGCAGGCCGGTTTTCACCTGCTGGAGATTTTTCGCCAACAGCTCGCGATCAATCTGGGCCTTAACCCGAAACATCATCTTCTGGCGCTCGCTGGCGGTTTCGACGGTCTTGGGCGTGAACTGCGCGGTGCTGGCGACAAAGAAGACCCGGGCGGGAATGACGCGCTCCGGGGCCGCGTCGAGGATGAGGCGCACCTCGCTGCCGAGGGCTACCCGACCGGCCACCGTCTCGGGCAGGAAAAAAGTCATGTAAACGTCACTCAGGTCGACAAGGTTGAGTACTTTGCCCCCGGCACCGAGGACCTCGCCGGGCAGGGCGATGCGGTATTGAATGCGCCCGCTGCGGGGGGATTTCAGCTGGCAATCGGCGATGTCCACCTGGATGCGCGCAATACTGGCCTCGGTCGCGGTCACGCCCGATTGAGCGCCGACCACCTGGGCGCGCACCGCCGCAATGGCCGCATGGGCGGCGGCGGCCTGGGCCCGCGCGGCGACGAGGGCGGCCTGGGCCACGCGCACGTTGGCCCGGGCATCATCGAGGTCCTGCTCGGTGGCGGCGCCCGAAGACCCGAGGCGTTCGGTGCACACCAGCCGCCGCTGCACCGAGTCCAGTTCACTCTCCCGCTGCACGATCACCGCCTGCGCCGCGGACCAATTGCTCTCGGCCACCGCCACCTGCGCCTGCACGCCGATCACCGCGTTGAACGCCTGCACCTGTTGCGCCTGCGCCTCGGCGCGTTGGGCCAGCAACCCGTCGACCTGCATATCCGCGAGCGGCTGGCCTGCGGCGACAAAATCACCCTCATTGACCCGGATGTCCGTGACGCGCCCGGCGAGCTTGGTGGCCACGTCGATCTCGGTGGCCTCGATCCGGCCGTTGCCACTGACCAGGCCGGCGGTTGGCACGGAGTTGCGCCACCTCACCCAGAGAAAAAAAATGCCGCCAAAAACCACCGCGAGGAGGAGCAGCGCGACGGTCAGGTTTTTACCGCGCGGGAGCATGGGCTGAACTAATGCGCGCGAGCGGTTAAGTCAAAGGCCGGACCCGGAGCTACCGCGCGTAGCCACCTCGGGGTGCCGCCGAGCATGCGCACGGGGCGGCGCACGGGTTAAATGCGAGAACCGCAAACTCTTTGCGCCCCCTGGGCACGCAAGCTGCATTGCCATGCGCTCAGCCCGCCACCAGCGTCACCGTTTCGTCATGACCGTCCTCGATTTTTTACGCCTGCGTACCTACTCGCAAAGCCTGCGCCCGATCGGCCTGTGGCTGCTGCTGGTGGCTCCAGTCGGGGTGTTATGCGGCACGGCCAGCGCCTTCTTTCTCTGGTCGCTCGATCACGTCACGCAAGTGCGCTTTGACCACCCCTGGCTGCTGTATTTGCTTCCCCTCGCCGGGATCGCCATGGCCTGGGTCTACCACCACCACGCCGCCGCGGCCGGACGCGGCAACAATCTAATCCTCGACGAAATCCACCAACCCGGCGGCGGGGTGCCGGCGCGAATCACTCCGCTCGTCCTGGGTGCCACCCTCGTCACCCACCTGTTCGGCGGCTCAGCCGGGCGGGAGGGCACCGCGGTGCAAATGGGCGGGGGCCTCGCCAGCGCGTTTTCCCGGCTTTGCCGCATTCCGGCCGAACACCAGCGTTTGCTCCTGATGGCCGGAGTGGCCGCGGGTTTCGGCTCGGTCTTCGGCACCCCGTTGGCCGGTGCCGTGTTTGCGCTGGAAGTCCTCACGCTCGGGCGGGTGCAGTATGCGATGCTCATTCCGTGCCTGCTGGCGGCGTTGATCGGCGACCTGACCTGCTCCGCTTGGGGCATTCACCATACCCAGATGGTGATCGCCGGTCCGCTCGTTCCAGGGCCCTTTACCCTGGGGCAACTCGACCTGCTGGTGCTGACCAAGGTCGCGCTGGCTGGCGCCTGTTTTGGGTTTTGCGCGCGCCTCTTCACCACCACCACCCACGTCCTGCAAGCTGGGCTGACCCGTTGGGTGCCCAGCTACTGGTTGCGCCCCGCGATTGGCGGGGTGGCCGTCGTTGCTTTGGCCAGCGCACTTGGAACCCAGGAATACCTGGGCCTGGGTGTATCGAGCCCCAACGCCGGGGACGTGACCACGCAGTCGCTCTTTCATGCCGGCGGCGCCGATGTCTGGAGCTGGTTCTGGAAACTGCTCTTCACCGCGATTACCCTGGGCGCTGGCTTCAAGGGCGGCGAAGTCACCCCGTTGTTTTTCATCGGCGGAGCGCTGGGCAACACCTTGTCCGGCCTGCTCGGACTGCCGGTTGATCTGGGGGCCGGCTTGGGTTTTGTCGCCGTGTTTGCCGGGGCCAGCAATACTCCACTGGCCTGTACCTTGTTGGGCATTGAATTGTTTGGGTCGCAACACGCCGTGCTGCTCGCGCTGGCCTGTTGGATGAGTTACCACTTCAGCGGCCACACAGGCATCTACAGCGCCCAACGCCCCGGTGAACGCAAACACGCCGACTGAGGTTACGCGGAGATTAACGCGGCGCGCCCCAACGGAAGCTGCATTCGATTAGCGAAGAACTGGACCTGCGACAACTCGCCGTCCCGATTAGCGCTCGCACCACCACCAAGCCCAGGCCCCGACATGAAGCGCGGCGGCTAACAGAGTCAGCCCGGCGAACTCGAGATGCCGGGTCTTGTGGCGCAGTCCGATTTGCCCGAGCCATGCGCCGACAAAACCACCGGCCAGCGCCCACAGGTGGAGCGTACGCTCCCGCATCCGCGTCGCGCCGGGTCGCCCTGCGGCGCGTTTGTCCCAAGCATAAAACACCAGCGTGACGAGCGACACCCCGGCATAAAAAACCATCCCGACCTTAAGCAACGACATGGCTCAGCCGTAGTGTCTCCCGTGCGGCCCGGCCAGCACGAACGCTTGCCGTCACCCCGCGCCCCCTCAGTGTTGCGCCCATGTCCATCCAAGCCTGGTTTCCTACGTTCATCTACTGCGCGCCGATTCAACCCAAGGGGATCGCTGGCCTCAACGACGACCTCGCCGGCGAATGCCACCAATTGCGCGACTTTGACGACGAGGGTCGGGCTTGGTCGGAGCGCAACTACCCGGGCGGCTACACCAGTTACGCCTCGATGAACCGCCTGCATGAGTTCTCCAGCAGCTTCGGCGCGTTGGAAAAAAAGCTGATCAAACACGTCCGCGCCTACGCCAAGCACCTCGACATGGATCTGCGCGGTCGCGAGGTCCGCATGAGCGATTGCTGGGTGAACATCATGCCGCCCGCGGCCGCGCATTCGCTCCACCTGCACCCGAATTCCTTCATCAGCGGCACCTATTATGTGCGCACCCCCAAGGGCTGTTCGGGCCTGAAGTTCGAGGACCCCCGCCTAAGCAAATTCATGGCGGCCCCGCCCAAGCTTTCGAGCGCCCGGCCCGAAAACCGCGCCTATACCACCTATCCCGCCGAGGCTGGTAATGTCATTCTGTTCGAGAGTTGGCTGCGCCACGAAGTCGCTGCCAACCGGGTCGAGGAGGAACGGATCAGCATCAGCTTTAACTACACCTGGCTTTGAGCCGCGGTAGCGCTTCACCCTAGCCCTGCTCCCCGCCATGCCGCCAAGCACCCAGCGCGCCACCCCCAGGTCCACCGCCGGCGCGGCCCATTGCCGGCGGTGGCGCCGAATGCTGCTATCCGCTCTTTTGGTCGCGCCCCTCGCTGCGGTATCCCCCCTCGCCAGCGCCGCCCCGAATCCAGCCAAAACAGTGGTTTACCGCGACACCCTGAAAGCCCCCCGGTTTTGGCAAGCCCCGGTCTGGTCGGAGTCACGATTGACCCTCTCACCGCTGGGGCCCGACCACCCCGTTTTTCGCGGGCCGTTTCAGGCTCAACCCGTCACCCTGTCGCTGGCCAAACTTCCCGCGCACGCTTGGGTACGCGTTCGCTTTAAACTGCTGCTGATTGGATCGTGGGACGGAAGCAGTCCAGTCTGGGGCCCCGATCTGTGGTCGCTTCAAGTTCGCGGTGGCCAACGGCTGATCTTCACCTCGTTTGGCAACCTAGGAGCATTCGCGAACAACAACCTTCAGGCCTTCCCCGATGAGTATCCGTGGGGCCGCCACCCGGCGTGGACCGGGGCCGCCAGTAAAGACGTCCTCCATTTCCCCAAACTTAGCGGCGGATCCACCCTTGCAGCCGAGCTCAACGACAGCACCTACCCCGTTGAGGTGCTCTTCCGCCACTCCGCCGCCGCCCTAGTGCTCGATTTCACCGGCATCTACGGCGATGGCGCTCAGGATCGGCAGTCCTGGGGCTTGGCCGACGTCGAGGTGGAAGCCCTCCATGATTTACCCCAAGCGGATGACGACGCGCTGCTCGCACACTGGGAACAATTGGCCAGCGCCGATCCAATTCGCGCCAACGCGGCCCTGTGGGCGCTGGTCGCGGCGGGAGAGCGGGCCACCGCGTTGATCACCCGAAAAGTCGCGGAAGTGAGCGCCGAGGTCGCCTCCCAGGAGCGTGGTTTGCCCCCGGTCACCGGGCTGGAAGCGCTGCGGTTGCACCGGGCCCGCCGGATTCTGCTTCTGCTCAACTTCCCTGAGCCCAACCCCGGCGCTGCCATTTCCCGCCTCATTCCGGAATTCTATGATGATCCGGATGCCCCTCAAAACTGATCCGTCCTAGCCCGCAGACACGCGCGCCCTTTTTTTTACCATGATCGTCATTCGCCGCCTGGTGGATCGTCACCGCGCCTTCACCGGAATCTTCCTGCCGGGGGAACCGCCGCAAATTTTTCCGACGACCGACTTCGAACACGGGCGCATCCTGCAAATCTACAAACAGGACAAGGCCTATGCGGGCGTGGTTAACGATTTCAGCGACGATTCACCTCTCGCGCCAGCGGCCGCCCCGGCAGCTCCGGCCGAAGCCAAGCGTCCGGCCTCGGCGGCCGCCTCAGCGCACCCGAGCCAGAAAAAACAGCCCCGTGCCCAGCATCGCCAGACTCGGTAGCAGCGCCGCCCATAGCACCGGTATCACGTCTTGGCCGCCGAGCATGGAACTGGTTTTGAGGAGGACAAAATAGACGACGAACAAGCCGAGCGACTTAGCCACGCCCACCGCCGGGTTAACTCGTACCCCACTTACCGCAAAGGGAATGGCCAGGGCGATGATGATTAACGGCCCAAGGGTGTCGGCCAAGACCCCATAATAACGCACCTGGTAAGCCTTCAACTTGGGGTTATCATCGATGGAGAAAAACGCCATAATGCGCTGCAGTTGCGTAAAGGACAGGTTCTGCGGTTTGGCATCAAAGATGAGCATGAGCGCAGGGTCCTCATCCCAGGTGGGGCGGCGGAGCTCGGCGAAGACCGTAGAGCGGTCGACTTCGCCATCCTCGGGATTGAGCGTCAGCTCGCGGCCGTCGCGAAACACCCAGCCGCCCTTGACGGAATCCAGCCACGCTTCGCGGGCCAGCAACCGGGATTTTTCCCGGCGTTGCCCGTCAAGCTCCACCACCGAAACACCATAGCCGCGGCGGCTGAACTGGCTGTAGCGGTTAAAAAACCACATGCGCCCCGCCTTGCGGTTGTCGAAGGCGATGGTGGGTTTCACCCCAAGGTGTTCAGCCGTGAGGTTTTTCGCGGCGTTGCGGTACTCGATATCGTCGCGAATCGCCCGCGACTCCTCCAGCGACCAAGGAATGACCGTGGCGTTGATGTACCAGGTCACCCCGCACAACAGCACGCCCACGGCCCAAATCCCCCGCGTGATGCGAAACAAACCAACGCCGGCTGCGCGCATCGCGGTGATCTCGTTGTTGCGGTGCATTTGCCCCAGCGTGTAGAGCAGCGAGACCAGCAGGGCCAGGGGCAGCACCACCGAGAGGTAGCTGGGCAGCTTAATCGTGTAATAAACCGCCAGGTCGGTCAGGCCCGCCCCGTTGGCCAGCAGGTCGCGGAAGTCCTCGAACATCGCCTGCATGAGCAGCAGTCCAAGGGTGGCGGCCAACACGAGCCCGAGCATTTTCAGCCACTCGCGCAAAAGGTAGCGATCGATGAGATTCAAGAGCTGCGGTTATTGAACAGGCGAAACTCAAAAGCAAAGCGAGAAGCGGACTCGGCGGGATTGATCGGTGCCGACCGACCAATGGGCCCAGGCTTCGGTTGGCCAAAACCGGAGTTGAAACGCGGCCGTCGCCCGCATTGCCTCGGCTCCTGCGTTTATCCACCCCCAACCTCTTACCTATGAAGCCAATTATCCGTGCGCTTGCGGTCGTCAGCTTGTTGATGAGCCCGCTGTGCGGCCTGCGTGCCGCCGCCCCCGAACCGATCAAGGTTGGTGAAATCGCCTCGCTCACCGGCAAAGAGGCCGCCTTTGGCCAATCCTCCCACAAGGGAACCCTGCTCGCCATCGAAGAGCTCAACGCGGCCGGGGGAGTGCTTGGACGCCCGCTCAAACTGATCACCGAGGACAACCAAACCAAGGCCGGCGAATCCGCCACTGCGACGCGCAAACTCATCTCCCGCGATCAGGTCGTGGCGTTGCTCGGCGAGGTCGCCTCCAGCCGCTCGCTGGAAATCGCCCCCATCGCTCAGAGCTCGAAGATCCCCATGGTGTCGCCCGCCTCGACCAA
>JBILBW010000060.1:0-16787 GCA_044353465.1 Rariglobus sp. | reverse complement strand
ACCTGCCAGCGGGGCACAAACACCCGCGCCGCCGGGAAGGCCTCGCCCGCCTCCACCTCGTCCAGGAAGGCGAACGCGTTGAAAAAATGCGGCCCGCCAAACGGCGCCTCGACGTCGCCCACCGCGATCGTCCGCGCCAACACGTCGTCGATAAACGCCTGGACCGCAGCGAAGCGGTCCGGCCCGCTGGCTTCGTGGATCAAGACCGCCTCGGCCGCGGCAATCGCCGTCTGGATCGCCGGTCGTTCCGCATAAAAATGCAGCTCGCCCGGCTCAAAAATCGACTCCAAGACCGCCAGCGGGTCGAGCGCGCCAACCTTGACGGTGATGCTCACCAGGCGCTCCCGTCCGTCGGTGCGCGCCGCCTCCCGGCACTCGCGCAAAAACGCGACCAGCGCCTCGGGCGAGGCATTCGCGGCGGGATTAATCGGCAGGATGGTCATGGGCGCTGCGCCAATCGTTCTCGTTCGCCTACGGGTTCTCTCGATCGCCAGCCCCAAACACCGGTTCGAACCGAAAACGCGTAGGCGTATGAGAACGATGCGAAGTTCGGAAACCCCTTACTTGGCCGCCTCCGGCTGCGGCCGCGGGAAGAGGATCGCGGTCTCGGCTACCTTGGCGCCGGTCAGGCGGTTGCCCCAGACCAGCTCGTCCTTCCAGACCGCGCCCATCGCGTAGCCGAGCACGCCGTGGATTTTCGTGGTGGTGTCGGGCATGACTGCGGGCAGCAGCGACACGCCCAGACGGAGCGCCTCGGCGATGGTGGCGAGCGAGGTTTTCAGCAGCGCCTGATCCTTCGGCTCGGCCGATTTGCCCAACTTCCAGGGCGCGCGGGTCTCAATGTAGGCGTTGGTCGCGGTGATGAACGCAAAGGTGCGCTCCAAGGCGAGGTGGAACTGGAAGCCCTCGTGTAGGGCGAGCACCTCGTCGCGGGTCTTGGCCCAGAGCGCCTGCAGGTCGAGCTCGGGCTGCTCGGCGAGTTCGGCGGCGGGCACCACACCGGCGGCGAACCGGTTGGTCATGTTGAGCGCACGGTTGACCAGGTTGCCCAGATTATTGGCAAGCTCGGCGTTGTAGCGGGCGAGGAACTGGGCGAGCGAGAAATCGCTGTCTTGGCCCACGCTCATCTCGCGCACCAAAAAGTAGCGCAGGGCATCGACCCCGTATTTGTCGGCAAACTCGGCGGCGTCGACGAAGTTTCCGGTGCTCTTGGACATTTTGCTGCCGTTGATCGACCACCAGCCGTGGGCGAGCAGCGACTTGGGCGGGGCGATCCCGGCGGCCTTGAGCATGATCGGCCAATAGACGGCGTGCGGAGGCACAAGGATGTCCTTGCCGATCACATGGAAGTCGGCAGGCCAGAACTCGGGCTTGTCGATGACCGCGGTGTAGTAGTTCACCAGCGCGTCGAACCACACATAGGTGACAAAGTTGTCGTCGAAGGGCAGCGTGATCCCCCACTCAAGGCGCTCCTTCGGGCGCGAAATGCAGAGATCGTTGAGCGGCTCGGCGAGGAACTCCAACACCTGCTTCTGGCGGTAGCGCGGGAAGACGAAGTCCTCGTTGGTTTTGAGGTGGTCGATCAGCCAGTCCTGATACTGGCGGAGTTTGAAAAAGTAGTTCGACTCGGTGATCTCGGTGACCTCGCCGAAAATCTCCGGCCAGGCGCCGTCGGGGTTGCGGTCCTTGTCCTGGAGAAACTGCTCCTGGCGGGTCGAATAAAACCCCTTGTACTCCGCCTTGTAGATCAGGCCCTGGTCGAAGAGCTGCTGGAGGAGTTGGCAGACAACCTTCTTGTGGCGCTCCTCGGTGGTGCGGATGAAGTCGTTATTCGAGATATTGAGTTTTTTGCAGAGGGCGCGGAACTCCTCGGAGACCTCGTCGCAAAACTGCTGGGGCGGGATCCCGCGTTTTTTGGCGCTCTGCTGAACCTTCTGGCCGTGCTCGTCGACGCCGGTGAGGAAATACACGTTGTCGCCCATCAGCCGGCGGAAACGGGCGATGACGTCGGTGAGCACCTTTTCATAGGCGTGACCGAGGTGCGGGGAACCGTTCACGTAGTCGATGGCGGTCGTGATGTAGAAGTTCTTCATGGGCGGGAGGTGCAAGAGAAACCACACGATTGTAAATGTCGAAGATTTTGCGGAGGCCGTCTACAAGCTGGGGGCAACCCATTTTTGGAGCCCGTCGAAAGGACGCCAAATCGAAGCGATCCCTCCGCTCCACGGGCCAAGCCCTAAACAGGACGTTCCGGCCCAAGCCCTGGGGTTTCGCTGCACTTTGACCTTGCCCCTTCCCCGGCCTGGATCGACTGCGCCGCAAAGAGAGCGGGCCGCAGCGGGCGCAGACGAAAAAGCCGCCCTCTCGCGAAGGGCGGCTTTGGATTGAAAACGTTCCGAAGAACTTAGCGCTTGGAGAACTGGAAGCGCTTGCGGGCGCCGGGTTGACCGGGCTTTTTGCGCTCTTTTTCGCGCGGGTCGCGCATCAGGTGGCCAGCCTTTTTGAGGGCGGCGCGCAGCTCGGGATTGAGCTTCTGGAGAGCGCGGGCGATACCGTGAGCGGTGGCACCGGCTTGGCCAGTGACGCCGCCGCCGGAGACGTTGACGTCCACGTCAATCTTGTCGCGGAGCTCGACGGTCAGCAGCGGGCGGAATGCCTGCTTGGCGAAGTTTTCGTGGGAGAAGTAGACCTCGAAGTCACTGCCATTGGCAGTGAGCTTGCCGGTGCCTTCGGAAAGGCGAACGCGGGCGGTGGAAGTCTTACGGCGGCCGGTGCCGAGGAAAATGGTCTTTTCAGCGCTCATAGGAATCAGGCGGAAATCTTGATCGGGTTCTGGGCCTCGTGGGTGTGAACCGGGCCGGCGAACACGCGAAGTTTGGTGAGCATCGTGCGAGCGATACGGTTCTTGGGCAGCATGCCCTTGACCGCGTGCTCGATGATGAAGGCGGGGTTTTTGTCCCGCATCTGCTGCATAGTCTTGTAGCTTTCGCCACCGACGAAACCGGAGAAGAACATGTACTTGTTCTGTTCTTCTTTCTTACCGGTGAGTACGACCTTCTCGGCGTTGATGATGACAACGAAGTCACCGGTATCGACGCTGGGAGTGTAGGAGGCTTTATGCCGACCGCGAATGAGGTTGGCTGCTTTGACCGCGAGACGGCCAAGGACCTGGCCCTCAGCATCGATCAGATGCCACTTGGGTTGCACGGTCTCTTTTTTGGCGAGGAACGTTTTCATTAGAAAAGAGGCGGATTGGGGATACTTAGACGAGGTGTGTCAACCCCTGTTTTGCGGTTGTGGATAAAAAAGCCCGCTCCACCCAGGAGGTAAAGCGGGCTGGTTGGCGGCCGAGACGCGTTTGGTCGACTTAGAAGCCGACGGCAACGCCGAGGGAGTAAACCACTTGATCCTGCTCCGAGCTGATTGCACCGGAAGGATTGGAATCACCCACGTTGGAATAGTTGACCGCCGCGGTCAGCTTGGCGTTTTCGCTCAGCTGATAGGGGATCGACGCACCCACGCCCCAATAGGTGTAGTCAGCCGAGCCATGGGTGCGCTGGACATAACCGACCAAGGCGGAAAGATCGACCTGCAGGCCGAGCTTGGCCACCGGAACACTGTGCCCGATGGAGGCAATGCAGGTGGTGCTCTCGTTGTCCAAATCGTAGTAGGTGTAAAAGCTCGGGCTGAGCAGCACGTTGGCCGTCACGCCGACATACGCCTCGGTGGAGTCGCCGCTCTGGCGTTCGTAGAGGTAACGAGTCAGGCCGACGTCGGCCGAGAAGATCTCCGTGAGGGCAAAATTATAGCCGGCATAGAGGTCGGTCTCCGAGGCCACCTGTCCGGCAAAGTCGTCGGAATACCAAACGCCGGCGTAGAAATCACGGTAGTTGGCCTCCAGCGAGGGCTGGATGGAGGCACCGGCAGTCTCCAGGCCGCGGAACACGTAGGTGCTCACGTAGGTAGCATCGAGACTGACGGCCAATGGGTTGGATTGGCCTTCAGCAGCGGAGGCGGAAAGGCTGGTGGCGAGGGTCGCGAGGGCGAGGATCGTCTTTTTCATGAATTTAGGTCGGTAGGGTTTTCTCTGGCTAGGGGCCGTTAGGTCAACGGCTCGGACAGGCAAAGAATTACCCGCCAAAGCTCAAGTCATTCCTGTCCCATCGGGCTCAGCCCCACCCTCAGGCTTTCTTCACCCGCACCGCCCGGCGCCGCTGCGGGAACAGCTCGCGACACAATCCGCAGACCGTCCCGTCGCAGCCTCGCGCCGTGCAAAACTCCCGGCCGTAAAAAATGATGCGCAGGTGCAACGCGTTCCAGTGCTCCCGCGGGAAAAGCTTTTTCAGGTCGCGCTCGGTTTGCTCCACGCTGGCCCCCCGCCGGGTGAGCTTCCAGCGCTGGGCGATCCGGTGGATGTGGGTGTCGACCGGAAAAGCCGGCACGCCGAAGGCCTGCGCCATCACCACCGAGGCGGTCTTGTGACCCACCCCCGGCAAAGCCTCCAACTCGGCAAAGCTGCGCGGCACCTCGCCCCCGTGGTTTTCCAGCAGCAGCTCCGAGAGGCGGTGAATGGCCTGGGCTTTGCGCGGGGCGAGCCCACACGGACGCACGTGGGCGTCGATCTGCGCAACGGTGAGCTTCACCATATCGCGCGGGTTGTCGGCACGGGCGAACAGCCCCGGAGTCTGCAGGTTGACGCGCTTATCGGTGCACTGAGCCGAAAGCAGCACCGCGATCAACAGGGTGTACGGGCTGGTATGATCGAGCGGTATGGGGGTTTGCGGATACCGTTCCGCCAGGCAGCGATCAATGTGAGCGGCGCGGGCTGCGGCGGAGCGGAAATCAGCAGGAGGGTTGGACGCCATACGAACCGCTCACCTTTCCGATCACCCGCTTGCAGGCAAGTCCGCAGACGCGGCGCTGGGCGAGGATCGCGCATCGCCGTTTTGCGACCACCCTGTGTTTTCCAGGAAAAAGGCGGGCTGTTCCTAAAAGAGGGAAGCGCGGCGCTCCTTGCCGGACATTTGCGGGACCGTTGCCCGCGAGGACACCTAAAAACAGAGATGCCTCCGGGCACCGAAATCCGGACCTATTTATCAGGGGTGTAAAGCCCGTCGGCAGAGCCAGGAGGGGCGCGCTCGGGCGGAGTATCCACCAGCGTACGAATAACCGGGGCCACCCCGGTAGCCGAGGTCGCCGGAAACAAAACCACGCACACCCGGCTGTTCGGCCCCACCGTGAAGGCATGGTGGCCGGCGGCCACCCACCGCCCTTGCTCGTGACAGGCCAGGCGAAAATCGACCGGGCCGGCAACGGCGAGGTTTTCGCCGCGCCCCGGAGGTGCCGCCAAAACCTTGCGGCCTACCTGCGCGGCATAAGCCCGGCCGGCGACATTGATTACCCCGAGTTGTCCCGGCGGAAACCGCGCCGGATCATCATCGAACGCGAGGACCCCAAAGCGGATCCCGTCGCCTTGGGCTGCAGGCAGCGGCACAAACAAAAGCAGCGCCTCTTGCAGCCCAACCGGCAGCCGTGCGACCGCCACCGGACTGGGCAAAGCCTCCGCTGGATTGGACGCCTGGCGCCGTGCGTATTCGGCCCAGTCGGCTTCGTGGTAAAAAGCGACCTCCGCCGGCCCAGTGTAGGCGAACCGCTCCGACCTCGCTTGAGGAAAAAACCGTAAGCCCACCGGCCGGGCCCGGGGGCTCGGCTGGAAACACAAGCCCGTCAGGCGGTGCCGGCTAAACACCGTGAAATGCACCGGCTCCGGGAGCGGCCGCACCCCTTGGCTTAAGCCGACGACGGCGCCGCACACCCACAGGCCGATTAGATATCGGAGGCGGACAGCCATCGGAATTGCAGGATTTTAAAACGGCGACCGAAGCCGCCCACGCGGGGAGCCACTCGGTCGTCGTCGGCCGCGACGGTTTCCGCGAAGCGCTGCACGGTGGCCTCGCACCAGGCGCGCCCTTCCACCCCGCTGGTGGCCGGGTTGATCCCCTCGCCATAGGCGCGCACCACAAAGGTGTCCGAACGGGTGCGCAGGTAGGGCGCGAGGGCCGTCATCAGGTCGGCCGGCGTGAGCGTAAGTGAACCGAAGCCGGGGTCGGTGAGTCCAGGCACGGGATGGGCGACAAGGGACGCCGGATTGATCCCGGCACCGCTGATCGCCTTTTCCAAAAGACTGGCCGCACCGAAATAAGCCTGAGGGGCGAGAAACGCTTCCAGGCTTCGAAATGGTCCGTCCACCGCCGCCTGGGTGCGTACTAGGGATACGATCTGTTGCGCGAGCAACTGGAGTTGCGCGGAGGTGAGCTGTTGCGCCGGGGCGCCGGCATTGCCCCCGCGCACCCCCTGACGAAAGGTCTGCATGGACAGCAGGCCGTCGGTGGCGCCATTCGACCAGCCGTAGGTTTCCTGCGCCGATTGCGGAAAGCGAAAAAAGGCCGGGCCGCCCACGCTCGCGCCGTCTGAAAGGGTGGCATCGGCCAGCGTCTCCGCTGCGACCAAGGTGCCGGCTCCCGCTTGGCTGCCCGTGTAATTATTGGGCGTGGCACTCTCGTCGACCACCGCCCGCTGAAACGGCCGGGTGGTGCTAAAGCGCAACCCCGACAGCACCGCACACCAGGCCGCCGGGCTGCACGCGTTCACATTAAAACCGCCGGCCTGGAGGAGGTACCGCGAGGTGTAAGCGCTGCCGGCATCCCTCACGACCTCGAGCGAGAAGGGTGCGGCGCGAACCGGCCGGCTATCGACCGGCACCAAATTGCCATTGGGCAAAGGCTCACCGCGGGCGAGGTCAGGGGCGCTCCCGGCCGCGGGCAGCCCGGAAAAGAAAAAGCGGTCAAACCAACCGTTCACGGTGCCCCCGCTCTGATCGGTGACGGCAGCCCCCCACGAGTTGCCCAACGCAAAGGGCCGCCCGGCGGTAAAGCGCAGGTGCTGGAGCTCGCCCAACGACAGGGGCGGCAGCCGCGGCAACTCAAAGACGGGCGCGTCGTTGTTGGCCGAACGCGTCGAACCGAGGGCCACGCCCGCCGCCCGGTAGAGCAGAAAGTTGTTCACCCCGGCACTGGTCGCCGGGGTCCCCACGTAGGCCTCGGGATCGAGGTCGAGGTTTTCGTTAAAAGCGGTAAACACACTGGCTGGTGGGGCCAGGTTGCGGAGATCGGCCCCCGCCCGCGTGAGCCAGTCGCGGTCTTTGTTGAGCGAACTGGGCTGGCGCAACCGAAACCCGTAGCCGAAAACCCAATTGCCACTGGTCGGGGGCGCCTCGACGTTGGCCACCAAAAGTGCGGGGTAAGTCGGCGAGGTGTAGGTTGCCAGCACGTCACTCCCCAACTTCAGCCTGACGGTGAGCACGGGATGGTCGCCCCCGCTGACCTGCAGCGCGCTCGAGGTGCCCGCCAACGCACCGGAGCTGTGGGACCAACCCTGAGCCGACATGTTTTTTGCATAAAACGTCAGGTTCGCCGTGGGCGCCGGGCCGGACCCCGTCACCCAGGCATAACAGCGCCCCGGCAACCACGATGCCCGGTCCGTTTGCGGACCGAGGGTAAATGGCAGGCCCACCGTCATCGGCGCGGGTGAGCCGCCCCCACCGCGCAGCGGTGCACTCACGGCCTGCAGGTCCACGCTGCCGATCCCGCCTCCGATCCCGGGATCGCGGATTTGAATGGTCGGCAGCCCTGTGACCTCCAGCGTCAGCCCGACAGGCGGGACCAAAGCGGCACTGTAGGGGTTCCATAACTCGACGAATAAGCGCGAGCGCACCTGCACCCCGCCCACCGTGCGCACCACCCGGAATTGGATCAGGAAGCTCGCCAGCACCGGAGCGACGCCAAACTCCAGGGCCGGTGCCTCCGCCGAGGCCGCGGTAGCGACCGACGGTACCAAAAAATACCGCCGGCGAGGCGACGCGGTGGTGGTGATAGGCGGGACTGCGGAGTTGGCCTCACTGGGCAACTCCATGTAGGCCGGATAATTCAGATGGGCAGCGAAGGCATTGCCCAGCAGCGCAGGTTGCGCCGAAAGGTCGCGCAACAAGCCCCGGCGCAGGTCGGTCTCCGGCAGGGTATTGGCCAGAACCGCCGCCGCGCGCACCGTAAAATCATGATAATGCCCGCGCAGAAACGCGCCCATCGGGGCATCCGGCGCCACCGGGGTCAAAAACTGGCATTGGCTCAGTTCGAGCAGCCGCGAACGCAGCGGATCATTGCCGGGAGCCAGCGGGTCGAAGCCGCAGCGCTCAGCGGCCACGTTGCGAAAATAACCGGGCGCGGTGGCGATTTGCTGACGGATCCGGCCGCGCTGATCATCGACAACGGAGCTGAACCAAGGCGGGTAGTCGACCTCGCCAGAGCGGTCCGACAAACCCAGCGACGCCTTCACGCCCTGGTCGCCCACCCAGTAGGCGAGGCGGCCCACGGTTTTTTCAGCCCCAAAGCCCGGCGGCGTCAGATTGATAGGGACGCCCGGCACCACCACCCCGCCGTCGGCCAGCCCCCCGCCACCGGCGGAAGCAGTCGCGCCCCCGACCAGCCGCACCGTGTTGGGGGCCGGGCTACCCGGGCCGTTGAGCGCCACCCCTAGGGCATCCAACTGGAGCGGCACGCCGCTGCCGGGTGTGGCGCGCCCAAGGGCGGTTTCCGGGCAGACCTGCAGGGGCGAAACTTCATTGCCGCTCACCAGCCACACGAGCGGCACGCGGCTGGACTGATTGGCACTCCAAATTCCCGTGAACCAAGGATTGGCAACGGCCTCGCCGATGAGCGAGGCCTGCGCGCTAACCCGCGCATCCGGCCCGGCGAATTTCTGCAATTGGCCGATCGCGATATCCAGCGCCAGGAGGGCGTGTTGGCGCGCGCGAGCCTGCGACTGCTGGTTGAGGGCGATCTGAATTTCCACCCGGGTCAGGGCGGCGAAAGACACCCCCACCAGCACCAGCAGCGACATCAAGAGGACGGTGATGAGCAGGGCAAAGCCACGGGAGGAATGCGCGGGCCGGATCACCGCCGTTAAGGGTAACCGCGAGTGCCACCGCGAAGAGCATAACGCATACATCATAAAACCAGACCGAAGCCCCCTAATGACCTGCGTTCGCGCGGCGGGTGCGCCTGCGCGCCGGAGTTTTTAAACCACCAAGGGGATCACGCTCACCCGCCGCGGCCGCAGGCCCCAACCGAAGCCAGGCTAAAACCCGCACCCGGTGTTCCGGTGGCAGCATAACAACTCAGGCGTCGCAGGGGGGAACACCTCGGGATGCAGATGGGGTCTTTGCCCGATAAATCCAATTCGTGATTGTCTTCCCCGCAGCCGTGGGCGAAAGCTCACCACGATTTAATCCTGCAACCTCCTTATTGATGGCCAACTCGTTCCCCTCCTCGGGCGGCAACCGCCCCGGTTACTTCCAGCGTCGTAACAACGACCCTTTCGCCCATATCCGTCGCAACTCGCGGATCAAAGAACCGGAAATCCGGGTCATCAGCCCCGAGGGTAAACAGCTCGGCATTATGCAGACCGAGCGTGCATTGGCGCTGGCCCAGCAATTCAATCTCGACCTCGTTGAGATGGCTGCGACCGCCAAGCCCCCGGTTTGCCGCATCATGGATTTCGGCAAGTACATCTACGAAGAGCAAAAGAAGGCCAGTCACGCCAAGACAACCGCTACCAAACTCAAGGAGATCGAGTTCACCCCGCGCATCGCCGAAGGTGATTTCTTGACTAAAATCCGCCACGCCGAGGAGTTCCTCGACCACGGCAATAAGGTGAAGCTGCGACTGAAGTTCCGCGGCCGTGAGATGGCGCACACCGAGATTGGCTTTGCTGTTATGACGAAGGCCCTCACCGAGTTGGAAGGCATGGGCCACCCCGACTCCACCCCCCGCCTGATGGGTAAGCAGATCAACGTCATGTTGACTCCGCTGCCCACCAACAAGCGCAAGCGCAAATACACCCTTGGCGCCAACGAGCAGGCGATCGACGACACGGGTTCGGATCAAGGCCACGAAGAGGCAAACGAAGACGACGTTCCGGCCAAGGCCTGAGTACGCCCCCCGGGCATGGTGCGGCTGAGGCATACTTCCTTCATGAGCGCGGCGATGGCCGCGCTCCTTTTGTTTTCTGGCGCCCGCGTCGACGCTGGTTCCCCGCCGGCCAAGCCCGCCGCCAGCATCAAGCTCGATGGCAACAACTACGTGGAGGCGAGAAATTACCTCTCGCGCTTCGGTTTAAAGGCTAGCTGGGTCGAGCGCGGCAAAATCATGCGGCTGCAATCCAGTGTCGCCCGGATCGAACTGGAGGAAAACAAACGAGACGTCTCCATCAACGGCCTGCGTGTGCTGTTGGGCGAACCCGTCGAGGAGCGCAACGGGACGCTCTACATCAGTAGGATCGACGCGGAAAAGCTCTTCCTTCCCCTACTCAGCCCCTCCTCCGTGGCCAGACCAGCCGCGCCGGCGCTGCGCGTGATCGTGATCGATGCCGGTCATGGAGGTCAGGATACCGGCACCCAAAACAAGGCTTTCCGGCTCGACGAAAAAACCTTCACCCTCGACGTGGCAATCCGCCTGCGCGCCCTCTTGGTCCAACAGGGCTACAAGGTGGTGATGACGCGAACCGACGACCGTTTTGTTGAACTCCCCCGCCGCGCCGAGATCGCCAACCAGGCGGGCGCCGACCTATTTATTAGTATCCATTTTAATGCGGTGGCTGGCTCGCCCCTGGTTCGAGGCTCGGAGACCTACGTGATGACCCCGCAATTCCAGCGCTCCACCAGCAGCCCCAAGCGCGACCCGAGCGACAACGTAGCCAACCCGGGCAATCGTTACGACCCGTGGAATTCGTTGCTCGGCTTCCATATGCACAACCAGGTGGTCGATGCTCTCGGTGGCGAAGACCGTGGCTTTAAGCGGGCGCGCTTCGCCGTGCTCCGGCTGGTCAGCAGCCCCGGCGTCCTGATCGAGGCCGGTTATCTCTCCAACAACGACGAGGCTCGCCGGATCGCCACCCCTGCGTACCGGGCGGCCTTGGCTGAGGCGCTCGCGCAAGGGGTGCGCGCTTACGCCCTGGCAATTACCACCGCGAAAACAAGGTGATCCTCCCGTGCTCGACCGCGACCTCCGAGGTAGGCACGCGCGTTGGAGTAGACGAGGCTGGTGCTAGGCTTATCTGGTCGGGCCGCCGGCGCCCGCATGCCGGTGGTTTCACCCTGCCGCAACAAGGAACTGCGCGCCCAACTCACCGGCTACGGCGTAATCAACGGTGCCCTGCGCCACGAGACTTTCCAGAAACGCGAGGCCGAGTTCGTCACCGAAGCGCTGCGCGCCTGGAGGTGGAATAGGCCGGCTATAAAACCAAGGTATCTGAGTTTATCGGCACCGAGCACACCGCCCAAAACCTGATGATCACCGCAATCAAAACCGGTCGCCCCCGCAGGATCGACGTGGCCCAAACCAACCGCATCCGCGCCTTCGCCGCCTTTTATGGAATCCGCCGCCGCAAATCCCTCGCCACCCGCCGCTGCTGTCGGGCGGCGAGATCGGAATTTTAAAAACCCCATGAACCGCTTCTACCGGCCCGCCGTTTTTATTGGTTTCTTACTCGGCATCGCCAATCAGGCACCTGAACCCGTCGCCGCCGCCGACCTCTTCTTCGCCTCCAGCGGCCAAGACTCCGCCGCACAGTCCCCGCACCGGAGATTTATCAGGCCACCTGCGCACACAGCCTGGTCCTCAGCGGCGGGGTTAAGCTCGCCCTCAGCTGGACGCCTTAATAAAGCGGCATCCTCCCCAACTAGGTCTCGTCAGGCTAAAAAAGCGGGGTGGTTTCCTCAACGGCCCCGAGGATTGCGCGTTCACCCAATCGCTCATCGAACAGGTCGGCGGCAACGTGGGGTTTGTTAACCATTACAACCGGCGTATCCCTGTTCGGGCTGCGAAATGAGCAAAGCCAGAACCAGCGGAATCCGAGATCTTGTTTCTCAACCGTCAGCCCACCGACAAACTCGGCCAGATCCTCCGTCGCCGCGGCGCGCTCCAGGCGGGCGGTGCCGTCAAGATCGGTATCCTGCGTAACCCAAAGTCACTCACGATGACGGCCACCGTTCCGGCAAGCGACGCGCCGCCCCGAAGGCCAACAGCGTTTACCAGGAGACCCCGGACGGGCCGCTTAACCCCGCTCGCCGCGGCAGGCAAATTGAGGGTGAGCGGTGATCCGTTGTTCGAAGACGAGGCGCTCCTCGACTGTCACATCGGGCGGATATTTCGAGTGGCTGCGGCTCCAGCGGCCCAGCCATTCGGCACCGAGTAAGCGGGCCGGGTGGCGCTCGGCGGCCGGGTCGATCCGGCTAAACGCCACCGTGGTGGTCGCCTTAGGGCCGGTGCCCACGCCTTCGCCCACCCAAAACCCGGCTCGTAGCAGTGCCACCCGCACCGAGGTGGCGGCGGAGTAGGTATAGAGCTCGGCGGGGTGTTCGCCGGCATGGCGGTGGATGCGCCCAAATACCTCGGCAGTCCAGAGTCCGGTGTCGGTCTTGGCGGAAAAGGGGTCGTAGAAAATCAGGTCGGGCGCGGACGAACCGTCGAGGTACGCGAGGAAGTCGCCGTGATGAAGCATCCACTCGATTGAGCCCGTGGCGTTAACCCAATGCTTTTCGCGCAGGAGCACGTGAGGCGCGGGATGCCGCAGGTGGGGAAAAGCCGAGGCGTAACGGGCGGCGAGCGTGAGTGGATCAAGGTCGCACTCAAAACTCACGATGTGCAGCGGACGCAGCGAGTCGAAGCCGAAGGCGCTTACCTGTTGCTCGGCGCAGCGCAGGGCCGCCATGGCGTTGGACGCCGCGCCGAGGCCCACATCCCAAATCACCAACGGCTCGGTATCGTCGGGGGTTCGCCGGCGCAGGCGTTCGGCCAGGCGTGACTGGGTGATATAGAGCCGGTTGGCCTCCTCTTCTGGGGCCGACACCGAGTGCATGACCTCGCCCGAACTCAGTTGGCGGATACTGGAAAACGTCCCGCAGTGGGAGCGGTGGATGTCGTAGTCGCCGAGCGTGGGGTTGGTACGGGGGCGGGCCGGCGCCGGATGCACCGGCGGGTTAGCCTCGTCGTCACGGTCGAGCTCGTGGCGCTTGAGCTCGTAGTAGGCGGCAAAAGAGCCGTCAAAAATGGCGGCCCGCATCTCCGCCATCAGCCGGTGGTAGAAGGCGATATTGTGGTGGGCGAGGAGCTGCCAGCCGAGGGTTTCGTCGCTCTTAATCAGGTGGTGAATGTAGGCGCGGGAATGACTGCGGCAGGTCGAGCAATCGCAGCGGGCGTCGAGCGGCTCGTCGGCGAGTTTATAGACGGCGCGGCGGCAATGAATTTTACCGTGGGAGGTGAAGGCGGTGCCGCGTTGGGCGAGTTGCCCCGGGATGATGCAGTCGAACATATCCACACCGCGATGCACCGCCTCCAAAATGTCGATTGGGGTGCCCACGCCCATGAGGTAACGCGGCAGGTTTTCGGGCAGCTCGGCAGTGACGATGCCGGTGAACTCGTAGCGCTGCGCATCGGTTTCGCCGACCGCGAGGCCACCGATGGCAAGGCCGTCGAAGGGCAGGTTGCGCAGGTACTCGGCGCTGCGCAGGCGCAGGTCGCGGTGACAGGCGCCCTGAACAATGCCGAAGAGGGCTTGGGGCGATTCACCACGGGCACGCAGCGAACGCTCGGCCCAGCGGTGCGTGAGATTCATGGCCGCCAGGGCGGTGGCGTGGTCGGCGGTCGAGGGAATGCACTGGTCGAGCACCATCATGATGTCGCTGCCGATCGTGCGCTGCATACCGATGCTGGATTCGGGCGAGAGGTGGTGCAGCGAGCCGTCCACGTAGCTGCGAAACTCCGCGCCCTCCTCGGTCATGACGCGGTCTTTCGGCAGCGAAAAAATCTGAAACCCGCCGGAGTCGGTCAGCACCGGACGGTCCCAGTCCATGAAGCGGTGGATGCCGCCGAATTTCTTAAACACCTCGGGGCCGGGACGAAGGAGAAGATGAAAGGTGTTAGCCAACAGGCACTGGGTGCCGAGGGCGCGCAGGCCGTCGGCGTTCATGTTTTTCACCGTGGCCTGAGTGCCCACCGGCATAAAAACCGGGGTGCGCATCTCGCCGTGTAAGGTCTGAAACCGAGCGGCGCGGGCGCGGGTGCCGGGGGCGGTTTTTTCGAGTTGGAAAGCGAGGCGGGACATGGTGGCGGAGGAGCGCGGCGAGCGGGATTTTGGCGAACAGTCGAAGGAACCGTGCAAGCGGCCAAGCCGGAGGCGATGCCGAAAAGGAGT
This sequence comes from Rariglobus sp., assembly GCA_044353465.1. Taxonomy (GTDB): domain Bacteria; phylum Verrucomicrobiota; class Verrucomicrobiia; order Opitutales; family Opitutaceae; genus Rariglobus. The sequence continues at coordinate 2,480 of JBILBW010000060.1, read as the reverse complement.
TGCGGGAAAATTCGCCGGTGCGAGGCCGCTCCTGAAGCCGCCGCAGGGGGCGTTTTCTTTGCGTGTCTTTCGCCGCGTTCGTGGTTAACCCTCTGCGCTTCCTGCAACCCATGATACTACTCGGCGTTAATATCGATCACTGCGCGACCGTCCGTCAGGCCCGTTACCGCGGCTACGACCTGACCCTTCCCGGCCCGGCGGAACCCGATCCCGTCGCCCTCGCGGTTTTATCCGAGCGCGCCGGCGCCGACGGTATCACCATCCACCTGCGAGAAGATCGCCGCCACATCCAAGAGATCGACGTCTGGCGCCTCAGGGAGGTCGCGAAAACCCGGATCAACCTGGAAATGGCCTGCACCCCGGCGATGATCGATTTCGCCCTGAAAGTGCGGCCCCACTCGGTGTGCGTGGTCCCGGAAAGCCGCGAGGAGATTTCCACCGAGGGCGGCCTCGATGTGGTCGGCCGCCGGGCCCAGGTCAAAGCCTGCATTGAGGCGATGAACGCGGCCGGGGTCATCACAAGTCTTTTTATTGACGCCGATCCAGCGCAGATCGACCTGAGCGCCGAGCTGGGCGCGCCCTGGATCGAGCTGCACACCGGTTGCTGGGCCAACGCCTGGCTCACTCCGGGCCGTGCCGCGGAGTTTGCCCGCCTGCAGCAAGGCGCGCTCCGCGCCCATGCTGCCGGACTAGTGGTCAACGCCGGCCACGGCATCAATTACGACAACGTGGCCGAGATCTGCACCCTGCCCCACGTGCACGAACTCAACATCGGCCACACCATCATCAGCCGCGCCCTCACCAGCGGAATCGAGGAAGCGGTGCGGGAAATGAAGCGGCGGATGAACCCCTGATTTTTAGCCCACCGAACACACGGAACTCCTGAATTAGAATAAATCCGATTCGTCCGTGTATTCGGTGTGTTCTGTGGGACCAACTCCGATGAACCTCCAACTCCCTCCAGGCGGCCTGCTTCTCGGCCTTGGCTCCGACCTGATCGACATCGAGCGCATCCGCAGCGTGCTCGATCGCCAGGGCGAGCGCTTTCTTGAACGCGTGTTCACCGAGGAAGAACGCGCTTACTGCCTGGGCATGAAGCACCCGCACAAACACTTCGCCGCCCGCTTCGCGGCCAAGGAGGCGGTGGCCAAGGCGTTCACCACCGGAATCGGCGCGGAGCTGGGCTGGAAATCCATCTCGGTTTACCACGGCCTTCGCCACGAACCGCTCGTCCGGCTCGACGGACCAGGTGAGGCGTTGCTCAAACACGTCGGCGGCACCCAGGTGATTCTCACCCTCTCACACACGGACACCGCGGCAATGGCGGTGGCGGCGATCGTCCGCGCGGTGGCGATTTAACCGATGAACCCGGCGCCCCCCATCCTCAGTTGCGCCGAAACTCAGGCGTTTGAGTCGCGCTGGTTTGCCGGCGACGAGGCCCGCGAATGGGCGGCGATGCAGCAAGCCGGCCGCGCCCTGGCGGACGCGGTTTTAACTGACTTTAGAGAACTCGGCGCCTTCCCTGCCCACGCCCGGGTGTTGGTACTGGCGGGCAAAGGCCACAATTCCGGTGACGCCCTGATTGCGGCCCGCCGCCTCCATGAACTCCATCCGCAGGCGCAAATTGAGGTGCTCTTTGTCTTCGGTGAACGGCCCCTACGCCCCCTCGCCCACCGCGCTTGGCGAGACCTCGCGCCGGTGGCCACCCGCCACCGCCAGCTGCTGTCCGGCGCCTACGATGTCGTGCTGGACGGAGTTTTCGGGTTTCAATTTCGCCCACCGTTGCCGCCGGCGGTCGCCAACGTGCTGGCGGTGGTCAACGCCCTGCCCGTGCGCCTCCGCGCCGCCGTGGACTTGCCCAGCGGCCTCGACGCCCCCGATGCCTTCCTCGCGGACTTCACTTACGCCACTGGCATCGTCAAAACCCCGCTTCTCTCCCTGCCCGGCGCCGGCCGCATCCGTTACCTCGACCTCGGTTTTTTCAACACCCCTCAGTCAGCACCCGACCCAAAGTGTCACCTAATAGGTGACACTTTGGGTCGGGTGCTGACGCCCGCTGTCCTGGACCCGTTGCGTGGATTGCGTCCAGCGCACTGCGACAAACGCAGCTACGGTCACCTCTTGATCGTGGGGGGCTCGCGTTCTTATCCGGGCGCGGTGTTACTGAGTGTGCTCGCAGCCTTGCGCAGTGGGGTGGGTCTGGTCACCGCCTTTGTGCCTGAATCGCTTGCACCCACCTTTGCCGCGCGCGCCCCCGAGGCCATTTGGGTGGGCTGGCCGGAAACCCCAGAGGGGAGCCTGGCCTTGGAAGGCTTGTACCTGTTACGCGAGAAAATCGCCCGCGCCACCGCCCTCCTCATCGGGCCCGGAATCGGCCGGGAACGTGAAACCCTGACCCTTGCGCAAGCAATAGTCACTCAATCCCCAATACCCGTGGTGATCGACGCCGATGCCCTTCAAGTCGAAATCGTGGAGGCGGG
>JBILBW010000244.1:0-5451 GCA_044353465.1 Rariglobus sp. | reverse complement strand
GGACGTCTCGGCGAGTTCGCGGCGCGAGTGCAGGCAGGGGAAAATCAGCCCGGCGGCGTGGAGCCGGGCGAGTGCGGCCCGGTAACGAGGCAAACGCGCGCTTTGGGTGATCGGCGGTTCGGCCCAGCTAAGCCCAAGCCACCTCAGGTCTTCCAGCAAGGCGGCCACGCATTCGGGGCGGCAGCGCTCGGCATCGAGATCGTCGATGCGAAGGAGGAGACGGCCGCCGGCGGCCAGGGCGCGTTGTTGGGCGATCCAGAAGGTGCGCGCGTGGCCGAGGTGGAGAAAGCCCGTGGGCGAAGGGGCCAGGCGGCCGAGGTAACGGGAACTGCGGTTAAGCACGGCGCTCACTCATGGAGACAAATGGCGGGGAATTTAAGTCTTAATTAGCCGACCGCCCAATTCCGGAATGCACCCGGAACTCCGGACGTAGCAAAAGCGCGGCGCGATTTTGCGCCGACACCCCAACGACTTCGTCGTCGGGCTCCACGATTTGCGCCGCCGCCATTCGAGCGCCGCCGTCGTTAACGATTGTCCCCGCGCCCGCTTTCCGACTTACCACCAGCCATGACCCCGTTGCTCTGCGTTTACTGTTCCTCCAGCACCCAGCTTGACCCGAAGTATTACCAGGAGGCGGAACGCTTGGGCCGGGAAATGGTGGCCGAGGGCTGGGGCCTGATTTACGGGGGCGGCAACGTCGGGCTGATGGGTTCAGTGGCCCGCAGCGTGAAGGCGGCTGGCGGGGTGGTGGTCGGGGTGATCCCCGACTTCATGCAAACGCGCGAACTCGCCTACTTGGAGGCGACCGAGTTGGTCATCGTGCCCACCATGCGCGAGCGCAAACGCATCATGGCGGAGCGCGCCCAGGCCTTCCTCACCCTGCCCGGCGGCATCGGCACCTTGGAGGAAATGACCGAGATCATGAGCGAGCGGTACCTTAACCTCACCCAAAAGCCCCTCGTCCTGCTCAACCAGGACGGCTTCTACGACGAACTCCTGCGCTTTTTTGCGCGCATGGTGGCGGAGAAGTTCAAGTCACACGGCTTGGCCGAACTGCTGGCGGTGGCCCCGACGGTGACTGACGTCTGGCCGCTCCTGCGCCAGCCCAAGGCCTACCGCACGGACCCGCTCTGGGACAAATAAACGGGATTTCTAACCGTGAAGGCGTGCCAAGGTACGCGAAGTTCCCCCTCCGCCTTTTTGTGTTTTTAGCGCCTTTCGTGGTTAAACCAACCGGGGTTTGGCCCACGGAACCCACGGCATACACGGAAGAACCCCCGGGTAGCCAAGGAGTTCAACCCGAAGAGCATGCTCTGCCGCTACGATTACCCCGACGACGAAACCTTCATTGAGAAAATCCTCGAAGTGGACCGGGACGAAGCCCAATACCGGGCGCTGTTGGCCCAGCCGTATTTCCACGGCAACACCCCCAACCCCTACTACAGCGAAGACCGGGTTCTGGAGTTTTTCCACCGCATCGCCGATGACCGCACCCCGCCGCTCAGCGCCCGCCGCCGTTTCTGGCACTTCGGCCGCTGGCGCCTAGTCAAAAAAGCCAAGGGCTGAGCGTAAGTGATACGGCCCCCGCCGCCGCTGCCTCACCTTCGCGAGTCTTCGGCGCCCCTTCGTGGTTAAAACCAACCGCCCCCGTTCCGATCATCGCCCGCGCTCGTTTCTTCCGTGTCGTCAAAAGATGCAATCCCTGCCTCACCCACTTGACGCCATAGCGGATTCATATATCCTGAACCACATGAAAACCATCACGCTTAATGTAAGTGAGCCGGTTTATGCCGATTTTCAGCGCTATGCGCAAGAGCAAGATCGCCCGACCTCGGAACTCTTACGCGAAGCCATGGAGCTTTATCGTCAATCCAAGATACGGCCGGTAAAGAGCTTAAGGGACCTTAAGCCCTCCTCCGTTGGAGCCCTGCTGCAACCGTGGTCCAGCCGCAGTGAGCTTTTGGACGATTTTCTCGAAAAACCATGATTTACGGGGTCGACACCACTTTTCTCGTTCAGATCGAGTTACGCGAAGTCCCCGGCCACGAGGCGGCGCGGCGCTGGTTAGACGAAGCGTTGGCGAAACACCCCCAACCCCTGGCGCTGGCTCCGCAAGTGCTCACGGAGTTTATCCATGTGGTGACGGACCCGCGGCGATTTGCGTCCCCCTTGAGCCTCGATGAAGCACTCACCAAAGCGCAAGGGTGGTGGGAAGCTTGTGAAGTAAAACCGATTTACCCGTCGCTGGACTCGACACGCCTCGCGTTGCTCTGGCTGCGTCAACATCGGCTGGGGCGCAAACGCTTACTCGATACACAATTAGCCGCCACCTATTATGCCGCAGGGATCACCCGCCTGCTCACGCTCAACATGGCTGATTTCGAGATTTTCGGCGTCTTTCAGCCCGCCCTAACCTCCTCGTAGGCAGTAACATTTAAAGTGTCGGAATATAAACTGTACTAAAACCCAATGCCGCACGGCATCGATCCGTGACCGAGCCATTTGTCTCGCGAAGGGAGCGAAGCCTGAAGAAGTACCAAACCAAAGCTGCGCAGGCACGCTCCTTCGCTCCCTTAAACTACTTCGCGAGACAATCGGGTTTTATCCGACAATTTTAATGGTACTCGTAGGCTGTAACACTCGAGTTTTCGCATCCGCCGCTGCAGCATCAAAACACCAACCTCGAGCCTGTTAGCCGCGATAGAACGCAGAGATCGCATAGAAATACAGGGGCTTGTTCTTTGCGCACCTTGCGTTCTTTTGCGGCTGAACTGCCTTGGTTAGATCCGACATGTTGAATGTTACACCCTGTTGGGCTCTATGCCCTCTGCGTCACCACCCTAGGTTTATTTTCCGCCTCACGATCCATTTGATCAAGGTGCGCCTTGCGTGCGAGCAACCCATTCACTACGTGTTTTCCCATGAAGACTACGTATTCCGTGACCGAGGGGCAGGCCCGGTTTCCTCAACTCGTCAAACAGGCAGCAGGCGAACTCATTACGATTGAGCGCCATGGTAGCGTCGCCGCCTTCCTCGTCGGTCGCGACCGTATGGAGGCGATCGCAGAGACGATGGAGCTCCTCGCCAACGACGAATTTCGGGCCACCCTCAAAAAATACCAAACCGGTAAACTGAAGATGAACCCGCTCGATGCCGCCGATGTATAAAGTCAACACCTCGGAGCAGGTGGACGCCTTCCTTTCCCGCCTCGCCCCGACCCCGCGCCTCCGCCTGCGCGAAGCGATGGGCAAACTCCGCACCGAGGGCGGCGATATCCGCGTGCTCGAAGGTGACCTCAGTGGATTCTACCGGTTAAAAAGTGGTCGTTACCGGGTGATTTTCTGCTACTCCGAACCGCGCACCATCGACTGTATTTTTGCCGAGGAGCGGAAGTTGATTTACGAGATTTTCTCCGCCCTGCTGCGCGAGTAAAAGGGAGTTTTTGTACCCCGAAGTTCAAAAGTTAATTCTTCGGTGTCTTCCTCGTGTTCCGTGGGCAACCCTCCTGCATTTTTGGCCATGAAAAACAAGAAATGACACGAAAGAACCCGAACTCGGCATCGACCCGGCTTTACCGCTAATGGCCGCTAACGGTCGCTAAAAAAAAGATTCCGTACTCCGAAATTAGCGCCCCTTAGCGTCTATTAGCGGTTAAAAAATTCATTCGGTTCGTGCCCGAATTGGTCCCCCTTTTCGTGTTTTTCGAGCCTTTCGTGGTTAACCCATCCGGAACCAGCGCACCTGAACGCCGCTCAGCGCCCCCATTTACGCCCAAACGCATTTATTCGCGGTTAAGACCACACCATTGATTGGACCCGCTAGCTTTTCGCCTGCTTATCGAACTTCGGCAGCTTAAGGGCCGGCCGCGCCACCCGCACCACCTGGCGCCCCACTTCACCGACAAACTCGTACTCCAGCGGACTGCGCCGGTAGCCGCCCAGCAGCAGCTTTTTCAGCCGATACCACTTTTTGGCGGCCTGAATTTTCAACGATCGCCGATCGATATCCGCCAGCACATCCGGTTCCTTGCTCGAGTTTTGCGAAGAGAGGTTCTCCCCGTGCCACATAAAAATCCCGATCGGCGCCTGGGCCCGAGCCAATTTAAGCCCCAGCTCCATTTGCCGGCGAAACCAAGCGTGGTCACCGGCCAAACGGTATTGGGTATCGAAGGGCGACCGTTCCCAGACCGACTTGCGGTACAGCAAGGAGCAGGTCTGCACCGGCATACACCAATGGGTATCAACCACCTGGGGAACGACAATCTGGTTAAAGAGCTGCATGAACTCCAGCCGGCCATTGACCATGATGGTGGACCCGAAAACTGCACCCAGCGACGGATCGGCCACTAGCAAGGCGACAGCTTCGCGCAAACCGGCGGGGTTAAACTGTTCATCGGTATTTAAATGGGCGATAACTTGGCCGGAGGCAGCGGCAATCCCCCGGTTCAGCGCCTCATACATGCCGCCGTCCTTGGCCACGATCAGCCGGATATCGGGTTGGGCCTGCAAAAAATCGAGGGTGCCATCGGTGCTCAGCCCATCGACGATGACGTGCTCGTAGTCGAGCCCCGCAAAGGCCGTCCGCACCGATTCCACGCACAACCGCACAAAGCGCTTGGCATTTAGGCAGGGGGTGACGATAGAAATGCGCATAAACCGAATCAGTCGAACACATTAAAATTTGTCTACATAGAAAATTAAAAATTAAAAACCTCAAAGATAATGAATTTAAAAGTAGAAAACCAACCTACAAAAAGCCAACGTAAATCCAATTATAACCCGAACCAAATCGCACTCCCGAATCGGGCCCAAAACCCAGGCATCCAAACTACCTAAATCGAATCAAACCCAGAGTGCGAACGCAGAATTTATTATAAAAAAAACTATTATAAATATGAAAAAATACATCAAGAACCAGTGGCTAAAACTCACTGAAAGGCTAACACACAGAAAAGTTAAATCGGCACGTGACATAAAAGTAACAATATTCGGATCATGCCGGCAAGATTCGATATACAAGGACTTCAAAGTTAACACCATTCGAGACGAAATAACATACCCGCACTACACAAAAGAAATAATTCAAGCAGCAGAGTTCTGCATGGGGAAAATCAAAATTCCCGAAGAATTAACCCAACTCTGTTTCCGATCAGGAATTTTAGAAAAAAAAACCATCGACTCAGCTAAATTCCAAAAAGCGTTCAACGAAACCGACGTTTTTGTATGTGAAATCGCAAGCCGAAGAGCATATGTTTATGAGGGGCACTATGTACACCATATATTGAGCGAGGAAAAATACGGATTCGAAAACTGGAAAAACGTAACGCAATTCGACCTGTCCGACGAGGAAATCGAAGCAGACATAATATATTTAAAAAACCTATTAGCTCCTAAAAAAATCCTAGTCGTTTCACATATTTACACAAGACGTGCAGGGCGCAGATATGAGCTA
>JBILBW010000059.1:0-17087 GCA_044353465.1 Rariglobus sp. | reverse complement strand
CGGCAAACACCGCTACTAGCGGCAGCAAGACGAAGCCCAATAAAAACAGCAGCGCCACCGCGGTGAGCAGCCAGCGCACCCACGGCGAATCCTGGGTCACGAGGGAGGCGTGACCGTGGGAACCGGTGGGTTTGTGGAGATGGGTGACGATGGATGCCATGGACAAAAACGGGGGAACTCAGCGGGCGGAAGACGGGAGGCGGCCTAGATCTTGTGGTAACGGCGGCTCCACTTTTGGAGCAGGTTGATCAGCAGCAGCAGGATGAACGAGGTCACCAACATGACGGTGGCGATGGCGGTGGCGCCGCGGTAGTCGTACTGCTCCAGTTTTTCGTAAATCACGTGGGGCACGATCTGGGTTTTCATCGGCAGGTTGGCGCCAATAAAAACCACCGAACCGTATTCGCCCAGCGAGCGGGCAAAGGCCATGGCCGTGCCGGCGATTAGCGCCGGGGTCAGCTGGGGCAAAATCACCCGGAAAACGGTCTGGAAGCGACTCGCGCCCAAGGTGGCGGAGGCCTCTTCCAGCTCCGGCTCCAACTCCTCAATGACCGGCTGGAGCGTGCGCACCACGAAGGGCAACCCGATGAAGGTCAGGGCAATGAACACCCCGATCGGGGTGTAGGCGATTTTGATGTCGTAGGGCGCCAGCCAGCGGCCAATCCAGCCGGTCTGCGCATAAATCGTGGTCAGCGCGATGCCGGCCACCGCCGTGGGCAACGCAAACGGCAGATCAACCAGGGCATCGATGATTTTTTTAGCCGGAAAGGTGTAGCGCACCAAGACCCAGGCCACGATCAGGCCAAAAACGGCGTTGACCGCGGCGGCCGCCAACGAGGCGAAGAAACTCACCTTGTAGGCCGAAATCACGAAGGGCGAACTCACCGCCGCCACAAACTCCGCCCACGTCATCCCCGAGGTTTTCAAAAAAACCGCCGACAGCGGCAATAGCACGATGAGGCTCAGGTAGGCGATCGTGAAGCCGAGCGACAGGCCGAAACCAGGGAGGATGGAACGTGCGGAGCGGGCGGACATCAAAGGGCGATGGAGTGGACGGTGAGGACGCGTTGGGCGCGAGGACAGGGGATGCTTTCGAGCTCGCGCCGGATGGCAAGGGTTTCGGCAACGATTACTGCTTCAGGTAGATCTGGTCAAAAGTGCCCCCATCGGCGAAGTGCGTCTTCTGCGCCTGGGCCCAGCCGCCAAAGGCTTCGTCAATCGTGAAGAGCTGAATCGGGGCAAACTGCCCGGCGTATTTAGCCGCCGCCTGAGGGTCGATCGGCCGGTAAAAGTGCTTGCCGGCGATGTCCTGACCCACGGGCGAATAGAGGTATTCGAGGTACGCGGTGGCCACCGCGAGCGTGCCTTTGCGCTTGGCCACCTTTTCGACCACCGCGACCGGCGGCTCGGCCAAGATGCTCAGCGACGGGGTCACGATTTCAAACTTGTCGGCGCCAAACTCCTTGAGCGCGAGATAGGCCTCGTTTTCCCAGGAAATGAGCACGTCGCCAATCCCTCGCTGCACGAAGGTGGTGGTGGCCCCGCGGGCGCCGCTGTCGAGCACCGGCACATTTTTCAACAACTTGGCCACAAAGCCCTTGGCCTGCTCATCGCTGCCGAGCTTACGTTTGGCAAACTCCCAAGCGGCCAGGTAGTTCCAGCGCGCCCCACCCGAGGTTTTAGGGTTGGGGGTGATCACCGACACGCCCGCTTTAGTCAGGTCATCCCAGTCCTTGACCGCCTTGGGGTTACCCTTGCGGACCAGAAAAACGATGGTCGAGGTGTAGGGCGAAGCGTTGTGCGGCAGGCGCTTCTGCCAGTCCGCCGGAACGAGGTGGGCGACTTCGCTGATCGGGTCGATGTCGCCGGCCAGGGCGAGGGTGACAACGTCGGCGCGCAGACCGTCGATCACCGAGCGCGCCTGTTTGCCGGAGCCGCCGTGGGATTGTTTGATGCTGACAGTGTCGCCGGTCTTGGCCTTCCAGTGTTTGGCGAAAGCGGCGTTGTAGTCGACGTAGAGCTCGCGGGTCGGGTCATAGGAGACGTTGAGCAGCTCGATATCTTTGGCGAGAGCCGAGCCGGTAAGGGCAACGGCGGCGAGGAGGGTAAAAAGGTTTTTAAGTTTCATAACCAGAATCGTAACGGGCGTTAAAAAAAGAAGGGGCACGACGCGGATCGCGCCTCCGGTGGGTGGAATTAGAAGGAAACCTGCACGCGGGTGCTGAACACGAGTTCGTCGTCGGAGAGAATGCCGGTGGTCGGACGTGCGCCCTGGAAATCGAACTTGTTTTGCGTGACGTCAAAGTTGGCACGCACCGCCTTCGACAAATACCAGTTCAGGCCAGCACCGTAAGCGGTGACTTTGGTGGCTTTAGTGGTCGCAACAGTCGAACCGGCGAGTGCGGTTGTGCTGCTACCCTTGAAGACATCGTTGTCGATGTCCAATTGGGCGACGCGGCCCACCACTTCAAACGCACCCCAGGTGTCGGCCGAGGGCTTGAAGCTTTCGCGCGGGCTCACGCCGGTGTAGCTGGCATCTTCGCCCGTCAGCACATAACCAACCGAAAGGTTGTAGGCGGTGTTGGTGATCTGCCGGGAGTTGGTCGAACGGGCCAGTTCACTCGTTGCAGACACGTACTCAGCCAAGATACCGAGCGAGCCCACATAATAATAAGCCTGCGGGGAAACCGTGAGCGAGCGGCCAACCGATTGGGTCGTTGATTCATAGGCAAAAAACTCCTGTTGACCGTCGGTTTTGTAACTGATGCCCGGAGCAGAGCCGTTGTAATTGCCGATGCCGGCGGCTAAGCCGAAGCCGAGCCCCTTCAACGCGGAGTCCTTGTCATTAACGAACGGGGTCGCGAAGAGGCGGCCGACCGTGGTGAAATCACCCTCGGTGTTGACCGTCGAACTCGAGGGCGTCGAGTTACCGTTTTCGAGCACACCGTTAAACACGCCGACGGCGTAGTTTAAGCGTTTATCGAAAACATCGCCGCCGAGCTGGATACCGACATCGCGGTTGGGCGTGAGGTTGGTCGCAATCGAGCGTTCATTGAAGAAGGCGACCGGATCGGACTGCAGCTGCTCCAAGCCGATCGGGGTCTTGAACCGGCCGACCCGCACCTGGAAACTAGGCGTAACCACCACGTTCACATTGGCATCGAGGATCGAAACGGCGCTGCCGGCGAACTCGGGCTGAACCGTATACTGGAGGTTGTCGTTAAACTTACCCTCGAAAATGAGGCGGGCGCGGCGTAACAGAAACCCGTCTTGGGCGGCATTGGCCTTGTCCAAATAAAAGCGTGCGTCGGCCTGAACCAAAGCACGCAAACGCAGCGAGTTGGAACCGTCGGCCGAGGCCACCTCGATGCGGTTGTCGCCCACGGTCAGCTTGGGCTGCTTTTTGGCAGCAGCCACGGCGGCCTCATCCTTGAGTTCGGTATTGCGCTCCAGCACGCGCAGTTTCTGGTCGAGCTGGCGGATCTGCTCGCGCAGGGCGTCGAGATCGCTGGCGCTGGCGGTTTGCGCCGGCAGTGAGGCCGTCAAACTGACGGCAGCGAGGGCGGTGACTAAGGCCGTTCGTGCGGCGGAATTAAGCGGTTTCATGGTGTTTCTTTCGTGTCAGGACGGGACGTGCTCCGGTGGGCCGGTCGACTTTCCCTGGGCAACATACTTTATTAAGTGACGTTAGCGTCTGCTGGATAAGAAACGCCCCAGTTTGTCCGGTGGCGAAAGGAAGGGGAATTATTCGGCGATGTCGCGTTGGCCCGGCAGGCGGGTCTTTTCGGTGCGCTCGATCTGGGTGACCTGACCGTCGTGGACGACGATCTGGACCACGCCGTAGCGCAGCGACTCTACCTTCTGGCGGACAATGGCGAGCCAGACGGGTAGTGCGGATTCAGACGAAAGGGAGGAAGCGGTGCTCATGGGGTGACGATTAGCGTTAAATGCTGTAATCAGGAAAGAGTTGGGAAAGAAGCCCGGCGACGGGCTTGAGATCGGGAAGGTCAGAACAGCGGGCCGAGACTTGGCAGGCTGCGCGACCGGGGACTAGCGCCGCCGAAAACGGCAGAGGCACTTCGTCGCGGCGCATCTTTCGAAGCGTCACCTCGACGACGTCGGCCAGCGAGTAGCGGTCGAGGATACCGGCGATGGCGTTGCGCACATCGAGCATCAACATTCGCAAGCCACAGTGGACCTCGTCGGGGCAACTGCACTTTTCGTAGGCCGTGTGGCTCACGCAGCCGATCGGAGCCAGCGGGCCGTCGACCACCCGGACCACACTGCCCACCGTAATCTTGGTGGCGGGTCCGGCCAACCGATAGCCGCCAAACTTGCCCCGCCGGCTTTCCACAAAACCCTCCTCCTTGAGGAGCTGCATGATCTGCTCGAGAAACTTCACCGGAAGCTGCTCCTTTTCGGCCAGCTCGGAAACCTGCACCAGCGGGCGGCCCACCTCGGCGGCGATGCCAAGGTCGATCAGGGCCCGGAGGGCGTATTCACCTTTTTTGGAGAGCTTCATGGTTGCTGGATTTAAACCACAGTGAAGCGGTAGGGTTTTAAATCAAGCCGAATCTTAGGTTAAGACATAAACTAAGTTTTAATTATCCATAAAACCTTTATTTACTGATTCTTAAAATTAAATAAAACGGATTTGTACGGTAAAAAAACCAAGCCTAAATGAATAGAACCCTGACTTGGTTTTTGGCCAAAGCGGGTTAGAATGAGGCCCATGAACCCTGATGCCCTGACCGTATTGGAATTACAAAACCGCCTCGCCGACGAGCCCAAGGCCGTGGTGATCGACGTGCGCACTCCGGTCGAGTTTGCCGAGGTCCATGCCGACCGTGCGGTCAACTTGCCCCTCGACCGCCTCAATCTCGCCAGCCTCACTCAGGTAGGCTGCACTCGCCTAGATAAACCGGTTTACCTGCTCTGCCGCAGCGGTCAACGCGCCGCCAAAGCCGCGGAAAAACTCCAGACCGCCGGTTATACCCATCCCGTGGTCATCACCGGGGGCACGCTCGCCTGGATCGAAGCCGGCCTACCGGTTACGCGGGGGACGGCTAAAATCATCAGCTTGGAGCGCCAGGTGCGCATCGCCGCCGGGGCCATGGTGTTGAGCGGTGCGTTATTAGCCCACTTCGTGCACCCCGGTTTCGTCTGGCTGGCTGGGTTTGTGGGGGCGGGGCTGATGTTCGCCGGCATCACCGATTTTTGCGGGATGGGTTTGCTCTTGGCGAAACTGCCCTGGAACCAGCGCGTGCAGCCCACCAGCTGCGCTCAAAAGCCCTTATAACGACAACCGCAGGCCGTCGTAAGCAAACTCAACGCCTGCCGGCAAACGGCTCGCCCATTCGGCATGTCCCGTCAGGTGGGTCAGGTGGGTCAGGTAAGTGCGGGGCGCGCCGATTTCCCCGGCGGCTTCCACCGCCTCGCCGATGCTCATGTGGGTGGGGTGCGGCTCGGGACGCAGGCCATCCAAAACCACCACTGCGGAGCCTTTGGCCAAGGCGACCGCCTCACGCGTTACCCGCTTACAATCCGTGTAATAGGTGAACTTTTTACCGCTGCTCCGTTCGGTGAAAATCAGCCCGATCGTGTTAATTCCACCGTGCGGCAACAGGGTGGATTCGATGCTACCCTGCGGCAGTTCAAGCCGCTGCGGCATGGCCTGGAGTTTGAAGGCCACATAGCCTTTGGAAATGGGCCTTTCGGCGATCGCGTAGGGGAACATTGCCAGCACCCGGCTGATACCTTCCTCGGTGGAATAGACCGGCATGGCCACGTTGCCGAGCAAGTCGCAGTAACGCCGTAAATCGTCCATGCCGGCGATGTGGTCGGCGTGGCCATGGGTGAGAATAAAGAAATCAATCCAATCGATTTTCTCGCGCAGGCACTGGAGGCGAAACTCCGGGGCTGCGTCCACCTGGATGCGCAAACCGTCCATGACCACATGGATCGAGGTGCGCGAGCGGTGGTTGCGCGGGTCAGTGGAGGTGCAGACCGGGCAGTCGCAGGCAATCATGGGAACGCCTTGCGAAGTGCCGGTGCCGAGAAAAATCACGTCCATGGTGGGCTTAAGCAATACCCCGAGCCCGAGCGGGGCAAGCGGAAGCTCGGGCGTTGCCGCCGGCTGCTGCACGAAAAAAAACAGGCGGGGAGCCTGCGCGCTGAATGTGGCGCAGCCGGCCCGTCTGCGCCGAGTTCAACCCGCAGGCTGGAAACCTGCGCCACTTCCCCACCCTCCGCTTGCACAAAAAAAGCAGCCCGGGCGTCATCCGCCCCGGCTGCCTCACCTGCCTTCATCACCCGCCACACCGCAGGGGGAGGGCGCGTTTTTTTTTAGATATGTATCGCCTCACCGAGCGAAGCGGCGGCGGCCTCCATCACGGCCTCGCTCAGCGTCGGATGGGCGTGGATCGTCTGGTGGATCTCGTCGACGGTCGCCTCCAATTCGATCGCCAGTCCATACTCGGCAATCAACTCGGTGGCCTCGCTGCCGATGATGTGGGCGCCATAGATTTCGCCGGTCTTCGCGTCGGTGATCACCTTCACAAAGCCTTCACTATCAGCGGACGCCACGGCCTTGCCTGAGGCGGTGAAGGGGAATTTGCCGACCCGGTAGTCGAGCTTCTTCTCCTTGGCGGCCTTCTCAGTCAGGCCGGTGCTGGACACCTGGGGCTGGCAGTAGGTGCAACCGGGGAACTTGGTCACCCGCTTGGCCTTGCCGTGGCCGAACATGCCGTTGACGCAGCTGACGGCCTCGAACGTGGCCACATGGGCCAGCCAAGGCGGCCCGATGATGTCGCCGGCGGCATAGATGCCCTTGACCGTGGTCTGGTAGTCATCGCCCACTTTAACGTAGTTGCGGTCGAGCTCGATCTTCACCGTGTCGGCGATCACGCCCTCGATGTTAGCGACCACGCCAATGGCGGAGAGCACCACTTCGGCTTCGACTTCCTGCTTCTTGTCGCCGGTCACCAGGTCGATTTTGACCGAGTCCTTGCCGACGCGGAAGTTCTCACACTTGGTGCCAGTGAGGATGGTGATGCCCTGTTTTTCGAGGGATTTCTGCAACAGCTTGGCGACCTCCTCGTCCTCGACGGGGAGGACCTGGTTGAGCATTTCGACGACGGTAACCTTGGTGCCGAACGCGTTATAAAAATAGGCAAATTCCACGCCGATTGCGCCGGCACCGACGACCACGATGGACTTAGGCAGCGTGGTGTTGGCGAGGGCCTCGCGGGAGGTCATCACCCGGACGCCGTCGACGGCGAGATCGGGGATGCGGCGCATTTTGCAGCCGGTGGCGATGAGGATATTCTTGGTTTTGAAGAATTTACCCTTCTGTTCGCCTTCGACGATCTCGACCATACCGGGGGCGATCACGCGGGCCTTGCCGGTGAAATAATCGACCTTGTTCTTCTTAAAGAGGAACTCGATGCCCTTGGCCATCTGGCCGGCCACGCCGCGGGAGCGCTCCATGACCTTGGCGAAATCGAAGCTCACGTCCTTGACCGTGATACCGAAAGCGTCGGCCTTTTTGATCTTTTGGTAAAGATCGGCGCTTTTGAGTAGGGCCTTGGTGGGAATGCAGCCCCAGTTCAAGCAGGTGCCGCCGGCGCGTTCCAGCTCGATGCAGGCAACCTTCTTGCCCAGTTGACCGGCGCGAATCGCACCCGCGTAACCCGCCGGGCCGCCGCCGATGACGATCAGATCGTATTCAATTGTGTCTGCCATGGTGAAAAAAGTTGAGGAAACAGGTTCGCCGAAAGGAGCCAACGTCGCGTTGGCGGGGGCGTCGGTCAATTCGCAAACTTAGATGTCGATCACGTCGGTCGGCTTGGTCCTGGGCCGGGCCGGAGGGCGGGCGACGCCCACCGCTGGACGGGGTTTGCCGATCAGCAGGCTGATAACCATGTTGGTTAAGCTCACGATCAGGGCCCCGCCCATCGCGTGCCAGAAGGTATCGACCGAGAACCCGGTCACCAGCTCGCCGACCAACATGAAGAGCAAGGCGTTGATGAACAACACGCCGACCCCGAGGCTGAGCACGATTAACGGCAGGCTGAAGAGCAGTAGCAAGGGCTTGAGCACGGCGTTGAACAGGCTGAGCAACGCCACCACCGCCACCAGGGTGCCCACGCTGTCATATTGAATCCCGGGGATGACCCGGGTCGCCAGGGTCACGCCCAAGGCCAGCACCGACCAGCGCACCAGCAGCGCGAAAAGGGGATGATTCATCGCGCCACCTTTCCCAGCCCCGTCGCCCCGGGCAACGAAAAATCCACCGCCCTCCCGAACCCGCTCGGAGCTACCCCTTCGTTAGGAAAGACTCGCCGAAGCGGGACGACGAAGTCGTTTAGCCCCCCGTTTATCGCCGCTTGCGGAAAAGGCCGGGCTGCGGCCAATCAGTCCCGGTTTGCATTCTGCCCGACGCTGCGCTTGGTCTCCGCCGTGGTCCGCTCCGCCTCCCCCTCCCCCGCCTCGAACAAACCCGAATGCATCCGCCTGCGCGGCGTGCGCCAAAACAACCTCAAGGGCTTCGATCTCGACCTGCCCCTGGGCAAGTACGTGGTCGTCACCGGGCTGTCCGGCGCGGGCAAAAGCTCGCTTGTCTTCGATACCCTGCATGCCGAGGGCCAGCGGCGCTACGTCGAGACCTTCTCAGCCTACACCCGCCAGTTCCTCGACCTGCTCGACAAGCCCAAGGTCGACGCGATCGAAAACATCCGCCCGTCGATCGCCATCGAGCAGACCAACACGGTTAAAACCTCGCGCTCGACCGTTGGTACGATGACCGAGCTGACCGATTTCTTCAAAACGTGGTTCAGCCACGTCGCCACCTGCTTCGACCCCGCCACCGGCAAACCGGTCGAGGACGACACCCCGGCCACCATCTGGCAAAAAACCCACGCCTCCGCACCCGACGCCGCCGTGATCGTCGCCTTTCGCGTGACCAAACCGGAAAAGCTCACTTGGCACGAGATCCTCACGCACCTCAAGGGTCAGTCCTACGTCCGCGTGCTCACCCCCACCCTCGACGGCCGCCTCGCCGTCGCCCGGATCGACGACCTGCTGGCCAACCCGGAATCGCTCGACGCCCAACTCGCCCCGAGCGCCGCCCTCTACGTGGCCCAGGACCGTGTTACCCTCAACGCCGACTCACGCGCGCGTTTCCTCGAGGCGGCCGAGCAGGCGCTGCACTTCGGCCAGGGCCAAGTCTATGTCTTTTCCGCCGAGCTCCTAGCTCCCAGCTCCCAGCTCTCAGCTCCCAGCTCTCAGCTCTCAGCTCCATCGCCGCTCGGCCACTATTCGCGCGGTCTGAATTCTCCGGAGACCGGCCGCAGCTTCCGCGCGGCCTCGCCCTCGCTGTTTTCGTTCAACTCGCCGCTTGGCGCCTGCCCGCAGTGCAAAGGCTTTGGCCGCATCATCGAAATCGACTACCGCCTGGCCATCCCCGACGCGACGCTCTCGATCGACGACGGCGCGATCAAATGCTGGGAAGGCGAGGTTTACGGCGCGTCGAAGGACGACCTGAAGAGCATCGCCAAACGGAAGAAAATCCCGACCAACGTCGCCTTTGGCAGCCTGACGCCGGGGCAGCGCGATTTTGTGATCAACGGCGAGCCCGGGTACGGGGAAAACGACCTCGAATGGCCCCGCGCTTGGTATGGCGTTAAGGGTTTCTTCCGCTGGCTGGAGAAGAGCACCTACAAGATGCACGTGCGGGTGTTTCTTTCGCGCTACCGCAGTTACAACCTCTGCCCGTCCTGCCACGGCACCCGCCTCCAGCCCGAGTCGCTCTGCTGGCGCTGGCAGGGCAAAACCCTGCCCGAACTCTACCAAACGCCCGTCGCCGACCTGCTGGCGGCGCTGCGCGCCTTTGAAATTTCAAATCTCAAATCTCAAATGGTCGGCGCAGCCGAACTCGCCCTCGATTCGATCCGCACGCGCCTCAGTTACCTCCAGCAAGTCGGCCTCGGTTACCTCACGCTCGACCGCAGTTCCAAAACCCTCTCCGGCGGCGAAGTTCAACGTGTTAACCTCACTTCGTGCCTCGGCACCTCGCTCGTCGACACGCTTTTCGTCCTCGACGAGCCCAGCGTCGGCCTACATCCGCGCGATATCGAGCGGCTGATCGCGATCATTCGTACCCTGACCGACGCCGGTAACACCGTGGTGGTGGTCGAGCACGACGAAGCCATGATCCGCGCCGCCGACCACCTGATCGAAGTCGGCCCCGAACCCGGCACCCGCGGCGGCCACATCGTATTTCAAGGCGAGTTGCCCGAGCTGCTCCGTTCCGAAGCCAGCATCACCGGGCGCTACCTCTCTGGCCGCGACAGCATCGCCGCCCCTGCCGCCCGCCGCCCGGTCGACGCCCACACCCCGCGCCTGACCTTCACCGAGGCCAGCAAACACAACCTGCGCAACGTCACCCTCCACCTGCCGCTGCACCGCCTGGTCGCCCTCTCGGGGGTGTCAGGCTCCGGCAAGTCCACGCTGTTGGACAACGTGATCCACCAGGGGCTGCTGGCGAAACGGCTGCAGTTAACCGACGACCCGGCGATGATCGCCGCTATCACTGGCGACGAGCTTTTCGACGAAATCGTGCTCGTCGATCAGTCGCCACTTTCGCGCACGCCGCGGTCCAATCCCGCGCTCTACACCGAGGCGTGGGAGCTGATCCGGGAACTCTACGCCAAGGAGCCGGCCGCCAAGGCCGCTGGGTTTAATAGCTCATCGTTCTCCTTCAACAGCGGCGAAGGTCGCTGCGACCACTGCCAAGGCTTGGGCTACGAGCGGGTGGAGATGCAGTTTTTGTCCGACGTATTTGTCCCCTGCCCGATCTGCGAAAGCCGCCGCTTCAAACCCGAGGTTTTGGCGATTCAGTGGCAGGGGCTGTCGGTCGCCGAGTTGCTGGCGACCAGTGTGAGCGATGCGCTGCCACTGTTCGCCGGGCACGCGCCGATTCGCAGTCGGTTGGCCAGTTTGGAGTCGGTCGGCCTGGGCTACCTCACGCTCGGCCAGCCGCTCAACACGCTAAGTGGCGGCGAATCCCAGAGGCTCAAATTGGTGAAGTACCTCAGCGGTTTCGCCGGCGCAGAGTGTCACCTAATAGGTGACACTGCCGCCGCTCCCGCCGGAGCGCCGGGCGCTAAACCAAAACGGATTGCGTCACCTGCTGGTAGCCCCAAGCCCGCAGCGGCGTCCTGTCCCCGGCCCAAAGGCGCGCTGCTCCTCCTCGACGAGCCAACCACCGGGTTGCACCGTCACGACGTCAAGCGCCTGATCGCCGTCCTGCAGGCGCTGGTGGATCGCGGCCACAGCGTGGTGGTGATCGAGCACAATTTGGACGTGTTAAAATCCGCCGACTGGCTGATCGAAGTCGGCCCCGAAGCCGGCTCCGAAGGAGGCCAAATCATCGCCGAAGGTCCCCCCGAGCCACTCGCCCACGCCGACACGGCCACCGCGCCCTTCCTCCGCGACGCCCTCGGAGCGTTGAGTTCAAGCTCGGCTTTCCGCGCATCGCTCCCAGCTCCCAGCTCCCAGCTCCTAGCTCCTAGCTCCCAGCTCCCAGCTCCCCGCTCCCAGCTCCCAGCTCCGAGCTCCCAGCTCACCCTCACCGGCGCCCGCGAGAACAACCTCAAAAATCTCTCCCTCGCCATCGCCCACCGCCAGTTGACCGTCGTCACCGGCGTGTCCGGTTCGGGCAAGAGCACCCTGGCCTTCGACATCGTTTTTGCCGAGGGCCAGCGGCGGTTCATGGAATCGATGTCGCCCTACGCGCGCCAGTTCGTCGAACAACTCCCCCGCCCCGCCATCGACCGGCTCACCGGCATTCCGCCGACCGTCGCGATCGAGCAGCGCATCACCCGCGGCTCGCGCAAGTCCACCGTCGCCACCATCACCGAGGTCGCCCAGTACCTGCGCCTGCTTTACGCCCGACTCGGCGTGCAACACCACCCCGAGACCGGCAAACCGGTCCAGCCGCTTTCCCCCGGCCAGCTCAAAAAGCTTCTCGCCACGGTCCTCGCCTCGCCCAAGGCGACGAAGGCCAAACACCTTTACCTCTGCGCCCCGCTCATCCGCGGCCGCAAGGGCCACCACCAGCCGATCGCCACCTGGATCGCCGACCACGGCTACGAACTGATGCGCGCCGACGGCCGCCTACTGCGCGTCGACACGTTCACCAAACTCGACCGCTACTCCGAACACGACATCGAGGTGGTCGTCGCCGATCTCAAAGCAGCTAAGAGCTCACAGCTCCAAGCTCCCAGCTCACAGCTCCCAGCTCCCAGCTCGCTGCTCGAAGAAGCCCTGAGCCTAGGCAAAGGCTCCTGCTTCATCGCCCTGCCCACCGGCGACATCCTTTCGTGGTTTTCCACCACCCGCACCGATATCGAAACCGGCGAGTCCTTCCCCGAGCTCGACCCCAAACAGTTTTCCCACAATTCGCCGCGAGGCTGGTGTCCGACCTGCCGCGGCCACGGTCGCGTGTTCCCCTGGATGCTCGAACCGGTGGAGGACAACGAGGATGACCCCGCCGCCCGCCTGCGCGAGTTTGGCATCGAGTCCGGCGACGACCTGGCCGAAACCGGCACGCCCTGCCCGGACTGCCACGGTCAGCGCCTCAACCGCGTCGCCCGCGCCGTGCGCCTCCCGCTGCGCGGGAATTTCAAGTCTCAGATTTCCAATCTCAAATTCGGCCCCAGCCTGCCCGAGCTGCTCGCCAGCACCCCGGCGCAGCTGATCGCCCACCTCGGCGCGCTCCAACTCGATGAACGCGGCCGCTTGATCACCCAAGACATCGTCCCGCAAATCCAGGAACGGTTAAAATTCCTCGACCACGTCGGGCTCGGCTACCTCGGGATGGATCGCCCCACCGACACGCTTTCGGGCGGCGAGGCCCAGCGCATCCGCCTGGCCGCGCAGCTCGGCACCAACCTCGCCGGCGTGCTCTACGTGCTCGACGAACCCTCGATCGGCCTGCACGCCCGCGACAATGACCGGCTCATCGAAACCCTGCTCACCCTACGCGACAAGGGAAACACCCTGCTGGTGGTCGAACATGACGACGAGCTCATGGAGCGCGCCGATTGTATTATCGACCTCGGGCCGGCCGCCGGCCGCCACGGCGGCGAACTGCTCGCCCAAGGCACGCCCGCCGAAATCAAACGCAGCGACAAATCCCTGACCGGACTGTTTCTGGCCAAAGGCATCGTCCATCCCTTGCGCGGTTCGTACCGGGAAATCCCCGACCCGAAAAAATCCAATCCCAAGGAAAAAACTCCGGCCTGGCTCGGCCTCAACGGGGTGTGTTTCCGCAACCTGAAAAACTTCGACCTGCGCCTGCCGCTCGGCCGGTTGATCATGATCGCCGGCCCCAGCGGCGCGGGCAAATCCACCCTGTTTCGCGACGTGCTTTACCCGGCGGTCAGCCACGCGATCAAGGCGAAGACAGCCAAACTCACCGGCCGCGAATTCCTCAACGCCACCGGCTTCACCCCGGAGCCGGCCGGCAGCGTACCGTTCCTCGATTTGCGTGGGGCCGACGGGTTTAAAACCGTGATTGAAGTGGACCAGTCGCCCATCGGCAAAACCCCGCGCTCCACCCCGGCGACCTATCTGGGAATCTTTGACCTGATCCGCACCTTTTTAGCCTCGCTGCCCGAGTCGAAAATCCACGGCTACTCGGCCGGCCGGTTCTCGTTTAACACCGCCGGCGGGCGCTGCGAAACCTGCTCGGGGGGCGGGCGAATCAAACTCGAAATGGCCTTCATGCCCGACACCTACCTGCCGTGTGACGAGTGCCACGGCACGCGTTACAGCGCGGACTTGGCCGACATCACCTGGAAGGGGAAAAACATCGGCCAAGTCCTCCAACTCACTTTCGAGGAGGCGACGGTCTTTTTCGACTTCCACTCGCAACTGTCCCAAGTCTGCCAGCTGATGGTCGATTGCGGGCTGGGTTACCTCACGCTCGGCCAGTCCTCGCCGACGCTTTCCGGTGGCGAAGCCCAGCGGCTCAAACTGGTGACCGAGCTCGCCCACGGTCTGGCCAGTTACAAGGAACGCTCACGCGGCATCGCGGTGAAAAACCTCTACCTGCTGGAAGAGCCGACCATCGGCTTGCACCTGAGCGACTGCGAAAAACTGATCCACGTGCTGCATTCGCTGGTCGAGCAAGGCCACACCGTGGTGGTGATCGAGCATCACTTGGACCTGCTGGCGGAGGCCGATTATATTGTCGAACTCGGCCCGGTGGGCGGCCCCGACGGCGGCGAGCTGTTGTACCAAGGCCCGCTGGGCGGGTTGTTAAAACTCAAGGGGAGCCCGACCGCGCCCTACCTGAAGGCCAAACTCGACCGCTAGCGGTTAACCGCAGTTAGTCTGGTAGGAGCCCGGCGATTGCGGGCGAGGGTTCGGAAAAATCGCGGCAACGCGATTCACGACCTCGCCTGCCCCTGCGCCTTATTCTGGGCGTGCGCCTTCTCTTGGGCGTGCGCCCGGGGCGGCACGGCGGGTTCGCTCTTGGCCACCAGCACAGCGATGACCAGATCGCCGGTCACATTAAGGGTGGTCCGGCACATATCGAGCAGCCGGTCGATACCGAGGATGATCGCGATGCTTTCGCCGGGCACACCGATGGTCACCAGGACGCCGACCACCAGCGGGAGCGAACCACCGGGAACCCCCGCCGTGCCCAGCCCGGCCAAGATGCACATGAACGCCACGACCGCTTGTTGCCCCAGCGACAGGTCGACCCCGAACACCTGCGCGAGGAAGAGCACGGTCACGCCTTCGTAAAGCGCCGTGCCGTTCTGATTGGCACTCGCGCCGACCGTGAGCACAAAGCGGCTGATACGCGCGGGCAACTTTAGCTGGTTCTCGGCCACCCGCAGCGCGACGGGCAAGGTCGCATTACTCGACGAAGTGCTGAACGCCGTAAGCAGGACCTCTTTAATGTCCTTAAAAAACGCGAGCGGCGAGCGGCCGCCGATGACCTTCAGGCAAAGCGGATAGATGACCCACTGTTGAATGCCCAGGCCGAGGACCACCACGGCGGCATAAAACCCGAGGCTGCGCAGTAAATCGGCGCCGATTTGGGCCGTGAGCGCGAACCCCAGACACGCCACCCCGAGCGGCGCCAGTTTCATCGCGAACCCGATAATGATCAGACACACCTCAAACACGCCCTGAAGCACGGCCGTGAGCGGTTCCCGTTTGGCCGGGGTGCACATGGCCAGGGCCACCCCGAAAAACAGGCTGAAGACCATCACCGCGATCAACCCGCCGCCGGTGTAGTTCGGGCTGAAGGCCTGCACGGCCTCGGCCAGGGGATTCTGGGGAATTAGGTTAAGCAGCGTATCCGCCAACGGGGTTTCCTTCACCCCCTGGGCCACCTTATCGGCGGCCGCACCGACATAGCGCGCCCGAAGGGTGTCGCGCGTCGCCTCGGTCATGTGTTGGCCGGGGGCGAACACATTGACCACACCTAGGGCGATGAGCACCCCGGTGGTCGTCAGCAGCACGGTGTAGCCGAGCGATTTCAGGCCGATGCGACCCAGTTTGCGCACATCACCCATCTCGGCCACCCCGAGTACGATGGCGGAAAAAATCAGCGGGATCACGACCATGAAAATGAGCCGAATGAACACCTTGCCGAAAGGCTGGATCACCTGCTCGAGCCACCACGACAAACACGCCAACCCGGCGGGAGTCACCACCCGGTGATTGACGATAATACCGGCCAGCGAGCCTAAAAGGAGGCCGGCCAAAATCAAAGCCCCGCTGGACCACTTCCAGATTTTCCACGTCATGGGGGTGAACCCTGCGGCGAAAGAGCGCCAGCGGGCAACGACTTTACGCCCGACGACGCGCGGCAATCGTTTTCGTTCTCCTACTCGTTTTCATTCTCCCGCCGTCCATCGCCGCATCCGCCGCTCGGCAATCGGTCGCGGGCCCTACCGACGTGCCCTCGGCGGACATTGCTCTTGTTTAAACCGCCAATCACTGAAACCCCTTCCAGTCCGCGCCCACCGTCTGGACGCCCCATTTAACCACTCATGATTTTACGCATTCTCAGCCGGACCGGCACACTCGATAAACTAAAGGGCCGTGTGGTCGTCGGTGAACATGGCCGCGCTTTGCTCTGGGGAAGCCGCAATGCCCCCTGCGTGATCCACCTCGATACCGAAAACCCCGCAGCGGAAAAACCCATCCCTGGCGGCATCCAATTGGAGAGTGCCCGGATTGAGATCCAAAACCGGTACCAGGTTCAAGCCAGCGCCGCTGACCCGGCAGATACCGCCAAAGACCTCTTCCTCGCGGTAAATCTCTACCTGCCCCCCGACTTCGCTGGGGAATGCCCGATTGAAGTCGTCCGCCTGAGCGATGGCGCCAGTTTAAAGCACCGGTATTTTTGCGACACTACCGGCTTAATTAAACTCGGCCTGACCCGGACGCCCACCCGCTCGATTTATTCGTTCGTTTTAATCCGCAAGGGAGAGGTGGCCCGCCTGCTGCACCGGACGGCTTCCAACGGAAAGATCGGCTGCTGGTATGTGGCCAACCAAGGCGAGACTCCCAAGGTCATTTACCACAAAGATTTCACCGCCCCGCCGCCTTGCCTGGCCTGACCGCCCGCAGGTTGAGCGGTTAACGGCAGGAGCTGGCGCACAAACGCGGTCCAGCACCTGCCTTCGGCGCCCCTAACCGGGCGCCGCTCACGCCAGCCCTCAGCGGCCGATCCCGTGGGCGCGGAAACCAAGGGCGTGCAAGGCGGCCAGATCGACGATGTTGCGCCCGTCGAACAGGAAGGCCGGTTTCTGCATACCGGCGAAAACCTTGGCGTAATCGAGGGTCTTGAACTCGTCCCACTCGGTCACAATCGCGATAGCGTGCGCCCCCTCGGCTGCGGCGTAGGCGCTGGGGGCGACCGTCAGGCGGGGGTTCGACTGCCCTTTGCCCAAAACATCGGCAATGATCTCGGCGGCCGGCACCTTCGGGTCGTAAACCACCACGTTAGCCTGCTCGGCCAAGAGGTTGCGCACCACCTCGATGGCGGCGGACTCACG
>JBILBW010000159.1:0-5557 GCA_044353465.1 Rariglobus sp. | reverse complement strand
GGGGTTTTGAACTCGATGAACACCGCCAGCAGTCCCAGCCCCATCAAAATCGGCGACCAAGCGGTGAGGTATTGGGCCAACGTCTCCGACCAGGTCACCTCCAGCTGTTTCACCGAAAAGTTACCCGCCCCGTATTTTTGGGTGAGCAGGTCGTCGATGGTTTTGGCAATGCCCGCGGCGAGCAGCGGCTGGGGGGGTTGGCCGTAGGACTTGCTCGCCTCCTGGGCGGTCACGGTGAGCAACTCGCCCTTGGGCTTAAGCACCTCGTCGCCGATCTTCAGCTCGTGGTCGGCGTCGATCATCGCGGAAATCACCTGGCCGCGATAGCCCTTGCCCTCGGACACCGAGCGGACTTCGGCTTTGAGGAAGCTCACGATCTTCTGCTTCATGGTCACATCGACGTCCTTACCCTGCGCGCCGACGGGGGCGGCGGCGCCGATTTTGCCGCGCGGGGAAAACCAGATTTCGTCGGTGACCGCCGAGATGAACGCCCCGGCCGAGATCGCCTGGTCGTTGACGTAAGTGATGCGTTGGCCGGGAAACTTTTCCAGCGCTTCCATGATCTCAAAGGTCACGTCGAGGCGCCCACCCGGGGTTTTCATGTCGAGCACGACCACCTCGGCCTTTTCGGCGATGGCCTCTTTAAGGCCCCGACGCAGCACATAGAGGATCGGCTGGTCGATAGCCTCGCGCACCGGGATCACCCAGACGCGCTTGGACTCGACCCGCGCCGGAGCCAAAGCCGCAGCCGCCGCAACCGCTGCTGGGGGCGCCTCTGGAGCCGAACCGGCGACAGGCGCCGGGGCCGCCGGCTCGCCGGACTCGGTCTGCGCGGCCAAAGCGAACGGAAGCAGGCAGGTGGCGAGCAGGAAGAGGAGGACGCGCTTCATAAAAAGTGGCCGAATTAAGCCCGCCCCAGTCGCCAGCGCAAGTGGTTGTCACAACAGCTAAGTTACAAACGGGCGCATTTGTTTCCACGGAATCCTTTTGCTTCGCCGCAACTTGGGCGCAAAAACAGCCCCTCTCATGGAAAAGGTGTCTTATCACGGAAAAAACCTCACCCGCTGGCAGGTCGGCAAGTCGACGTTTCTGGCCCTGCCCGAACAGGGGGCGCGCCTGATGAACTGGCACCTCGCACTTGGCGACAGTTCGGTGCGCGACATCCTTTATTGGCCGGAAGACGCCAATTTCAACGAGTTCGCCCGCGTGCGCGGCGGCAACCCGATCCTGTTTCCGTTCAACGCGCGCAGTTTTGACGCCGGCGAGATCCACTATTGGCGCGACCCCACCGGCCTGCGCCGGCCGATGCCCATGCACGGGTTTGCGCGCACCAGTGCGTTCAAAGTCACCCGACTCGACGCCCGCGGCTTCACCGCCCAGCTCGTGCCCGACGAGGCCGCCCGCCAGGCCTACCCGTTCAACTACGAGTTCACCGTGGCCTATCGCTTTGCCGAGCTCGGCCTAGCCTGCGAACTGACCCTCCACAACCTCGACAAGCAGCCCATTCCGTGGAGCGCCGGCCACCACTTTTATTTTACCGCGCCCTGGTCCGAGGGCCACACCCGGGCCGACTACCTCATCCGCATCCCCGCCTCGCGCTCCCTTCGCCAGGATACGGCAGGCAAACTCGTTCCCGGCCCCAGCTTTAAGGCCGAGGAGCGGCTCGACAACCCGGCGTTGGTCGATGCCTTTCACCTCGGGCTCAAAACCAATAGCGTCTCCTTCGGACCCAAAGCCGGTCCGGGCAAAGTCACCCTCAGCCACGGCACTGCCCCGGTTCCCCCGGAAGAGGCGACCGTGGTGACCTGGACCGCCGCCCCGGATGCGCCGTTTTACTGCGTCGAGCCCTGGATGGGGCCGCCTAACGCCCCGGAAAACAAAATCGGGTTACACTGGGTCCAGCCCGGCCAATCGGAAAGCTTCGTGGTTGAAATCGCGGTCAAATAACCGCTTTTTCCCTTAACTTTCCCGCTTCTCCACTCCCTTTCTCATGACCCCCTTCTGGTTCCCTTTTGCCTTCATCGGCGACGTCGGCGGCGGCGAACTGATGCTGATTTTCCTGGTTGTGCTGATGCTTTTTGGCGGGGAAAAGATGCCCGAATTGGCCCGCGGGGTCGGCAAAACCCTCCGTGAGATCAAAAAGGCCACCTCTGGGGTTGAAGAGCAAATCAGGCAGGCCATGGCGGAACCGCCGCCGCCCAAAGCCCGGCCGGCCGCGGCACCCAGTTTACCTCCCGCCTACTCTCCGCCGCCGGACACCGCCATCACTGCGGTGGAGCCGGCACCGACGGCACCGACGCCTCCCGGCGACCGCCACCCCGCGCCCGGTAGCGACAAGACCTAGAAAAACTAGCGCAGTGATTCCAGTCCTCTTGGGTTGCCGCGCAAAGCCGACTGGAAGTTTGCGCGACTCCCCCGGCGTCCCAGCCAAACGCCACTCAAGCGATTTTCGGTCACTCATTTGCGTTCACCACCGGCAGCGTTGAACGTTGGAGGTTGAACGTTGGATGCGCCCCGATGACTGTGGCGTTGAGCGTGAGCTCAAGATGATTCGGGCGGTTTTGTTGCCAAAACGGTGATGCGCCCAGCCACCCGCCCCTCTGCCCTTCGTGAAACCGCCCGCTTCCACCCACGCGATTGCCGCCAGCCGCGCCCCCACCTCGGTGCGCGGCATCCTCTTCACGTTGGCGGCCGTCCAATTCACCCATATCATGGACTTTATGATCATGATGCCGCTGGGAGCCGGCCTCATGCGGGTGTTGGCGATCACGCCGCACCAGTTCAGCTACCTGGTGGCCGCTTACGGACTGGCGGCGGCGGCCACGGGTTTTACCGGCGGTTTTTTCATCGACCGGTTCGACCGCAAACACGCCCTGCTCTGGCTCTATGCCGGGTTCGGGCTGGCCACCCTGGCCTGCGCGCTCGCCCCGACCTTCCACGCCCTGCTGGCCGCCCGCCTGGCCGCCGGCGCATGCGGCGGGGCGGCCGGCGCCATCGTCCAGGCAATGGTCGCCGATGTGATCCCGCCCGAACGGCGGGGCCGCGGCCTGGCGGTAGTCGCCACCGCCTTCCCGCTCGCCTCGGTGCTGGGCATCCCGGTCGGGCTGTTTTTGGCTAACCTCTTTGAATGGCACGCGCCTTTCCTGCTGCTGGCCGCGCTGACCGTGCCGATCGGGTGCATTGCCGCCCGGTTTTTGCCCTCCCTGCCGCCCGCAGCGCTTCGCCCCCATCCCGGCCGGCAGATGCAGGCCATTCTCACCCACCGCGTCCACCGCCGCGGGTTTTTGCTGACGGCGGCCCTGGTGTTTGCCGGAGGGCTGATCATCCCCTTCATGTCGCCCTCGTTGGTGGCCAACACCGGCCTGCGGGAAACCCAGCTGACCTGGGTTTACCTGTGCGGCGGGGCGGCCACCTTTTTCACCACGCGGTTGTTCGGCCGCCTCAGCGACCGTCACGACAAACTGCACGTGCTCGCCGCGGTCACCCTGGTGGCCATCGCCACCGCCATCGGACTTACCCACCTCGGCCCCACGCCGATCGGACTGACCCTGGCGGTCACCACCCTGTTTTTTATCACCATGTCCGGGCGGTTTACCCCGGCGATGGCGCTGATCAGCAACGCGGTCGAGCCCCGTTATCGCGGCGGGTTTATGAGCGTGAATTCCGCGGTCCAGCAGGCGGCCAGCGGGCTGGCCAATCTGACCGCCGGGGTACTGGTGAGCCGCGAGCCGGTCAGCGGCCGGCTGGTCGGCTACCCCTTGACGGGCTGGGTGGCGGTGGGGGCATTCCTGCTGACGCTCGGGCTGGCTTGGCGCTTGCGCGCGGCTGCCCCGCATGCCGCGCAATCGGGTCGCCACCCCACCGCTCCCGCGCCGGTGGTCGCCGACTAAAATCAGCTGCTTTGCGGTTGCCCGTTTTCGCACCCCGCACAAGTTAACCCCACCATGATCGACCTCATCAAAAAAACCCTGCTCGCGGGCGTCGGCGCCGCTGTCATCACAAAGGAAAAAGTCGAGGACGCCCTCGATGACTACGTGCGCCAGGGTAAAGTGAAGGCCGACGACGCCAAGATCATCGCCGCCAAGATCGCCGAACAGGGGAAGAAGGAATTCGAGGCGATGAGCCAAACCCTGGCGGCCAAGATCCAGGACCTGGCCGCCAATGGCACCGCCAAGCCCGACGGGCGCATCGCCGCGCTCGAAGAACGCATCCGCACGCTGGAAGCCAAACTCGCCACCCCTCCCTCCCGCGCCAGCGAACCGTGAAACCGCTGACGTTTCTCAGCAACGCCGCCCGCGCCAAGGACATCTTCGCGGTTCTGGCTAAGCACGGTTTCGCCAACCTGCTCACCCAGCTCGACCCCCAGGAGGGCCTGTGGAAGCGCATCATTCCCCAGCCCGCCGAGCGCCGCACCCTTTGGGAGCGCTTGCGCCTGGCCCTCGAGGAACTCGGCCCGACCTTTGTCAAAGCCGGCCAGTTGATGAGCATGCGGCCCGACGCTTTGCCGCACGCCTTGATTTTCGAGCTGCGCAAACTTCAAAACGCCGTCAGCCCCCTGCCCTTTGCCGAGATGCGTCCGGTGCTCGAGGAGGACCTCGGCATGGCCTGCGCGGAGGCCTTCGCCAGCTTTGAGGAAAAGCCCGTGGCCAGCGCCTCGCTCGCCCAGGTCTATTTCGCCACCCTCCACGACGGCCGTGCGGTCGCGGTCAAAGTTCAGCGCCCCCAGCTCGACAAAACCGTCCAGGCCGATCTCGACCTGCTCGCCTGGTTTGCCAGCCAGCTGCACCAGCGGATCGAGGCCATCCAACCCTACGACCTGCCCTCGGTGGTGGCCGAGGTGAAGGAAAACCTCCTGCGCGAACTCGATTTCCGCCACGAGGCCCGCAACCAGCGCTATTTTAACGCCCTCAACCCCCACCCTGACCGCGTCTTCGCCCCCGAGGTGGTCGATGAGTTTTGCGGCGAGCATGTCATCGTAATGCAGCGGATCCTAGGGGTGTCCGTGGACAACGCCAGGCTCGCCCCAGCCGAGGCCAAACGGATCGCCGCCAACGGCGCGGCCTCGCTCATCCACCAGGTGCTCATCGCCGGGTTTTTCCACGCCGATCCGCATGGCGGCAACGTGCTGGTCACGCCCGACGGGCGCCTCTGTTTTCTCGACTGGGGCATGGCCGGCAACCTTACCCGCCGCTTGCGACTCGGCTTGGCCGACCTGTTCACGGCCGCCGTCCAGCAGGACGCCGAGCGCATCGTGCAAATCGCCGCCGACCTCGGCAGCCCCGCTGGCCGCGCCGACTTGCGGGCGATGGAGCGCGACGTCACCCTGACCCTGCGCGAAGACTTCAACAGCGCGATCGGGCGCATCCAACTCGGGCGCACCATGCTCAAGCTGCTGTTCATCTTCGGCCAAAACGGGATCAACATCACGCGGGATTACTCGCTGATGGCCAAGGCGGTGCTCTCGATCGAGGAGGTCGCCCGCTCGCTCGACCCCAAGTTCGACTTGCGCACCGAGTCGCGCCCGATCCTCGCCCAACTGCAAAAGGACCGCACCGGC
>JBILBW010000158.1:0-5572 GCA_044353465.1 Rariglobus sp. | reverse complement strand
ACTTCCAGAAGCTCCTCGGCTTCTTTTTGTGCCGTTTACTCCACCTCCTGCGTTCCTTGTTCGTCCCGGCATCCCGGGATCAGTTTTTGGCGGTGATGCCGTAGGGTGCCTTTTTCAGGGCCGACTAGTTAAAACGGGTTAACCGGTATCGCCATCGAAGCGCCCCACGGATGGCACAAAAAAGGCCCGACCGTTAAGTCGGGCTTTTTTGCGGGCAAAGGCCGGCGGCGATCAGCCCTCGGCGCGCTGCTGGGCGTCGGCCTCGATCAGCGCTTTGACGCGCTCCAGCTCGGCGATCACCTGGGTCTTGACGGTAGCCAATTCGGCCGCGGATTTCACCGGGGCGCTGGCGAAGACATAAAACTTCATCTTCGGCTCGGTGCCACTACCACGCGCGGCGAAACTGTAGCCGTTGGCCAACGTGACCAAATACAAATCCTGCTTGGGAATGGCCTCGTTGTCGGCATCGCGGAACACCTCGACCCCGAAATCTTGGAAGCGGGTCACCGCCACGTTGCCGAAGGCCTTGGGCGGGGCCGAGCGGTAGGTTTGCAGGATGCGTTTGATCTTGGCCGCGCCGGTCGCGCCCTCGTAGTAGAGATTGACCACGCCTTCGAGGTAGAAGCCGTACTTGAGGTAAATACTATCGAGGTACTCAGGCACCGTCAGACCCTGCGATTTCACCGCCGCGCACAGCTCGGCAAACATGAGGCAGGCGGCGTTGCCGTCCTTGTCGCGCACGTAGTCGTTGGGCAGGTAGCCGTAGCTTTCCTCGCAACCGAAAGCGTAGAAGGTGCTGTGCTGCTGGAGCAGCTTGGCCCGGGACTCAAACGGCGTCGCGTCGTAATCCAGCGCGATGCCCTGCTTGGCAAGCAGCGCCTGTTTGAGCTGGTCCTCGTAGCCCTTGATTTTGGCGGCGATCCACTTAAAGCCGGTCAGCGTGTTGATGACTTTCACGCCGTGGCCGCGGCCGATCGCGTCCTGCAGCGAGGTGGTCACGAAGGTCTTGACGATAGCCACGTGAGCGGAGCCGGCCGCCGGGATGACGCCACGCTCCTTGTATTTGGTTAGACGGTACTCGGCGACCAACGCGCCGATCTGGTTGCCGGTGAGCAGCTGCATTTTGCCGTCAACGCCGCGCACGGCCACCCCCATGCGGTCGCAGTCCGGATCGGTGGCCAGGACCACGTCGAGGTGCTGTTTCTCGGCGAGTTTGACCGCCAGCGACAGCGCCTCGGCATTCTCGGGGTTGGGCGACTTGACCGAGGGGAAACGCGCATCAAAGGCCACCTGCTCGTGCACCTCGTGGACCTCGGCGCCGGCATGCACCAACAAAGGCACCGACATGACGCCACCGGTACCGTGAATATTGGTGAAGGCGACCTTGAGCTTGGTTTTCTGGAAAACCGTCAAGTCGATGGCCGCCTTGCTGGCAACGGCGAGATACGCGTCGTCGGTGGCACGCTTGAGCGTGACCACGCGCGAGAGGTCTTTTTCCAAAAACGCCGCGAGCTCGGTCAGGGGAACGGCGTTCACCTCATTAACGATCCCCTTGTCATGCGGTGCCACCACCTGGGCGCCGTCCTCAAAATAGGCTTTAAAGCCGTTGTCGTGGGGCGGATTGTGGCTGGCCGTTATCACCACCCCGGCATGGGCGCGGAGGTGGCGCACGGTGAAGCTCAACTGCGGGGTTGAGCGGGGTCCCTCGAAAATGTAGGCGTTACCCCCAAGCTTGGTCCAGGCCGAGGCGGCCAGTTCGCAGAAGTGACGCGAGAAATGGCGCACATCGTGGGCGATCACCAACGCGGGAATATCGGCGCGCCCGGACTCGGCCAAGTAGGCTTGGGTGTAGCGGAAAAGCCCGATGGTCGCCCGCGTGAGCGTGAAATCGTTCAGGATATTGCTCCCAATCGCGGCATAGCTGGGCGTGCCCTGCTCGCCGAGCGTGCCGGTCTCGATCGACGTCGGCAGCTGGCCGATGGTGCGCCCGCGGATGCCACCCGTTCCGAATTCGAGGTCGCGGTAGAAACGGTTATTGAGCTCGTCCCACGCGGCCTTGGCCACGAGTTCGTCGATGCTCGCCACGGCCCAGGCAGGCAGTGACGCACCCAACCAAGTGGTCAGGTTGACCACGGTTTCGGGTAGAAGTTGGCTGGCCTGCCCGGCGGCTTGAATCGAGGTAAGTGTGCTCATGGCCTTTGACGCGTAAAAGGAGCGGGCGGGTTATTCGAGATAAAGGCCGGCGGTGATCGCAGGCTTGGTCCCAAGCTTATTCCAGGAGTCGGCAAACGAATCCTCGTCGTAACCGAAGAGCGGCGACACCTCGATGGGGAACGGGGGCAGCCCGGTGGCGTCAGTCGGCACGACCGCGCCGTTGGCCTTGAGCCAGCGGGAGAACTGCCGCAGCTGATCGTCGACGCAGGTTTTGGGCGAATCGAGCCCCTCGGCGTTTTTAACCGGGGAGAAATCGTCGGCGCGAGGCGTCTCGATGACGACCGGCTTGGCGGCAAAGGGCAGCGCATCAAACACGAACATCTCAAACTTCACCCCATTGGGCTTTTCCGGCTTCACCGAATTACCGGCGGCGTCGATGGTCGGGATTTTCTTGTCCGCCCGGTGGAACGGCAGCGAATCCGAACCGCGGGCCATGCGGCGGATGAACTTCGTGTCGAGAATGTGAATGGCAATGCTGCCGGCAATGTAACGCAGCGCACCGGTTGACGGGTCGATTTCCTCCTGGAAGGACTTCGGCAAGTCGGAGTATTCGATCACGATATTTTTGCCGTGCTGAGAGCAAAAATGACCGACCTTCTCGCCGGCGTAGGCCTTGGCCACCATCTTACTCGACATCTCGGAGCCGCGCAGCACATGCCAGCCGATGAAGGCCGGATCGATGCCGCGCACCAGCGGATTATCCACCTGGAAGTAGCTGAGAATATCGATGCCCTCCTTCTCCATCAGGTCGAGTGCGCCACTGCGATCAAGGGCGCGAAGCGACCCGCCGTGACCGTCGGCCGACATGGCAATCGTACCCTTGGTTTCGAGGAGGATCTTACCCTCGGGAGTAACGGCGGGCATGCGCCCCTGGCGGAAAAAATGCACTTGGGTTTCGGCGAGGCCAAAGTATCCATTGGCCTTAAAAAACGACTCGGTCGGCCCATGATTCACATGGCTGGTCATGATGAACCAGTGGATCGGTTTGCCGTAACGGGTACCGGCGGCACGCACCTTCTCGGCGAACACGTGGAAAAGGGTCTTTTGCTTGATGGGGGTGACGGGGAACGTGCCCTTAGGCCCATCGTAGCCGAGCCGGGTTCCCTGCCCCCCGGCGACGGTGAAGGCGGCCACGCGGCCTGCCCGCAAGGCGGCTTCGCCAGCGGTTTTGGCGGCGGACCACGCCGCGGCGTTCCCGCCGTTTTCAGGGCGAAGCTCATAGGGGGCGGGCGACAAGCCGGAGAGGTCAAGCCCGGCGGCCGCATCCTTGGCCAGCAGCGTGCGAGTGAGATGCTCCAACTCGGGGAGATCAATCTCGGCCGCCTCGGCCAGCAGGGCCTGCTGCGCTTGGGCAGACAGGTCGTTATAAAAGGCAAAAACGTGCCCTTGACCGGCACGTTCAAATTCCTGAATCAGCGAGGGTGTAGCCATGATGGGAAAAGCGGGAATAGAGCGATGGGCAAGCTGACGGCGCAATGCTATTTAAGCGGCCCCGTTGGGGGAGTTGCCTAGGCTTGAAGCGATTGGCGCGGCTGAGGTTGCCACAAGCCGGGGCTTTAGCGCAGGACGGGCGCACCCCCACCCCAACGTTCAGGACCCCAACCTGCGTGACCCCGGGCTAAGGCGAAGGCGACGGCACTTAGCTGGCTGCTTGAGGCACTGGGTTGACCACACCAACCGGTC
Organism: Rariglobus sp.; assembly: GCA_044353465.1. GTDB lineage: Bacteria > Verrucomicrobiota > Verrucomicrobiia > Opitutales > Opitutaceae > Rariglobus. The sequence goes on along the minus strand of JBILBW010000158.1, from coordinate 1,675 downwards.
GGCTGGCCTAAAAAATCGCCAAATCAGCGCAGAGTCTGGACCCAAGCGGGTAAAAAATGGCGATCGGGTAACCCAGAGACCGGCTGAACGCGCCCCGGCGGATGGCGCCAGCAACGGCCCGCAAGGATCAAAGGGCTAACGGGGTTAACGGGGTTAACGTCACCTGGTAATCGATGGTTGCACCCGCCTCCGCCTTGACCTCGACCGCGAGTACCTGCGCGTCATTGGCCGAATCAAAGGAATTGGGCCCTTTGGCATCCGCGACCACCAGTCGGGCCGTCGCCGGGGAATCCACGCTTAACTGCAGGAAACGCCCACTTTGCTTCAAGCGTGCGGAGCGGCCGTCCGGGGCAATCTCCACTTGCGCCCGCGTCACCAGTTGCCACCGCACCGTTCCTGCGCGGCTGAGGCCGGTGATCTTATCGCGCACCACCAAGCGCTCACGCGCAGGCAGCTCGAACTGGCGTTGCACTTTAAGCGCCTGCCCCGCATAGATCTCCGACAAATCTAAAGAACAACCCGGGGACGCCGAGCCGGTCCGAACATCCGTGATTTTCGCCATGCCCTTCACTTGTTGAAGCTGTCCGCCGATCACCAACGTGTTGTGGCTAAAGTTAGAGTGGCGATACACCGACCAGCGTTGTCCCTGGGTACTGTTATCCCACAGACCCACGCCCTGCGCTTCCAGTTTACCGTAGTTTTCCGCCCCTAAATCCATGGCCCATCGTACCCCGCCGGCCTCGAAAACAAAGCTGCCTACATCCATGTGGCCGTGAGCTGACGAAGGGGTGCCTCCACATACGCCCAGGTACAGTGCCAGCGGTTCGTCCCAAGCAGTGCGAAACATCGCCACCGGCTTGCCCACTCCAGCGAAAAAATCGAGCGGGCGAGGGAACGACGAACCGGGTTCCTGCGGATCGGCCCAGATCAACCCCAATGCCAAAAGCCCGTCCTGTAGAAACGACTCGGTGGCCGCCGGCTCAACGGCCGATGGAATCGGCCAATCCGCTTTAAGCTCACGGGCAAACCAGATTTGAGCCGGCCAAGCGGCCATCTTATCGGCACGGCAGTCCGCATAATTGAAAGAAACTCCGCTCGGGCCATGGGCATGAGCATAGTAATCGGCGGTGGAGAGGAATCCGTGTGCCTGGGTCAGCCCGAAATCGCGCCCCAGCACCGAGCGTAACGCCTCAATAGCGACCACGTTAAAGCTTGTACCATAGGACCAGTACCCGGGCCCCTCAGGATAAGCCCCATCTGGAGCATACGTGCCCTTCATCACCCGCGGTAAGTTGGCTAGAGCCCGCCGCGTCACCTCGAGCGCGAGTTTGGGCTCGTGCTCCTGAACCACCAACGCACCAGCGAGCATGCCGGCATGGCAAACCTGGGACCAATTGCTGATCCGGCCCGCCCACCACGAAGCGTTGCCCACAAACGAAGGCTTAAGCCCCTTCTGGATGATCGCCTGACGAACCACGTTCCGGGTGTTGGGCGACAGGACTTCGAACAACCAGTCGTAGCCGACGGCCGCGGCCAGAGTCATCTCCGCGGTGTCCAAAAAATGCGCCGGGTGCCAGTCACTAAATGCGCAAATCGCCAACAACTCCACTTCGGCGCGCTTGGCATAATGCGCCTCGCCGGTTAACCGCCATGCGGCAGCAAGGGCAATGATCCG
>JBILBW010000157.1:0-5573 GCA_044353465.1 Rariglobus sp. | reverse complement strand
TGCTGCCCAGCCCGCGCAGCTTGAAGTTTTCCACCAAGGCAGTGGCGTGATGCGCGTAGGCTTTGTCGTAAGGGCTGTGAAATCCGAGCATGCTTTGGCTGTCCGGCGGGGTGGTTTTAACCAGCGCCGGGCGCTCGCCGTCCCACAGTCCAAACCCGGGCCCGCCATGCATCAACACCCGGCGCGCCATGTCGTAAACGACGCCGTAAACCGGCACTCCATGCTCCAACAAAGCCAGCGAAATGGCGCAGTAGGGAATACCCATCGCGTAGTTGTTGGTGCCGTCGATCGGGTCGAGAACCCAGACAAAACGCTCGGTCACCCGGATGGGCGTTTCGGTCTCGGCGAGTTCCTCGCTAAACAGTTGGTCCCCAGGGAACAGCGCCCCGAGATCAGCAAAAATCCCCGCGGAAATCGCCAGGTCGGCAGCGGTGACCCGGGTGCCATCGTATTTCCACTCGCTTTTTACTTGGCCGAATTCGCGGTGCATGAAGTCGGTCTGGGCGAGCACGGCGGTTTTTCCGGCGGCGATACGGGCGAGCAATTCGGGGGATGACATGATTAAAGTCTTTCCAGTGATACGGACCGAAGGAAAGTCGGGAACGCGAAAAAACCGCGGTTGCAAGAAGCGCCCGGGAGCAAACGGGCCACCGGCCTGGCCGCGCCCCTCCATGGCCCCCTGAAACGACCCTCATCACAGATCCCCCGCAGCCCCCCTGAGGCGAGGCGCAGCCGAGACGATGAGACGGGGCTCAATATTTCGATTGTGGCCAGTTGCCATGGGGCCGATTGCCCATTCATTGTAATTTTTTTAACCGTTCCTACGTGTCCCCCGCTCGCCTCCACCACCAACCGCCGGCACCCGACGGCACCAGCCCCGCCGCAACCCGCGCATGAACTCGCGGCTTTACGAGTGCAGGGTCGTGCATGAGCGCTTCCAGCCCAAATCGCACCGGTTTACCTACCGGCTTTTTCTGTTGGCGGTGGACCTCGACGAACTGCCTGTCCTGAACCAGCGCCTCCACCTATTTTCCGTCAATCGCCCCAACCTGTATGCGTTGCGGGAAAGCGACTACCTGCCCATTACCGAGCCCCTGCACAACCCGTCCGCCCACGTCCGGCAGCCCGGCGGGGACGCCCCGGTCAGCGCCTCGCTCAAGGCGCGCGCACTCGCCTACTTCGCGGCGCAAGGGATCGATGCCGGCGCGATCCGGCGCATCGAGCTGCTCACCTTGCCGCGCCTCTTCGGCTACGCGTTCAATCCGGTGTCGTTTTACTTCGCCTACGATGCCGCCGGCCAGGCCGTGGCCGCCATCGCCGAGGTCACCAATACCTTCCGCGAAATGAAACCGTACGCCTTCGGACCGGCCGATTTCCTACCCGCCACCACCCCCGGCGCTCCCGGCACGTTTCACCGGCGCATGCCGAAGTTTTTTTACGTGTCGCCGTTCTCCGCTGTCGATGTCCACTTCGACTTTCAGCTGCGCGTCCCCACCGAAAAGCTCCGCCTGCAAATCGATGACTACGTGGGCGCCGAACGCACCCTCACCAGCCACCTGAGCGGGCCGGCCCGCCCACTGACCGACACCCGCCTCGCCGGACTGATTTTCCGCTACCCACTGCTGACCCTGCGCATCATCGTCCTCATTCACTGGCACGCGCTCCGGCTGTTTTGGAAAAAAGTCCCCTGGTTCGCCAAATCCGCCCGCCCGGGCGACCAGCGCGACCTCTATCACCCGCACACCTCCCTTTCCGCCTCTCAGCCCACCCGCACCTCGGCCTCTCCGGACGCATGAACTCGCCCACGCTCACCTCTGCCCCGCCCCCCGCCCGCGCCCTTCGACCGCAGTCTCCGGCCGCCGCCACTCAGGCCCCCTCCTTCTACGAGCGCTCCGTGCTGGGCAGCTTTGCCGACATGAGCCGCGGCCACCTGAGGATCGAGCTCCCGGACGGCCGGGTACGCACCTTTGGCGCCCCTGCGCCGACCGAGGCGACCCTCCCGCTCAACCTCTCCGCCGACGCCACCCTTCGCGTGCGCCGGGGGGGCTTTTTTAAAAAGTGCGTCCTTCACGGGGACATCGGGTTTGCCGAGAGTTACCTCGACGGCGACTGGGACACGCCTGACCTCAGTGCCGTGATTGCCTGGTTCATCCACAACTTCGATCAGGCCCCGACCCTTTCGGGCTCCAAGCACGCGCGCTCGTTTGCCCTCAACCTCCTGCGTTTCGCCGACCGCATCGGCCACCTGCTGAGGCCCAACACCCGGGCCATGGCCCGCCGCAACATCCACGAGCACTACGACCTGTCGAACGATTTTTTCGCGCTCTTTCTGGACCCGTCGATGATGTACTCGGCGGCCAAATGGACCACGCCCGAGCTGCCCCTCGAGGCCGCCCAGTTTGAGAAAAACGACGCGCTCTGCCGCAGTCTGCGGCTTCAACCGGGCGACCACGTGCTGGAAATCGGTTCGGGTTGGGGTGGCTGGGCCCTGCACGCGGCCCGCCGCTACGGTTGCCGGGTGACGACCCTCACGATCTCAGAACGCCAGTTGGACTACGCCCGCCGCCGCATCGCCGAGGCCGGCTTGGCCAACCGCATCGAGGTGCGCTTTCAGGACTACCGGGAACTCAGCGGCCAATTCGACAAAATCGTCTCGATTGAAATGATGGAGGCGATCGGCCACGCCTACCTGCCCGAGTTCTGTGCGGTGATCGACCGGGTCCTCAAACCCAACGGCCTCGTCGCCCTCCAGTTCATCACCTGTCCCGACGCCCGCTACGACGCGTTCCGCAACGGAGTGGATTTTATCCAAAAGCACATTTTCCCCGGCTCGCTGCTGCTCTCGCTCAACCGCGTCAACGAGCAGCTCTCTGCGCACGGCGGTTTTATCCTCCACGCCATCACCGACCTCGGCCCGGACTACGCCCGCACCCTGCGGCAATGGCACCAGACGTTTTGCCAAAAACTCGCCGAGGTCCGCGCCCTCGGCTTCGACGAGCGCTTCATTCGCAAATGGAGCTATTACCTGTGTTACTGCGAGGCGGCCTTCGCCCTGCGCAACATCTCGGTGGTGCAGACCCTGCACACCCGCCCCAACAACCTCGCCCTCTGATTCGAGCCGCGTGTAACCGGTCATAAAGCGTTCCCGCGTCCTTTCTCATGCTTCACCTCCTTCGCGCGCTCTTCGTCTTGATCATCGTCTGCATGCTGGCGGTGACCGGCTGGGCCAGTGGACAGTGTGCAATTTTCGCCATCCCCCGCGCGGTCTTCACCCACCCCTGGTTCATTGCCACCTTGTTCGACGCGTACTTGGGTTTCATCACCTTTTTCGTTTGGGTGGCGTGGAAGGAGCGCAGCACCGGCGCCCGCTTGCTGTGGTTCGTGGCGATTATCCTCTGGGGAAACCTAGCAATGGCCCCGTACTTTTTGGTCGAGCTTTTTCGGATCCAGAAAATCGACCAGCTTGGTGAGGTTTTCGCCACCCGCCGCGCGGGTAAACTCGCCCTGCCCGCCGCCCTCACCGGACTTGGGGTGGCGGTTTACCTACTTGGGGCCCAGCACCTGTTTGCATGAGTCAAGACGCGCTCCCGCCCCGCCGCTCGTTCTGGCAGCGCCGCCTTCGCGATCCGATCGTCGCCCTCCTCACCCATGGGGTCACCCCGGACAAACTTGCAACCACCCTGGCCGTGGGGACCGCCGTTTCGCTGTTTCCGTTTTTCGGCATGACCACCCTGTTCAATGTTTTGGTCGGCCTCAAACTGCGCATGAATCAGCCGCTCCTGCAGGCGATTAACTACCTGCTGACCCCGCTGCATCTGGCGATGATTTTTGTCTATGTCCGCGTCGGCGAGCACCTGTGGGGCGTGCATGAATCGGCATTCAACTTGGGGGAATTAGTGAGCACGTTTCGCGAAAAACCGTTGGGGGAGTTCCTCCAACGCTTCGGCTGGACCGGGATCCACGCCTTCTCCGCCTGGAGCCTGAGTGCCCCGGTGATTATTATAGGACTCTATTTCCCGCTGCGCCCCCTGATGCGAAAGCTCGCCGGCTTGAACCGCCCCAAAAACCACCTTTCCGCATCGACCCCATGACACTTCTGCTGCTGACGGGACTCGCCGCCATCGCCCTTTCCCTGCTGTTTGCGCTCAGCTTTCAGCTGGCCCGACGGTGGAACAACTACGGGAGTGTCGACGTCGTTTGGGCTTACGCCATTGGCGCGCTGGCCGGCTTCTATGCCTTCGCCGGCAACGGCTGGGGTCCGCGCCGAGCCCTGATCGCCGCGATGGTGACCCTTTGGAGCGGGCGCCTGGGCACGCACCTCTACCGGCGGGTGCGCAGCCACCACCCGGTGGAAGATGCCCGCTACCAGGCGCTGCGGCTCCGCTGGGCGGGCGACTTCAAGCGCCAGATGTTCACCTTTTTCCAACAACAGGCCGTCTCGGTGCTGATTCTCGGCTGGCCGTTCCTGCTGATCGCCACCAACCCGGCCGCCGCGTTTCACCCATTGGAATTCGCCGGTCTAGCCCTGTGGCTGGTGGCGCTTTGCGGCGAAACCTTGGCCGATGCCCAACTTGCCGCCTTTAAGCGCAGCCCTGGCCAGCAAACCCGAGTGTGCGAAGCGGGCCTGTGGGGTTACAGCCGGCACCCGAACTACTTTTTTGAATGGTGCGTCTGGCTGGGCTACTTCGTCTTTGCCTGTGCCTCGCCGTGGGGCTGGACCAGCCTGGTTTGCCTGGCGGGCATGTTTTATCTGCTGCGTTGGGTGACCGGGGTGCCCATGGCCGAGGAACAATCAATCCGAAGCCGGGGCGAGGCCTACCGCGACTACCAAAGCCGCGTCTCGGTCTTCGTGCCGTGGTTTCCCAAAAAAGACTAATTTAGCCCGCTTTCCCGTTCCGGTTTATCGGCACCGTTCCCCGCCTCCCAAACGGTCACAACCCGAGGCCGTTCGGTCGCCATCCGGATGGTAAATGTGTTTTACCCTTGCGGGCGGGCAAGGAGGTGGGCGACTCTGACCGTTCGCGGTATCTGTTTGGATCAGGCCGGTGTCGCCGCGACGCTCCCATCGGCCCTCTCTGTCAGTGTAACCATCAACCCACGGCGCCCTTACCGGCGTCATCGCGGAAGATCGGCGCTTTGGGGCACGCGGCGGTTTTTCGTTCTGTTCACATGAGTTCTATAATGCAGGAGCTGCTCGCTCAATCCGGTTTCGATAAGCTTAAAGAAGGCGCTATCGTCACTGCTACCATCACCGAAATCCGCCAGAACGACGTCGTCGTTGACATCGGTGGTAAATCCGAAGGCGTCATCCCCGCCAATGAGTTCATCGACATCGGCGAACTCCAGATCGGCTCCCAGATCGACGTTTACGTCGTCAAACTCGAAGACAAAAACGGCGCTCCCGAATTGTCCTTCGACCAAGCCGAACAAAAGAAGAATTGGGACAACATTCTCACCAAGTTCCCCGAGGGCTCCATCGCCGCGGGTCGCGTCAAGGCCAAGGTCAAGGGCGGTCTGATCGTTTCGATCGGCGTCGACTCCTTCCTGCCCGCCTCGCACATCGACATTCAGCC
>JBILBW010000058.1:0-17284 GCA_044353465.1 Rariglobus sp. | reverse complement strand
ACTGCACCCCACATGCCGCTCCCGGCGGGGTTGCTATCCAGCGGACTGAGCGCAGCGAGGGAGCAAGCAGGGCTCGTGACAGCTCGCAGGCTCGGCGGAGGGCTGGCGCGAGACGTGCCGCCGAGTCTGCGACGATCAGGCTTGGGGTGGTGGCGGATTTTTCCCCGCCCTCGCTTTAATGATTTCCAGGACCTTAGCCCTGCGGGCGTTGCTCTCCTTAAACTGATATTTCAGTGTAAGACCACCTCCAACAACAACGACAAAGAAGGCTATCCATCCCACCCACTTTGGGGTGATGTCTGGCCTAATGAGTGCAGGCAGCGCGGTAGCTGCAAAGATCACGACAAAAAATATCTTCCACGTCTGTTTCATCGTCTGCAACCACCTCCTCCTCCGCCACCACTTCCGCCACTACCATTTGTATTGAAGGGCGATCCCGGCACGACGAAAGAATCGTAAGCTGTCTGGCCAAGACTCATCAGCGTAAAAGTATTCGATACCTTTTCGAGATTCGTGAAGCTGTTCACCGCCTGATACTGCATATCGTATAGAGGGAACCCATTGGCTCCGCGAACAATTGAGCCTTCGAGTGCCGTCGCGTGGTTTGCACCGATCCGACCAATCAATAGATCCGTAGCCAAATCAGCGACCACCGCAGCCTGCTGGATAGTTTTGTTTTGTGGAGCGGCGATATAAGCAACGTCAGTGATCAACGAGCCCGTCGAAGCTGTGGGCGCATCAACTAAGGCGTTATAGAAATTCGCGCCATTCGCGATTATTCCGTAGGTCGATTTGGTTACAGCGGCATAAGCCGCAACCTTAGTTATCATAGTCGGCTCAGGCACAGCGCCGAGTAAAACGCCTGTTGCGAAACCAAGCCCATTACCGACTAGACCAAGCGTTGCGCTGCCAAGGTCACCCCAAGCGACTAACCCGCTTGGATCGCTGAACATAATCGGGTTTCCATTTGCGTAAGCATACCAGTTCATACCGCCCGCGAACCCAATCGGGTCCGCATTGATAAACCGCATCAATTCCGGGCTGTAATAGCGGGCGCGCATGTAGCGAAGCCCATTTGCCTCCTGCATCACACCTAGTTGTCCAACATACAGGAAAGGCGTGTCCGTCGTTCCGGTACGGAAAGTAACTTGACCGTAAGGGCTATACTCCACGCGATCCGTTTGCGTGCCAGTAGGTCCTGTCAATGCCGCAGTATTGCCAATATTATCAAAATGATAGAAAGTCGCTAAGCCAGTGGTATCGTTAACCTCATAGAGAAGACCAACCCCATAAACGTAGGTCGTCGTGCTTGCGTCGGGTTTTTCCCGAATGAGCACACGGGGCAAGGCGTCTCCGTGCGGGTCAATCAGGTACTTGGTTATTCCTGCTGCCCCAGTGACTGAAACTCGGTTGTTTTCCGCGTCATATCCATAGTAAGTAAATCCACTTCCCACAGTGCCAACCGAGGTCAGGCGATTGCGGGCATCGAAATTATAACTCACAAACCCTGCTGCACCAAGCGGGCCGGAGGTCATGTTGCCGTCCCTATCGTGAACCACGGTCTGGCCATTCCAAGTTTGAAGGCGGTTATCGGCATCATACAAAGCCGAATTTACCGGCAGCGTAAAGGGCTGGGGCTTGGGCAGGCGGTAACGGGAAGTGATTTGCCCGTCATCATCAAAGCCGTATTTGAAGTAAACCAGCAGCCTACCCTGGCTATCACGCTCGTAAATACGTTCCAAGCGATTCGAATTGTCGAATTCGTTGGTCCGATAGACCCCATTCGGGCGGGTTATATTAGTCAACCGACCGGCTGTATCCCACGTGTAGGTAGTGGTGCGATTCGCCCAATCGACAACGGTCTTGAGCTTGTTGGTCGGATAATAGGTGTAGGTGACCACGCGGTTGCCTGGGTAAGTGAGCTTCCACAAAAGCCCGTTGTCGTAATACTGATAGCCAACGGATTGGTTGCGAGCATTCGTGTAGCTCTGGGGCCGATTCAGTGCATCCCAGCTGCGAGTGAGAACATTGCCGCTCTCCGTGACCGTCTCAGGGTTGCCGTTGTTATCATAACCAAAGGTGATGGTGCCAACCGGGTCAGTTTGCGTATAAACCCGACGAACGTCATCGTAAACGTAAGTAGTAGTTTGTGTCGAAGCCTTCACAACAGTGCCGACCAAATTTCTGTCATTCCATGTCTTGGTAACCGCAAAATTAAGCGGAGTCTCAGTAATCGTCGGGTTGCCGTTCGCGTCGTAAAAAAACTCAAAGGTGTTATCGCGCCGATTTTTGAGGTTTTTGCGCTCACCGTAGGCGTTGTACCCATAATCAACTACGTTGTTGGCCGGGTCGGTCATGGTGTCTTCCAGTCCTAGCGCCGTGTAGGTGAGCCGGGTTTCGTGGCCTAGGGGCGTGCGAGTCAACGTGCGTTTACCGTTGGCGTCATACTGGAAGGTGGTTTCATGCAGCAGAGGGTCTTTGATCGAGGTGACTCGACCGGCGGCATCATAGCCAAAGTCCGTTTTTTGGTTTCGGGGGTCGAGGGTATAGTCTTTCCAATCACGAACATCATAGAAATGCGTGGTGGTGGCAGCGTTGACGGTGCCGTAGGCGACGGTTTCCGTCTTAGTCTTACCAGTGGGGCTATAGGTGTAGCGAGTGACGTTTTTGATGGGATCGGTCACGGAGAGCAGATTTTCGCTGTCGTCGTACTCCCGCTCCGTGATGCGCGCGCCCGGTTGTGTGGTGAGGGTAAGCTGACGGCGGTTATTGTAGAGGAAACTGGTGGTGTTGCCTCGGCGGTCCGTCTGGGAGTCCAAATTTCCGCGTACGCTGTAAACAAAGTCTTCAAACTTCGCATCGTGGTAGGTGGTTTTCCGCGGCATACCGCGCACGTCATAAAGAAAAGTGGTGGTGCGGTTGCCAGTAGAGGAATCCTCCGTTGCCGTCCAGAGGTTACCGTCTGTGTAGTAGGTGCGACGAGTCACGTTTCCCTTAGGGTCGGTTATCTTGTTGGCCAAGTTGGACACGTTACCCGCCGTGTATTCAATACAGGTGACACGGTCGGCTGTAGCCGCGTCGGTGTCCCTCACGGTGACTTGATCAACCCGCTTGAGGGAGTCGTAACGGTAGATGGTTTTTACACCAATAGGATTTTCAGACTCGGTGACATTGTGATCGGCGTTAAATTTCGATTTGAAGATCTCGTTCTTAGCAGTCCAACGCTCGATCATGTGGTCTTGGCCGTCATAAACCATGCGGGTCTTGTTCCCAAGCGGATCTTGTACAGCGGTCGGACGCCCGCGAAGATCATAAAAATACACGGTTTGGCCCCCGAGCGGATTAGTCTCGGTATTGCGTAAGCCCGAGAAGGCAAGTTTCCATGTTTTAGTCGGATCGCCCTCACTGTCCTGCTCGTAAACTCGACCTTCAGAGTCATAGCGATTGACAACAATTGTACGGTTTTGCGGGTCTTTGAGCGAGGTTAAGCGGTGCTTTGTGTCGTAGCCGAACGTTGAAGTCTTGCTTTCTGGGTCCGTTACGCCCGTGAGATCGTTACCGGTGTATAAAAATTTCACCGTGCGTCCCGTGCCGTCAGTGATATTATCAATATGGGTACCGACATAACCAAACGTGAGCACACGTCCGTAAGCGTCGGTAATGGTATTAATGCTATTGGCGTTGTAGGTGAAGGAAAGTTTTTTACCAAAAAAATCAGTGATCTCGATGATGCGGCCTTGCTGCGTTGCATCAAACTTGTAGGTATTTCCGAAGCGCTCGGTCGCCAAATAAAAATTGCCCGACTTGGTGAGCGACATCGTGCTACTGGCAGGAGCGGTATAAGTGCCATCTGGTTGCTTGATAAATTGCACGTTGTCTTTGCCCATAGTCAGCGACACGGCGTTATTAAGAAGGTTATCAATTGCGACCTTGGCGACAAGAGCACCCGCGACCATTTCCTTAATGCTCGTATTACTCTTCACGAGTTCGTTAATGATTGTGGCGGCGGCCAGTATCTGCGCGGCTTCAGCAGGTGTGGTTTCTCCTAATCCCGCCTCAATTGCTGTGCGAACGACGGCTCTCATATCGTAGTTGTGGGTCCATCCATACCCCAGTTTAGATGAATCCACATTGCTTCGGTTGGAGTTATAATTGCGCTGAAAAGATAAGCCCCGTACACCGGACTGACCCAAGGACAGGTCTTCTTTGTCGAATATCATGGCTCCTGTGGCCATGTCCACCGGATCCGCAGCTGTATAACTCGGGTAATTAAACGAGGGGGTCGTCCTATTGATGACGTTTGAAACGCTACCCGTGTTGAAGTAATTGGGCGAGGCAATATAGGACGAGTAAACCGGTGCCGGATTAACGTACGTGTTGTAAACGCCGTAGCCTCCTGCGTAACCGCCGGAAATAATCATACCGAGGGTGAATGCGGCGGGGTTGAACTCGACATACCCGCTGCCTCTCCATGTCCAGCCAGTGCCTGCGTTGCTTGCGTTACGGGGAATGTACAGGGTGGAGCCTGCGGTCACCTTGGCCTTAAATTGATACAACGCCGACTTTGTATCGGTAATAACACCATACCCAATCAACTGCGATTGAATCGAACTCCAGTTGGCCGCCGTGGCTTGATAAATGCGATTCTTGTTGGCGTCCGTGCTGGCATTGGCGAGATTTAAAATCTGTACGGTCGAAACCGAACCATTAGCCGCAAGGTTGTATTGATCAATAATACCGTGCTCTAGGGCACTAGACAAATAGGCAAAGGTCAGCGCATAAACTGGTGCATTGTCGTTGAGCCCGTTTTTCGGGTAGGTGCCTGATAATTGAAGAGGGGCGTCAATGTAGAATCCGGCCTCCTGCCCCATACGGCCGAAGCGGTGGAGCATGCAAAGCTTCATAGCGTTTATAGAGGCGGCGACTTGGTTGGCTTGGTCGGATTGGTAGAGCCAGTTTATCCCCATAATATTGAGGAGTTCGGTTGTGATTTGTCGCTTGAGCGTGGCGTCGGCAAGGTTGGGCAAGTCAATAGCACCGTCAGCACCTACCAAGGCTGGATTAATCGCACGCACCTGCTCAATATATCCGTCAAGGGTACGTTGGCGGCTTTGCAGTAAACGCTTGCTTGGGGCAAATCCGTAAAAGAGGGCATAACTGCCCGTTTTTTCATAAACTCTACCGCCATCATTTGCATCGTGAACCGGTGTAATGCCATCGTTTGCATAATGCGGATGCTTGGCAGTCATAGTGAGCGTGTAAGTGGCCGCAGTGGCGGTCACACTGTATATCACCGAGTCGTCACGCCAAACCTGCACCGTGTTGCCGGTGGACGTAATAGAGAGCCGCTTGCCTTGTAGCGAAGGCATCAGAATCGTGTAAGCGGCGTTGCTGTCGATCTTGAGAACCAACGACGACATCAAGGTTGTGGGAATGGCGTCGGCGTCGTCAGCCTGGAAAAAACCACCTACGCGGTAGAAATCACCAAACCCGGAGAAAGCTGTTTGGGCATTGAGTTTCCGGCCTAAAATATCCCGGACACTGTCGTTAGGCCGCGTGGTCTTGATGGTTGAAAGTAGCGAGGTTGTGGCAGTCGAAACCTGACTCTGCACAGCAGCCGAATTGATACCGCTAATATAGGAATCCGTAATGGTACCACCGATAGCGGTCAGGAAATTTTCTTTATTGAAGTTGGTCGCGGTGACCAGATTTAAAGAATCCTTTCCGGCAAGAAGCTTGGCAGAAGGGTCCCAAAAAACTGAACTGGTTCCAATGGTCAGCCGAACAATGGTGCGGGAAGCAATAATACAACCAGGGTATTTTGCAAGCATTATGGTCCCATTTTGAGGAAAGCCTGCACTTCTAAAATAATTATACAGATGAAAACTTTTCTTAAATTGGTCATCGGTCCACCCCGCAGGTTTATCCCCGGGGTTGACTGCAATCCCCGGACAAGGATTCGGATCGAGCCCCAACCAACTTACACCTGTACCAACGGTGAGGGGATTTGCATTACTATCAGCAGCGGCCACATCGTAAGGAATCAGGCTGTAACTGGTAACATATTTAGGCTGGTACCCAGCCGCCCGAAGCAAGGCCACCAAAAGAGCGCATTGGTCTTTATCATTACCAGAAGCTTCAAGCAAGGTAAGTTGCGCCCCCTTTTTACTGCCGAAATAATGCTCGTATTCAATAGCGTTGTAGACGAATTCCAAAATACGTACAGGGTCGCTTTGTAGTGAATTTGCGAGATTTTGAATCTCAGGTGTGATGGCGTCGGCGTCATTGCCCAAGGGCGCGGCGGCAGTTAGCAACGATGCCGAGCTAAGGAGGGTGGACGCTGACCGCATGGTAAGTGCGGATTGAGGCAGCGGTAAGGTCGATGGCGTACCAACAGGAGTTACAAATGTACCGCCCATTGAAGCGGTGGGCAGCTTGCCCGCTAATCTAGGCGCAGTCTGGTATTTCCAGTTCGGATTAGGGAGGGGGGCTGCAATCAGCGAAGCTGAAAACAAAACCAATGCGGATAAAACGTGCCGAAAGTGCATGGAAAAATCAGTTGGAACCATTGATGTTGCCCTCGTCGTCCAGCACGAGGGCACGGGCCGTGCCGCCGGTCAGCGTGACCCCATTCAACCAACCGCGGGCGTCGTAGCTAAAATCGTCGGTCTGGCCTGTGACTTGGCTTTGATCGACGCCTTTTGGGTCGAGACCGTAGCGGAAAGCGTCGCGGTCAAGCATACCATCGTTATTCCAGTCACCCGCGCCATTCCGGCTTAAATTACCAAAATAATATAACTCCCATTGGTCCGGCATACCGTCTCCGTCAGTGTCAATACTGGCGGGAACGTCATTGGGATCGAATTGAAGCGTGCGAAAGAAATACTTTTTCGCATCGGTTGTGAATTGAACCCTTAAAACCGCATTGGCACCCGACGGGTTATAGTTGGGAAGGAAACTCCACGGCAGAAGGAGATCAGAAGAGTGCTGCACCAAGTAGTGGCAGCCGGTCGTGCCCCACCACGAAAAGGTATAGGTGGCTGGTGAAGTCGTGCTGTCTACCGTGAGCTTGGAACCCAAGTTTGTGTCGGTGGCGGTTTGGGCGCACAAACCCCCACAGGTTAAAAAGAAGAGAGCGGCAAAGCGGCGAAACATGGCAGAACGGGAACGGTTCATTTGGTGGCGGGTACCCAAAACCTAATTGTGGTATCAGGGGTTTTGGGCGGGTTAAGCATGAGCTCTCTCTCGCGAGCATCATTTTCAGCCTGCCTCTTTTCATAGGCAGCTTTCAACTTGGCATGGTTGAGCTGATAATAAGCATGCAGGTAGTCCAACCCAGCGAGTGTAGTTTCTTGGCTATCCAAGTCTTTAGCCGCAAGATTAACTACGTAATCCGCCCCCTTGGTCCCTAGCTTTAACCCGATTGGAATGGGCGGCTTTTGACCGGCAGGAAAATCGGCCAAGGTGTAGGCAGCAACAAAGGGAAACCACTGATAAACGGTGGTGGGATTTTCGAAATCGGTTAGTTGCGTGAGGTAACGAAAATCGATATTAGACCATGCCTGATACTCTTTTTCGCCTGTCTCGTCGCGCCAACGCAACTCGGTAATCGTTTGCTTACCTAGGTACACGGTTGCAGTCAGGTTTAGCGAGGCAAAGGACTTTTTTGCCATGCGCTCCTCCGTGGCAATTTGGCCAGCGGTAGGTGCAGGGGGCGCGGGAAGTGGAGGCGGCGCTTTGGGCAGAGCAGGCGGACGAACCCGGATCAGAGTCATCTTGTGATCGCCAACCGTTACCTCACGGCGGCTGATCTCGGAAAATTGTACCGGGGGACGCGCTGCGTCAGGCTGCGGACCGGCGACCGCCGCCCCGGGAATCCCGAGGCATACCAAGAGGGTTAGAAAAGTATACAGTTTCATGCAGACTGAGTGAAAGGCGTGGGCGGCAATTGAATCCAAATCAAGCAGGTAATGGTATCGCTGACCCCACTGTCCACGAAATTATCACCGGCGATGACTGGGTGTAATCAGGCACACCCGAAAGGATATGATGAGCCGTGTCCTCAGTCAGCAGTCTCATTTCCAACCTCAAGGCCTTACGCCTCAGGCATGATATTACCCAAGAGGAATTTGCGCTTATCTCCGGTTTTAACTACAAGTACTATCAGGAAATTGAATCAGGCCGAAAAAAACAGGTTCTTCTCGAAACCGTTGACCGCTTGGCCAATGCCTACGGTGTTAAACCGGCCGATTTGATTCAAGACACGCCCCCCGCTCGCTCCAAACTGATTAACCCCTCCTTGCCGCTCCCCAAAAAACACTGGCGCAAGGGGCCCAAGTCCTAATCCCTAGGGCTATCCATGACCGTAGGGCGGGATCAAACGGATTGCCTGCCAGCTCTCGAACCTGAAGCAGGTAGCAGTCCATGTAGATTGAGCGACTAGATTCACGATTTCGGGCCGTTAACCGCCCCCCCCCAGCGTGACAAATCGATTTGTCCCAGCGGCTATTTTCAAGAAAAGTTAGATCCACTAATTATCACCCGAAGCCACTCCTTGTGAGTCGCTTCGGGTTTTTTGTGTCTGCCTACCGAGGGGTGTTTTCAGCGGGACAAAAGGACAAGTCCCCAAAGAGGGGTGCAACGCCATGCATCACCCGACGCTCTCCCCTGACTATCCCGCTCCCGCCCGAATTGACACGGGGCCCCGCCGTAAACCCGGCCCGATGTCTACAGATTCCCAAATCGCCGCACTCACTGTCCAGGTCGCCTGGCTGACCGAGCAGCTGCAGGCCCAGCTTCGCCCCGTCGTCCCGACCAAGTTGGTGATGACGGTGCCCGAACTGGCCACCCGCTGGGGTCGGGACCCCGAAACCATCAGGCGCATGATCCGCCGCAAGGAACTGCGCACGCTGCGCGGCCACCGGCCCTACGAAATCGCCCTTGGCGAGGTTTACCGGTTAGAGTCCGGCACCATCACAGCGACCAAGCTCCGCAAGGGAGGTGCCGCGTGAAGGTTACCGAACACCGAATCCAGGTGGGTCTGTTCAAGTGGGCCAAGCTGGCCTCTGCCCGTCACCCTGAGCTCGCGCTCCTCTTCGCCATACCCAACGGCGGGGCTCGTGACCCGATAACCGGCGCCATGCTCAAGGCCGAAGGGGTCAAGCGGGGCGTGCCCGACCTGTTCCTGCCCGCCGCTGCCGGGACCTACCACGGGCTGTTTCTCGAAATGAAAACTGCCAGCGGCCGCCTCAGCCCCGAGCAGCACCAGTGGCAACATGGCCTGGTCGAGGCCACGGACGGGAAAAAACGGGCCATCGGCGGGCGCGAGCGAATCATCTACACCACCCACTCGGCGGCCTACGACGCCAAGAATCGCCACGGCCTACCCGAATCCATGCCGATGTGCTGGGCCAGTTTTGCGCCGATCTTCGGTGCGTTCACCAAACCCGGTGCAGTATCCGCGCCGGTCACCCCTGCACCGGTCGGCCCGATCACCAAAGCCCAGATCGAGCAAATCGAGCTCTACTGGAAAACCCTGAAAAAGCCCGCAGCCGACAAGACCAAGGCGTTTGAATGGTTGGGCTGCGACACCGTCTCCGGCGACGAACACTGGACGGATCTTTCCGCCGCGCAGGCCGAGCGCCTGATCGGGCTGTTGCAAAAGAAGATGAACGAGATCGGCGCGGCCACCTCCGCGCAGGTCGCCGCCGCCGGAAAGGCGGTGCTCGCATGAAACTCTACGAGACCTTCATCGAGCTGGAAACCATCTGGGCCGAGGCCGAGCGCGTGCTCACTGGTGACGAAGTAGTCGATGCGGACGGCCAGCCGCTGACCGAGGACGCGGCGCTGATCCGCCTCGAAGCCGGGTTGCAACGCATCGAGGGCGAACGCGACGACAAGGCGGTCAAAATCGCCTGCTTTATCAAAAACCTCCGTGCCGACGCTGAGGCGCTCAAAGCCGAAAAGGTACGCCTGGGCAAACGCCAGTCGGCCGCCGAGCGCACCGCCGAACGGGTGACTGCCTATCTGGAGCAATGGCTCCCGGCAGGGCTCAAAATCAAAGACTCCCGCGCCGCTCTATCGTGGCGGCGGAGCGAATTCGTGGACGTTCACGGCGCCCTCGACGACCTGCCGGCCGACTTCGTCCGCGTGAAACGCGAGGCCGATGTCAGCGCCATAAAAACCGCCCTCAAGGACGGCCAATCCCTCTCCTTCGCCCGGTTGGGCGAGCGGCAGAACCTTCAGATCAAATAACCCAAACAGCATCAGAACATGAAATACGTTTCTAAAAACGCCGACAACTTGCCCCGCGTCGTCAAAGCGGGCGAATACCTCCTCACCGTCATCGAGGCCATCGAAACGGTCTCCAAAAACAGCGGGGACGAGATGATCAAACTCCACCTCGAAGTCGAAGGCCACGGCTGCCGGCTTTTCGACTACCTCGTGGCGAGTGAAAGCTCGGCCTGGAAGTTGGACACCTTCCGCAAGGCGATTGGCGAAGCGGTAGTCGAAGGCGAGGAAGTGGAATTGCACGCGGCCCGCTTGGTGGGCCGACGCGGTTACGCCCGGCTCAAGGTCGAGACCTACCAGGGCAAGGACTCCAACAAGGTGGAATTCTGGCTGACCGACCACGCCCCCGCTTCCGGCTCCAAGCTCCTAGCTCCCAGCTCCTCGCTCATGCCGTCCGGCACCGCCGGTAAGCCCGCCAAGGATCCGTTCTAACCCGCAACAACCACAGCCCGCGCCCCCCGCCATGAAACTTCGACCCTATCAGCAAACCTGCGTTGCCACCCTGTTGGAAAGTTCCGCGACCACCCCCGGTTGCTCGCCGTCCTACCCACGGGGGCCGGTAAAACGATCATCCTCGCGGCGCTCGCCCACCGGCTGCAGCCGCTCAAAACCTTGGTGATCGCCCACCGCGAGGAGTTGATCCAGCAGGCAGTGGACAAAATCCGGCAAGCCACCGGGTTGGTCGCCGAGATCGAAAAGGCGGGGGCGCGGGCCAGCCTGTCGGCGCCCGTGGTGGTGGCGTCGGTGCAAACCCTGGCGCGGGAGGCCCGGCGGGGCCGGTGGCCGCGTGACCAGTTCGGCTTGGTGGTGATCGACGAGGCGCACCACGCCTTGGCCGAGAGCTATCAGGCCGTGCTGGGCCACTTTCACGATCACGCCAAAATCCTTGGTGTGACCGCCACGCCTGACCGCGGCGACAAACGCAGCCTCGGCGAATACTTTTGCGAGGTCGGTTTCGAGATCGGCCTGCATGAGCTAATCAAGGCCGGCTTCTTGTGCCGCATCGCGGTCAAAACCGTGCCGTTGCCCATCGACCTGTCCGCTGTGCGCACCGTCGCCGGTGATTTGAGCGACGCCGACTTGGGCGCGGCCATCGAGCCGTACCTGCAAAAAATCGTCGCCGAACTGAAAACCGCCATCGGTGACCGCAAGACCCTGGTTTTCCTGCCGCTGATACGGACGTCCCAAATGTTCGTGCAACTGTGCCGCGAGGCTGGTTTCACCGCTGAACACATCGACGGTCAGAGCCAGGCCCGCGCCGCCATCCTCGCCCGCTATGCCGCTGGTGAATTTCAGATTCTGGCCAACTCACTCTTGCTGACCGAGGGCTTCGACGACCCCTCGGTCGCCTGCGTGGTCTGCCTGCGACCGACGAAGATCCGCGCGATGTATTCGCAGATCATCGGGCGAGGCACCCGCATCCACCCTCAAAAGCAGAACCTACTGGTTTTGGATTTCCTCTGGCACACCGAACGTCACGCCTTGGTTCGTCCTGCCCACCTTGTTGCGTCTTCGCCTGCCGAAGCCGACACCATCACCGCTATCTTGGAAGCGGCAGCCAAGGAGTTCGGCACCGGTGCAGCCTCCGATGTCGATGGTCGCGACCTGCTCGCGTTGGTGGCTGACGCCAAGGCCGAGCGTGAAAACGAACTGGTAAAACAGCTCGATCTAAACGCCCGCCGTAGCAGTCAGTTGATCGATCCGGTCGAATTCGCCCTGAGTCTCCACGAGGTCGATTTGGCCGAGTGGGAGCCGACCATGCGGTGGCACGACCAAGCCGCCTCCGCCAAACAGCTCTCTGTCCTGCAAAACCTCGGTTTCGACCCGAACGCGGTGCGTAGCCGTGGTCACGCCTCGATATTGCTAGATCGGGTGTTCATGCGCCGGAACCTGAAACTGGCCACGCCCAAGCAGCTCGCCTGGTTGCGCCGGAAAAACCACCCGCACCCCGAAACCGCCAGCTTCACCGAGGCCAAGGCTTTCCTGTCCGCCCACTTCACCCGCTGAGTTTTTCAAAATGTCCCTCCGTTACCGTTCGACCCTCCCTCATTATCCCGCAGCGGCCGAGCTCAGCCCGGCCCAGTCCCGCGCAGTGGCCGAAGCCACCCTTGGGGCCATCGACTGGACCGACGATGTCTCCGGCTTCTGCCCATGTCCCGGCTCGGCCGCCCACACCAACCCGACTAGCCCACGCGATTGCCGCATATCTTTGGACACGGTCGGCGGCCACGCCCCGACGCTCCACTGCTTCCACGCCAGTTGCCGCACTGCCGTTGAGTTAGCCAACCACCAGCTGCGCTCCGCCCTTGGACGCGCCACGGTCGGCCAGTCGCCCCGCCCGCACGCCGTCCGTACCACACCTCCGCCCGCGTCAGCGCCAGTCGTCGTGAGCGCTGATCTAGGCCCCGACCACGGTTTGCCTCTACTCCTACGCACCTGTTTCGCGGCCGATGACATCGTCTCGCTCGCGCCGGGTGTGATTGCCGAGGGCGAAACCCGCGCCGTGCCCGAACATGGTGGTGTCAACGTCCTCACCCGCGACCAATGGCTGGCCCGCCTCGAAACCAGCGGAGGAATCAACCGGCTGTTTGGTGGCAAGGACGGTCTTTATCTGCGCATCAACCCAGTGGTGCGTAAAAGCACCGGCTCCGACAAAGACGTGACTTGCTTCCGCCACAGCCTGATCGAAAGCGACTCCCTCTCGAAGCCTGAGCAGGAGCGTTTGCTCCGCGCCTCCGGTTTACCCATCGCCGCGCTGATCGACTCCGGCGGCAACTCGATCCACGCATGGGTCCGCGTCGAAGCGTCCACGGCGGCGGAATTCCACGAACGCCGCGAGCTCCTGTGGAAGAGCGTGCCCGAGCTGCAACTCGACCCGCAGAACCGCAATCCCTCGCGGTTCTCCCGTTGTCCCGGTGGACGCCGTGGCGAGGGGTTCCAACGACTGCTGGCAGTGAATGTGGGCCCGGCCTCATTCGCCGCATGGTCATCGGCTCAGGTCGAATGCGAGGGCCTAATTCGCGCCTCGGATTTCTGTGCCGAGGACGAACCGGACCCACCGCAACTGATCGAGGGTATCTTGTTTCAAGGAGCGAAAATGATCATCGCTGGACCGTCCAAGAGTCGGAAAACGTGGAACCTCACCGACCTGGCGATTGCCGTCTCGTTGGGTGCGCCGTGGTGCGGGTATCTGCGGCGACAATTACCACCCCAAGGCGCTCGTCCTTCCCTACGACAGCCACCACCTTCACCGCCAACGCCTCGAAGCACAGATCGCCGCCAGCGAACCCCTCAAAAAACGTCTTTGGCAACAAATCGTCCGAGCCAAGATCGCTGGGCAAGCCGCTTCACTCCGCCGCTGCACCACGCCCGACCCAACCCTCGACGTACTCATTCAACGCGTTGCCTCGGGCGATCCAGACAACATCGAGGCTCAAGCCGCACGCCGCTACTGGAGCGCCCTCTTTGGCGAAAGTTTTACCCGAGATCAGGCGCGCCCTGGCCTGAACGCCCTACTGAACTACGGTTACGCTATTCTCCGCGCCGCGACTGCTCGCGCCTTAGTCGCCGCCGGACTTTATCCCGCGCTTGGCCTGCATCATCGCAGTATGGAAAACGCTTTCGTTCTCGCGGACGATTTAATGGAGCCTTTCCGCCCCTTGATTGACGCCCATGTATTCGACCACTGGAACGCACACGGTGCCGAGGTAAATACCGTCGCCAAGAAAACCTTGGCGCGTCTTCTCGTGGCTGATCTAGCCATGCCCGAGGGCTACACAATTCTCGCCAACGCCCTCCACACCGCCGCTCAATCCTTGGCGCGTAGCCTGCTCGACGGCTATCCAGCCCTCGAACTGCCCGACAACTTGTTCCCGCCCACCGGGTGAGCCGCCGTGGAGCTTTCCGGCTTTCGTCTCATGTGGCTGCAAGTCCTCTACGATCTGCCCGTCACCACCGAAGCGAAGCGCAAGGCGGCGGTTGAGTTTCGCGATTTCCTACTCGGGCTCGGTTTTGAGATGTCGCAATACTCGGTTTACCAACGCTGCTGCTCTGGCAAAGAAATGGCCGATTCGCTCGCCACTCAGATTGAAAAAAGTCTTCCAAGATACGGACGTATTCATCTTCTGCTCATAACCGACAAGCAGTATGAGAAAATGAAAACCTTCCACGGTACCGACGAGGGAATGCGTAGAAGGAAGCGGGAAAATCCCGATCAACTCACACTCTTCTAATGCCTATCTTGCTAAAAATTTAGGATAGAAGTTAAATAACCCCTGCTCTACGCGGGGGTTATTTAACTTCTATCCTAGCACCTCGGAATCTGTGGTCTAGCCGGAACGATCGACTCAATGGTTGAACCAGATCCAGCATCCTAGCACCTCGGAATCTGTGGTCTAGCCGGAACCAAAGCCGAAAAGGACCGATTCCGCGCAACATCCTAGCACCTCGGAATCTGTGGTCTAGCCGGAACGCGAAGGTATGTCATCGCTGAACCGAATCCATCCTAGCACCTCGGAATCTGTGGTCTAGCCGGAACACGCGCCGGCCTCCATGTCTACTTTTACAATCCTAGCACCTCGGAATCTGTGGTCTAGCCGGAACGCTTTACCACTACTCCATTGATGAAGTGGCATCCTAGCACCTCGGAATCTGTGGTCTAGCCGGAACTATGCGCCGGCAACGGTTGACGACAGATAAATCCTAGCACCTCGGAATCTGTGGTCTAGCCGGAACTAATAACCTAGTGAGCTCCCCCCTATTCGATCCTAGCACCTCGGAATCTGTGGTCTAGCCGGAACGTGAGCGTCCCTGAGGTCGCACCGGCGTTTATCCTAGCACCTCGGAATCTGTGGTCTAGCCGGAACCTATCGAGTCCCATATCGGCTCCGTCGCCCGATCCTAGCACCTCGGAATCTGTGGTCTAGCCGGAACAGCATTCCAGCTCTGAACCTACTCACTACCATCCTAGCACCTCGGAATCTGTGGTCTAGCCGGAACGAAACTCCTCCAAGTAAAAACAGCCGATAAATCCTAGCACCTCGGAATCTGTGGTCTAGCCGGAACTGCCAGCTGCCAAGGATAGGTTTCGCTAACATCCTAGCACCTCGGAATCTGTGGTCTGCACAAACCGCGGAAGCGCGTTCAGTTGCGATTGATTTGATCTAGGCACCGAGAAAAATGGAGTCGGGGCGAGTTCCATAAATTTCGGGGCACACAAAAATGTCCACGTCTGAACTATAGCATGTCATGAACTCGACAGACAAACGAGGGGATTGAATAGAGCTGGTTGTTCAAAAAACCGAAACCAACAACACGGCTCGCACGGTCACTCAAAATATATCAATCCCTTCCATGAACACCCGCTTGCGAAATAATATTAAAGAGTTGTATTGAGTCGTGTCTGCATGACACCGGCATGACAAATGACTTCCGTTACATGCTGAAACGTGCATAAGCTCACTCCGACAACAAGCACCCAACAGCAACAACCACCCCTGTTTATGCACCGAGCGGAAATTCGTGGCTAAGGTTAAAGCTCAGCGATAAACGTGCTTGGCGCGGAGCATGCTGCTCGGAGCATGATCCGTGACAAGCATGTTTATTCGCTGTAGCGCTTGGTTCGGCTCAGTACGGTTTGGGTTTCTGGCTCCAGAGATATTCATACGCGAAATAAGGCTAATCAAGAAACTCCACCGACTGAAGAGCCAGTATCAATATAAATCCTGCAATGATCACATACTAAAAACTGCTGCGAACCTGAAGGCGTCGAAACCCCATTTCTGATTTTCATTTTTCGATTACACTTTGGACAAGCGCAACCGCCAAAGAATGCTTTCGATGCGACCGCCAAAGCTAGAATACCCAAGACCAATAAAGCCGTTTTGCTTTCCGAATAAAATATGGCAGCGACAAGCAGCATGAAGAATAACACCTTCAGGCACAGGCGAACCAAAAGTGTTCGACCATGTTTTGGGCTGTCATAAATTTGTTGATATCCGTCCACGTGTATAATTTTGCCGAACGTTAAAGCTCAGCGATGAACTGCGTTGGCGCAGAGCGTGCTGCTCGGAGCACGATCTGTGACAATGCAGTTCATTCGCTGTAGCGCTTGGTTCGGCTCAGTACGGATTGAGTTTCTGGCTCCAGAGATATTCATACGCAAGGGTTCGACTCAGTGGTTTTCATTTTATTCGAATACCTAGGGCTTTCTTAAGCGTGAGTGATAATTTGGGTTTGGGTTTTTCCTTCCGTATGGTCGGAACAGTCCAATCGGTGCCATCTTTAACACCCGACTCTATCCTCTTCCATTCTTTGATCGCCGACAGCGGTGGAGCGCGAAACTTGTATCCCATATAAACCATATTCTTTCCGCAGTCTGGGCACGTATAAACCGGCGCTTCGGCTTTTTCGGTCTTACAATGAAGCATAGCATAAAAATGCGGTTTCTTGAAAACCTTGCGGCAAGCAAAACAGACATGCTGGCTTAAAGTGGGCATTTTATTTTGCCGAACGTTTAAGCTCAGCGATGAACTCGCTTGGCGCGGAGTGTGCTGCTCGGAGCACAATCCGTGACAAGCGTGTTCATTCGCTGTAGCGCCTGGTTCGGCTCAGAGTGGATTGGGTTTCTGACTCCAGCGACTTTCATACGCGTTTGTTATTTTGAACTTTAAAAAACTTAAAATGATCAGTTTGCGAGTCCGATTTAACCACTCTAAGTTTTTCAGCTTTCGCTTAACGGTGCCTTATTCCGAACTCGCAATCCTGAATCATTAATTCGCGAATCCGAAATCCGAAATTCGATTCCGCGTGAACCATCCGATTCTGAATCGGCGTCCTCGCCGCCGTCTCGATACTCATACGCAAATTCAGAGTTGGTAAACAATCGCAGTCTTTATGGATTCGCATTACCAATTCCGAAATAGTCTTAATTTTGCCGAACGTTTAAGCTCAGCGACGACCGTGCTTGGCGCGGAGTATGCTGCTCGGAGCATAA
>JBILBW010000057.1:0-17312 GCA_044353465.1 Rariglobus sp. | reverse complement strand
GCCGGTGTAACGCAGGGTGGTGGCGCGGTGTTTTTCCGGGACCAGCGGGGAGGGCGAGGGGGCGAGGTTGCCGAGCGAGCGGGGCAGGGCGGCGGCGAACTCCTGTTGCACGCGGATCCACAGGGCGGGTTCGCTCTGGAGGTGGCGCAGGTAGGCGGGCGTGAGGTCGATTTCGTTTTTGACCCACTCGGGCACGGCGCGGGCGGCGAGGGCCTCGGGCTTGAAGTAGGCCGGATCGGCCTCGAACTTGCGCTGGAGATCGAGCGCCGAGGCCAGGCGGCTGGGGGTGGCGGCGGACTTGTCCAGCCAGCACAACCAGCGGAAATAGGTGAAAACCGCCTTGGAGATGTCGCGCTTTTCGGACGGGGAGAGTTCCTTGTCGGCGCCGAGTTCGCCGCGCAGGACGTAGTCGGCGGGTTTTTCGGCGGAAACCTGGTCGATGATGTGGGTGGCGCGGTTGAGCAGAGGAGAGTCGGACATGGAAAAAGAAAGGGCTTAACCACTAAAAATCCGAAACACACGCCAGAAGCGGGCGGAGGGTTGAAAATGGCGCACCCACGCCGGTCTCACGATTTGCGATTTCAAATCGTGCGGTTGGCAAGGCCCTGGCCCGACCGCGCCCGGCACTACGGCTTGGTCGGGATAAATTTGGATTTGCCGGGCGGGTTTTGGTAGGGCGCTTTCGAAGCTTTAACCCGTTTGGCGGGCTTCTTGTCCTTGGAAGACCTCTGCGATTTACCCGGTTGGGCCGATTTAACTGATTTGGTCGGTTTATCGGTTTTTGCCTTTTTTCCGGGTTTACCGGCTTTTCCTGAGACCATCGCACCCGTCTTCGGGGATTTGGGCGAGGGTGGATGTTTGGGTTTCGAGTGCGAGGGTGCCGATTTAGTCGCGGGTGCGGGCGCCGCGGCGAACACGGGCAGTCGCAGGTGTGGGTGCGAGGGCACTAGCGTCTGCTGCGGCGCACGGTCTTCGCCTTCGTTGGGCCCGAACGGACGGAAGTCGAGCAGGCGCTTAAAGCGGTCGACCTTGGCCACCGCCACATGCAGGCGCGAGGCGAGCGCGTAGGCTTTTTTGCTGCGCCGGCCTACCAGGGTGTCGCCAGCGTTGTTGAGCGTGTACACGTCGTCGGCGAGCACGCTCATCGGGATGAATCCGAAGGTCATTGACTCCACCAGCTCGATGAACAGCCCGTTGGCGCGCACCTCGGTGATTACCGCCTCGAAGGCGGTTTTCTTTTCCTTAGCCAGCTCGCGCTCGAAGAACTCCAGCAGTTTGATTTTGACGCTCTCGCGCTCGGCCTCGGTCGAGTTGATTTCGGTCAGGCTGAGGTGCTCGCCGATGCTTTCCATCTTCGCCTTGTTGTAGCCGTAAACGTAGTTGGCCGGTTCGGCCTGGCCCTCGTGTTTGATCAGGTAGTGGTCGAACACCCGGTGCACGACCAAGTCGGAGTAGCGGCGGATCGGCGAGGTGAAGTGGGTGTAGTCGATTTTCGCCAGGCCGTAGTGGCCGTCCGGCGAGCCGCGGTAGCAGGCCTTTTTGAGGCTGCGCAGCAGCTGGGTGCGCAACGTGTAGCCTTGCGGGTGTCGGGCGAGGGCGGCCAGCAGCTGGACGATTTCCACGCGCAAGGTCAGGTCGCCGGTGCGGATGTCGTAGGTGGCGAGAAACTCGCGCAGCTCGTTGAGCTTTTCCGCGTCGGGCTCGTCGTGGACGCGGTAAATCGAGGGTAGGTTTTTGCCGCGGGTGAGCCGGGCGAGGGCCTCGTTGGCGGCGAGCATGAACTCCTCGATGAGCTGGTGGCTTTCGTCGTGCTCGATTTTTTCCAGGCGGTCGGCGTAGCCCTCGGCATCGACGAACACTTTGGTTTCGGGCATGTCGAGGTCGAGCGAGCCGTTGGCCATGCGGTCGTGGCGCAGGCGGGAGGCGAGTTTCCACAGCTGGCGCACCCAGCCCTGCAGGTCGGTTAACTCGGCGTCGGTCAACGAGGAGAGCGCCCGGCCCGTCGAGCCGGTCTGGTGTTTGGCCGGAAGCGGCAGCGCGCGGATTTTTTCCAGGTTGTTCTCAAAGAGCAGCGCGTAGGCCTGTTTGTAGGTGAGGCGCTTGCGGCTGCGGATCACCGTGTTGGCGTAGGTTTGGGATTTGAGACTGCCGCGCGCGTCGAACACGAGAAAGACCGCCTTGGTGAGCCGGTCCTGCGCCTCCACCAGCGAGCATAGGCCGTTGGAGAGCTTTTCCGGCAGCATCGGGATGACCGTGCCCACCAAGTAGGTGGAGTTGCCGCGGCGCTGCGCCTCCTTGTCGAGCGCGGTGCCGGACTTCACGTAGGCGGAGACATCCGCGATGTGGATACCGACGCGGATTTCCCCCGAGGGCAGGTATTCGAGGGAAAGGGCGTCGTCGAAGTCCTTGGCGTCGTCCGGATCGATGGTGAAGGTCGGTATTTGGCGGTAGTCGAGGCGGCCGGGAAGTTCGCTCGGTTGCACGGAGTCGGGCAGCGTGGCGACCTCGCGCTCGACGGCGGCGGAGAAGGTGGGGTCGAGTTTGAACTTGTGGTAAATGCCGGCCAGCTCGGCGCGCGGCTCGAAGGTCTTGCCCAGGCGTTCGATGATTTCGCCTTGGATGAGCTGGCTGCGCTGGGTCCATTCGCCGAGGCGCACCACGACCTTGTCGCCGAGCTCGGGGGCGGGGGTGAGCTTTCCGGTGGTCGGGTCGCCGACCACGATCTCGTGAAACATCCGGGGATCGTCGGGCTTAACGTAGTAGGTGTTGCGGATGCGCTGGAGGTTGCCCACCACGGTGTCGCGCGCGCGTTCGAGGACGCGTAGCACCCGTCCGGTGCGCTCGGTGCCACGTCCGTCGCGGCGCTGGCGGATGCCGGGATTGACGAAGATCTCGACCATATCGCCGTGGAAGGCCACGCCGGTGTCTTCGGGGAAGATCTGGATTGCCTCGGGGGTGGCACCGGCGGCGGCTTTGGGCGGCACCACAAAGGCGGAACCGCCGGCGCGAAAGTTGAGCCGGCCGGTGAGCACCTCGGACTCAGGCGATCGATCGGGGACGCGGCCGGAGTCGGTGGGGCGGGGACGATTGTAGCCGCGGGGGGCAGGCGCGGACGGGGCGAAGGCGGCGGCCGCGGCGCGCGAGGGCAGGCTGATGCGGTCGCCGTTGACCAAGGTGAGTTCGCCTTTGCCGAGCAGCCCGCGGATCTCGTGGGCGAACACGGAGCGCAGTTTTTTGTGGAGGCCGAGCGCGTGCGAAAGGGCGAGAACGGTGGAGGGGCGATAGTCGGGCTGACGCAGCAGTTCCAGAAGCGAGTCGCGGTATTTCATAGCGGGGACGGGGCGGACGAAACTGGGTGATTCCCCAGTTATTTCAGTGGAATTAGCCAACGCCAACGCCTAGGGTCCAGCGATGAAAATCGTCCACGTCGCCAGTGAATTGTTTCCCTACATTAAAACCGGCGGTCTGGCGGATGCAGTGGCGGCGCTGACCGCGACTCTGGCGACGCGCGGGCATGAGGTGGCGGTGTTCCTGCCAGGTTACCGCGCGGTGATGGATCATCCGTTGGTGGCGGGTGCTACGCGCACCCACGGGCTGCGCATCGAGATGGGGGATAGCTTTATGACCGGCGAGATCCGTTCGTTTTCGCCGGCGAAGAACCTCACCGTGCACCTGATCTGCCGCGAGGAGTTTTTCGACCGCCGCAACCCCTACGGCACCGCCGAGCGCGATTACGAGGACAACCACCTTCGGTTCATTTTTTTCTGCAAAGGTGTGGTCGAAACCATGCGCTTTCTTGAGCTGAGTGCGGATGTGATCCACGGCCACGACTGGCAATGCGGCCTGCTCCCGCTGCTCCTGCGCCACGCCGAGCAACGCTACGGCATCACCCTGGCGATGAAGACGGTGTTCACCATCCACAACATCGCCTTCCAGGGCGTGTTTCCGATGCGCGCATTCGCCCGCACCAACCTGCCTGATGAACTCAAGGGCATCGATGGCGTCGAGTTTTACGGTCAGATGAGCCTGATGAAAGCGGGTATCCTGTTTTCGGATCGAGTCACCACGGTCAGCCCGCGCTACGCCCGGGAGATCCAGACACCCGAGTTCGGCTGTGGGCTTGACGGCGTCATCTTGAGCCGGGCAGCCGATTTGGTCGGCTTGGTGAACGGGATCGACACCCGCGTGTGGAATCCGGCGACCGATCCGTTGCTTCCTTATCACTATTCGGTGGTCAACTTGGCTGGGAAGGCCAGGTGCCGGACGGAATTGCTCATTCGTGCGGGACTCGATCCCAAGTTCGACGGACCCATCTTCGGCATGGTGTGTCGGCTGACCGAGCAGAAAGGCGTTGATCTGCTCCTGGATAACGGGGCTTTTTTTCGAAAAAACGAGGCGGTCCTGATCGTCCTGGGCAAGGGTGAAAAGCAGTTGGAGGCGAGTTTGCACGAACTGGCGACCTTGGTGCCCACGCGCGTGGTGCACTGCAGCCGGCTGGACGAATCGATGAGCCACTTGATTGAAGCGGGCAGTGATTTTTTTGTGATGCCCTCGCGCTTTGAACCCTGCGGGCTCAACCAGATGTATTCCCAGGCCTACGGCACGGTTCCGTTGGTTAGCCAAGTGGGCGGTTTGATCGACACGGTGGTGGACATCGACCGGTTTCCGGCCGCCGGCACCGGTGTGATGTTCAGTCCTTGCGTGGCCGGTTTGGCCGGGGGTTTGGCGCGGGCCCTCAAGTTGTTTGTCGACAAACCCCTTTACGCCGAGGTCCAAGCCCGGGGAATGCGCACCGACTTCGGCTGGGAGAAGACCGCTAAGGCCTACGAGGACCTTTACCGGGATACGATCTGACCGCGCCCGCCGGCGCTTATTTTTTGCCGGCGTAAACGTAGTCCGAGTAGGCGATGGTCATGTCTTGGTCGAGCGAGCGCAGCCACATGGCGCGACCCCGTACCTTCATGGTCACTTCCTTGAGGAGGGAGGGGCGGTCGGCTTCGGGGCGGGTGTAAACCATGACTGTGCGGGCCTCCTGGATCTTGACCATCAACACGGGGGCGAACGGCTCGCTGCTGGCCAGTTCGATGCGCTCGATCGTTCGGCTGGGCCGGTGCAACGTGTAGGTCACCCGCATAAAGGCGGCGGATTGGTCGTCTTTATCGCCGGGTTTGAGTTGGAATCGGTAGACGCCCAGCTCTTCGGTTTCGGCCACAACCTCGCACGTGTCGGGGTTGATTTGGTCCTTCACATTGGGTGCGTTCTCGTTGGATGAGCGGCGGGCTTTCAGCTCCTTATATTTGGCCATCGCCTCCTCACTCGGGGCCTTCCCGTCCTGCTGCACCAGGGTCCATTGGATGGATTCGCGGCCGACCGGATTAAAGTGTTCCACCCGGCTATGCTCGGTGGTGGTGGAGGTTTGCGTGAAGCTCCACCCGCGCGGGCCCTCAGTGCGAAAATCTTTGAGCGCGGCGGCCAACTCCGCCGGAAGCGAAGCGGTCAGGCGGCAGGTGAGCAGGGCAAAAACGACGGCAAGCGAAAGGCGCATGGGCTCGTGAAACCGCAATCCGCTGCGGCAGGCAACTCAACTCGCGAGAGCCCGCAGGGAGCGCCGAGCTCGCGCTCGTCTGTTAAGGGTCCACACCGGCGTGCCCGGTGCCGCGCGGGAGCTCGGCTCTCCTTCGCCTCCCGCCCTCTCGCTTCCCGCCTCGCCGTCTTCAGGCCAGCGCGACGATCCGGTGGTCGACCGGCCCGGTGCGACCGGGCAGCTGGACGGTGGCACCCAGGTGTTTGCCAACCAGTTGGCGCCCCAATGGCGAAGCGGGGGTGACGACAGTGAAGCGCCCGTTGTCGGCTTCGGCCTCCAAGCCGCCCTTGCGCGGGCCGAGAAAATAATGCTGGGTGCGGCCGCGCGCCTCCAGGGTGATCAACGCGCCAATTCCAGCGGGGGCCCCCGCCGGCCAGGCCGCCAAGTCGAGTCCGTGGTACAGGGTGAGGGCCTCGACAATCTCGGCGGCTTGGCGCGCCTGGCCTTCGGCCAGATAGGCGGCTTCCTGGCCCCGCATGTCGTATTTGCCCTCGGATTTGCTCTCTTCGCTGGTGGCCTGTTCCCGGGCGTCGTGGGCGGCGCGCGCTTGCAGCGCGAGCTCACGCTGGAGTTGGTCGACAATTGCGTCGCGGACGGCGGACTTCTGCATTGCCGTTAGCCTAGGTGCTGGCGCCGGCGAGGCCAGCGAAACCTGCGCCACCCGGCCCGGTGTCGGACGCCACCCTCGGGCCCACGCTGAGGGCCGATTCCGGTCGGCGGCCTCTCCTTGGGGCGAACCCCCAACGGCTTAATTCGCCCCGATAGTGCGGGCCAAATCCCCCGCCTGCGGTTCAGCGCAAGCCTGCCCGGACTGCGCGTTGCCCCGCCGGCTGAACACCCATTCCACCCGAAGAGTCAGTTCCCTCGGGCTGAACGGTTTGGTCAAATAATCGAGTGCACCCAGTTCCAGACCAACTTTCCGGGCGTCCGTGGTGGCCCAGGCCGTTAGCATCAGGATGGGAATCACCGCGGTTTCCGCCTCCTGGCGGAGAATCTCGCACACGCCCAGCCCGTCGATGTCCGGCAGCATCAAGTCGAGCAAGATCAGGTCCGGTCGGCGGCGGTTGACAGCCAGCAGCGCCTGCCGGCCGTTGGCGGCGGTTTCAACCTGGAAACCAGCCCGGGTGAGGTGAAAGTGCACGAGTTCGGTGATGTCCGGCTCGTCGTCGACACAAAGAATCAAGGGTAGCATTGCCCCCACTCTAACAGGGCCACGTGTCGTTGGGGTGACGATCAGGTGCCAACTGGGTGAAAGTCCTGGCTAAATCCCGTCCGCGCCTCCCGATTTTTGGTAAAATTTGGTGAAAATCCGCTTTTCACGGCGCGGCTCTGGCGCGGGGCCGCGATTGGCCCATGATGGGCGCTCTTGGTTCGGCACAGGTTCTCTGACTCGCGATGGCACGAAAAATTAGTTTTTTAAATTACAAGGGTGGCGTGGGTAAAACCTCCCTCGTTGTGAACACGGCGGCCTGTTTGGCTGCTCTGGGGCGTCGCGTGTTGCTCTGCGATTTCGACACCCAGTCCAACGCCAGCATTTGGCTGATGCGGCTGGAGCGCTGGAATAAACTCAACGCCGGGGGGCACGGTTCGGTCTATTCGTTTTTCGAGCCCGGCGGGGTGCTCTTGAGCGATTTGGTGGTGCGTGACGTCGTGCAGGACAAAACCGGCCGCCCCGTGCTCCCCGGGCTGGACCTGCTGCCCACCACCTTCAATTTGGTGGATCTCGAAAACGAGTACAACGGCGACCCCAAAAAGCCGGCCTATCTCCTCTTCCAAGAGCAACTCGGCGAGCTGGCCCGGGATTATGACTATGTGCTGTTCGACTGCCCGCCCAACCTGCTGCGGGCGTCCCAGTGCGGGGTGTTTAGCTCCCAGGAGATTTATGTCCCCTCCAATCCGGATGCCCTCAGCTTGATCGGGTTCACCCTGCTGGTCGAAAAACTCGGCCGGTTTCAACAAAGCTCGGCCGGCTTCCGCACTGCCTCCATGGGCCCGCCCACCCAGATTCGGGGCATCATCTTCAACGCCATCAAAACCGGGGTTGATATCGAGGTGCCCAAGATGCGCATGCAACTGCGGCTTAACCAGTTCAAGACGGTTAAGCGCGCCGCGGCGGACGCCAAGATTTTCGCCACCCAGATCCGCGACGCCATGGTGGTGCGGCGGGCGGTCACTCTTGGGCTGCCGGTCAACCTGATCGGTCAGGAAAACCCCGACCCCACCCGCGACAACGTCGTCCACGATTACCACGCGCTCGCCACCGAAATCGAAACCCACCGCCCATGACCCACCCCGCCCTCCCGCCGCCCTTGTGTGTGCCCCCGCCCTCTTCCCCCCGCTACACCCCTCAGCAGTGGGATGCGATCCGAAGTGCCTTTAACTCGTCGATTTTGGCCGACACGCCGCTGTCCAGTCTGGCGCAAAACCTGGAAGGGGTGGCCTGGCCGCTGACCGGGCCGCACGAACTGCCCTCAGCCTACCTCGACCTGACTTATCTCGAGTTGCGCGAATCCCTCGCCCTGCGCGGCCAACCGCCCGGGGTGACCGACCAGCTCATCCAGATCATCGAGGAAACCCTCGCCTTTGACACCCCGTTTGGGGAAATGCTCACCCCGTCCGCCACGGTGGTGCACGAGGAAAACCCGCTGGTGAAGAACCTGGCTAAACTGCGGATCACCCCCGATTTCCCAGTGGCCCTGACCACGCTTTCGGCGGACACGCAGGCGTTTTGCCAGTCGGAAAGGATCAGTACGGTGGGGGAGTTGGTTTTGGCGGCCCAGCGTATGGCCGGCCGGGTAATCGTGGGCGGGGATTTCCGGTCCCTGCTTAACGCGCTCTCGAACATCGATGAGGCCGAGGTGGCGCGTTACCTGCCATTCCGACCGGGCGCGACCGGGCTGCATTATCTCGAAGGGCTGGTGCAGGGGGTCCACGGGCAAACCCCGGCCCTACAGGCGGCGCTGGCCCACCGGGTGAATCACCGGCTGCCGGCCGCCGGGCTGGCCCTTGCCCGCACGGTGTCCAAGCAACAGGTGACCCAGGCGTGCGCCGCTCTTCAGTTGCACGCCGCGCTGTTGCGTGGGTTCTGTGCCGACGATTATGGGGCGCTACAGCGGCTGATCGCCGCTGGCTCCCCGATTAGCCAACTGGTCGCCCCCCTCGGCGATGCAGCCACCGCGGCGGTGGTGGCGGATTTGCTCGGTGCGCCCGCCCCCATCTTGGCCCCAGCCCCGGCGGCAGGTTTTTGGCGGCAACTCTTCACCTGGATGAGGACCACCGCATGAACAAACAACCGGCTCCCAATGGTCCCTTTGTCCGCCCGGGAGGAAGTCCGGGGTTTCCACCGGCCGTGCCGGTCTTGGCGTTACCCCGCCGCGGACCCTCGATCCGGACGCAACGCACCGGTTCCGAGCATAACGTTGTAGAAAAACTCGAGGCACGGCGGCAAATCGCCCACCTGTTAACCGTGCTGCGGGCGTCGGAGGAGTGGGATCAAACCTCCGCCCAGGGTTTGGCGGCCGTCGCTGCGGAGGTGGCCGCGGGTGGGGCGCAGGTGGACGCGGAGCGCGAGCGGGCGTTGGCGGAACGGGAACAGGCTTTGACGGAGCGGGAGAGCCGTTTGGCCGAACGGGAGCGTGACCTCGCCGAGGCCGAGGCGTTGCTTCAGCATCATCAAGCCCTGTTAAACGCGGCCAAAAAGACCACCCTCTCCGGGGGTGGTTTACTCCCCGGGGCGCAGGCCGCCCTGCATGCCCTGAAGGCGGAATTGGACCGGCGCGAAGCGCAGGTGTGCGAAGCGCTTGATGCCCTGCGGGAGCGGGAGAAATTCCTGGAAACCAGCGAAGCCCGCCTTTTTGAGAAAGTGCAGGAGCAGCAGGAAAAGGAAACCGAGCTGGAGCAGCGCGAGGAAGAGGTGAAGGCGCGGGAATCCGCCCAGGGACCCGGTGCGTCCGCACCGGCCGCGGCCCCTAAGCCGTTTGACGAGTTTAACGAGTAGTCCGGGCGGTCTGATCCCCCCGCGCTTTAGCCCGGGGCCACCTGAGCTCGGCGCCCTGTGCGGGTGCTCAAAGGGCCTCGCCCCTTGGCCCCTAGGCGTGAACTGAAGGAGGTCCGCCCGCCCGGCGAGCTTTGGACCCAACCCCGGCGGGCGCCCGGCGGTCGTCGCTCGGATTGCAAAAATGCGCCCGCCTAAACGCGGAAAATCGCCCCGAGTTTCTTGCCGAGGACGACACTCAGGCCGGCGATCGTGAGGCCCAAAAACACCATCGCCCAGACCCCGAGGGCGCTGGCCATAAATTTGCCATCCCCGAGCAGTTGGAAGAGCTCGAGAATGCTTTTGGTGATCGGATAAAACGCCTGCTTTTGCGCGAGGATCAGCGAGTCGCTCACCTCCAGCATGGCGAAGGCGAAGGCGAGGATGCCCCCGGCGAGCAGGTTGGCGGCGATCAGCGGCAGGGTGATGCGAAAAACCGCCTTGAGCGGGGGGCAGCCGAGGTTTTGCGCGGCCTCTTCAAGGGTTTCGCTGGTCTGCTGGAAGCCGGCGGCGGCCGAGCGCACCACGTAGGGCAGGCGGCGCACCGAATAGGCGATGATTAACAAAATCGTCGGGTCGGCCACCGGGTTGAGCCAGGCGAAGACTTTTCCCTCCTGGCTCATCGCCAGGTAGCCGAAGGCGAGCACCAGGCCGGGCACGGCCAGCGGCAGCATGGCGAGGAAGTCGAGCACCTGGCGGCCGGCTATTTTCGAGCGCACGACCACGTAGGCGATGGCGATGCCCAGAACCAGGTCGACCAGGGTGGACAGGCTGGCGAATTTGAGCGAGTTGGCGATGGCCGGCACGGTCAGCGGGTGGCCGAGGGCCAGCTGGAAGTTGACCAACGTGAGTTTTTGGGGAAACACGCTCGCGTACCAGTCGCTGGCGAAGGCCACCAGCACCACGCCGAGGTGCGGCAGCACCGCCACAAAGGTGATTCCCGCAAACGCCCCCGTGCAGGCCCAGGCCGCGAGGCGGGGCAGGGGACGCGGGCCGCCTGAGCTGGTGGCCTTGGCCATCATCGCGGGTGCGGCCCGGCCGAACAGACCTTTGCCGACCGCGTAGATCACGGTGGTGCTCACCAGCAGAATCGCGACCAGGGCGTAGGGCGCGGGCGAGCCGCCGAGGTCTTTGAGCCCGTAAAAAATCTGCACCGCGATCACCCGCGGGTAGTCGAAAATCAGCGGTACCCCCAGCTCGGTGAACGCCCAGATAAACACCAGCGTGCCGCCGGCGAACAGGCCGGAGCGGATCAGTGGCAGGGTGATTTTAAAAAACCGCCGCCAGCCGGTGCAGCCGAGGTTTTCCGCAGCCTCCTCCATCGCCGGGTCGATGTTGGCGAGGGCGGCGGTGGCGTTGAGGTAGATGATCGGGTAAAGCGAAAGGGCGTTCACCAAGGCGATGCCCCAAAACGGGCTGGTGGCGAACCAGTCGAACGACCAGCCGGCGGGGCGCAGGCCGAGCTCGATCAGCAGGGCGTTGAGCGCTCCGTATTGGCCGAAAATCTGTTTAATGCCGATCGCGCCCACGAAGGGCGGCAGGATCATCGGCAGCAGTACGACGGAGCCGAGCAGGGCTTTGCCCGGGAATTGAAAGCGGTCGCTCAAAAACGCCAGCGGCAGCGCGATCATAAAGGTGAGTGCGGTGGAGGCGCAGGCCAGCAGGAAGGAGTTGCCCAGGCCGCCGAGGTAGATCGGGTCGGAGAGCAGGGCGCCCACGTAGTCGAGGGTGGGGCGGCCGTCGGTGTCGAGGAAGCCGCCTTTGAGGATTTGGACCAACGGCCAAATAAAGAAGGCGGCGAAGAAAACCGCCGTGACCGCAAAGACGATCCGGGCAAACGATTGTGACATCGGCGCGCAGTGTGTTGGCCCGCCGCAACCGCGGGCAAGGGGGAAAGTTGGCTGCGCCGTGAGGCGTCTTAGCCGTGTTTCTACGTGCAACCCTTAGCTGCCCTCCTTGAGCTTAAGCTGCTCAGGAATCGGCACCCCGCCTTCCGGGGCCCGCCCTTGAGTGTCACCTATTAGGTGACACTCAAGGGCGGGGTAAAGTGAGCGACACGCCGAGGCTCAGCTCGAGCTTAAGTGTCACCTAATAGGTGACACTTTGGATTTGGCCGCCCGACCCCGCTCGCGATCTCTAGGCAGATCACGCTTACGTTGAAGCTAAAGATCAATGATGACGCTTATGATCACGCCAGCGCCCACCGCGCGCCTTTGACCGTGGACCGGAGCGCGAGCGCGGGGATCGGCGCGACCAGCCGGCGCTTAGCTGCGGTAATCCGCGTTCTCGCTCACGTATTCGTGCGTCAAATCGCCCCCGAACACGGTCGCCCCCGCCGCCCCTGAACCGAGATCGATCTCGATTTCCACACAGCGTTCGTGCGGCGGATAATCCACCGTCGCACTGAAAATGCCCTCGGCGCTGGGCTGGCTCGCGTAGAGCTCGGCGTGTTGAAAGTGGGCCACCAGGGCGGTTTCCTTTTCCGGATTTAGGCGAAATGCCCCGCCGGCGAAAATCTCGATTCCGCCAATGCTCGCCCGCAGCTGGGACAAGTCGGTTTGCGGGGCGTGCGCCCCCACATGTTTGCCGATCGCTTGCACCAAGCGGCCGACGTTCGGGTCGTTGCCCGCCACCGCGCATTTAAACAGCGGCGCGTTGACGATCGCCTTGCCCAGCGCGATCGCCAGCGCGGGCGTGGCGGCTTGCTTGACCTGCACGCGAATGACGTGGCGCACGCCTTCGCCATTCCGCACCACGTCCTCGGCCAAGTCCCGGCACACTTGCGTAAGCGCCGCTTCGAAGGCGGCCAGGTCTGCGCAGGGCACTTGGCTCGACGAGACCAGCGCGACCGTGTCCGAGGTGCTCGTGTCGCTGTCTACGCTGATGCGGTTAAAGGAAACATCCACGGCGCGCTTGAGCACGGCGCGCAGTGTGTCGCGGGGCACGGCCAAGTCGGTCAGCAGGTAAACGAGCATCGTGGCCATGTTCGGCTCGATCATGCCGGCGCCTTTGGCGATGCCCACGATCCGGCCCGCGCCGAGCTGGGCGCTGCGCACTTTGGGATAAAGGTCGGTGGTCACGATGCCCTCGGCTGCGGGCAGAATGGAGCCGGCGCTGAGCGCGGCGGCGGCCTGCGGCAGGTGAGCGACGATGTCCTCGGCGGGCAAACCCCACCCGATCACGCCGGTGGAGGATGGTAGCACGGCGGTGGCCGGCAATCCGAGCAGGCGGGCTGTTTCCACGCAGACGCGCTCCGAGGTTTCGACCCCGCCGGGCGCGCAGACGTTGGAAATCTTGTTGTTGATGATGATCGCGCCGAGCACGGGCTCGCCGAGACGCTGGCGGCCGACGATCACCGGGGCACCGGGGAAGGCGTTTTTAGTGAACATCGCCGCGAAGTCCGGGGTGGGCTGGTCGAGTGCGATGAGCGTGAGGGTCATCTTGGCGGGCTTGGGCGCCTCCTTCGGCATGAAGTCGAAGCGCGTCGTACCGACGCGAAAGCCACGCGGGAGCGCGGCTTGAGTGGCGAGCCAGGCGCGGTGTTCCGCGCAGGAGGAGAAGGTGAGGGCGGTGCTGGACACGCGCCTAAAAGGGACGCGCGGCGGGCGAGAGTGAAGCCGAATGTGCGCACACGGTTCGCGGAGTGTGTGAATTCCTGCGCTAGCCGAGAAATAAGATGGAAATGCCGGCCGCGCGTGATTTACCCGTCATTAACTTATCCAACACAGCTACGTGAACGTTAACGAAATTACCACCAAGGCGAAGGTGCTCCTCGAAGCCCTGCCTTACATCCAAGATTTCCGCGGCTCCACTTTTGTCGTCAAATACGGCGGCAGTTTCATGGACGATCCCGATCTCGAGGTGCGCAACCGCGTCGCCTACGACATCGCGTTCCTGGCCTCCGTCGGCATCAACGTGGTGGTCGTCCACGGCGGCGGCAAAGCCATCACCAAGGCTCTGGAATCCTCCGGCCTGAAGTCGCAGTTCGCCCCCAACGGCATGCGTATCACCGACGAGGCCACCGTGGGCATCGTCAAAAAAACCCTCGACGAGGTCGTTAACAAGGACGTCTGCGCTGCCATCGCCCTCGCCAAAGCCAAGACCAAGGGTCTGGCCGGCGACAGCGTGCTGGTTTGCGAAAAGCTCACGGTGGATGACAACGGCAACACCGTTGACCTCGGCTACGTGGGCGAGGTCACCGAGGTAAAGGTGAAGCTGATCAAAAAGGAAATCGCCGATGGCAACATCCCGGTGATCTCGCCAGTCGCCGAGGGGCTCGACGGTAAACCCTACAACGTTAACGCCGACCTGGTGGCCGGCCGCGTGGCCAGTGCCCTGCGCGCCCGCCGGCTCGTTTACATGAGCGACGTGCCCGGCCTGCTCTCCAACCCATCCGACGCGGAGTCCCTCATTTCCACCCTTAAAGTGTCCCAAGTCGACGACCTTAAAAAGCGCGGCGTGATCGACAAGGGCATGCGTCCGAAGGTGCTCAGCGCGGTGCGGGCGCTGCAAGAAGGCGTGCAGCGCGTCCACTTCATTGACGGCCGCCTCGCCCACTCGCTGCTGCTGGAGATTTTCACCGACAAGGGCATCGGCACCGAAATCGTCCACGGCTAAACTTTTTTAAAAGCGGGCAGCCCGCCGGCGGGCGAACGCGGCGGTGTTCGGTCAATCGAAGCCGTTGCCGTTGATCGCCGGCCCGCGGGCGCGCACCCTTGGATTTTTTCTCCATTTATGAACCGCTCCGATGTCGCTTCCCCGAGCACGGCCGATCTTTACGACGCCCATGTGATGAAAAACTACGGCCGTCCCCCGCTCACCCTGGTGCGCGGCAGCGGGTCGTATGTTTGGGACGATCAGGGGCGCCCGTTTTTGGATTTCACCTCGGGGATCGCGGTGTGCGCGCTCGGCCATAGCCACCCGCATTGGGTTGCCGAGGTGCAGCGCCAGGCCGGCGAACTCGTCCACGTGAGCAACCTGTTCCGCAATCCCAACCAGGGGGAACTGGCGCGGCGGCTGGTCGGTTACGCGGGGCCGGGCCGGGTGTTTTTCTGCAACAGCGGGGCCGAGGCCAACGAGGCCCTGCTCAAGCTCGCCCGTCTTCATGGTGCGACCAAGGCCGGCGGCCAAGAGGGCAAATGTTACAAGGTGATTTGCGCCCTGAGCGCCTTCCACGGCCGCACTTTCGGCGGGATGAGCGCCACGCCCCAGGAAAAAATACAAAAGGGTTTTCGCCCGCTGGTGCCGGGGTTTGCCTTTGGTGAGCTCAACAACCTCGCTTCGTTCGAGGCGCTGGTCGACGACTCGACTGCGGCGATTTTTGTCGAAACGATTCAGGGAGAGGGCGGAGTCAACCCGGCCACCCCCGAGTTTCTGGTTGGTCTGCGCGCGCTGTGCGACCGGCACAACCTGCTGCTGATTTTGGACGAGGTGCAGTGCGGCATCGGGCGCACGGGAAAGTTCTACGCTTTCGAGCACGCCGGGGTGAAGCCTGACGCGATCGGTATGGCCAAGGGCCTCGGGGGTGGTTTCCCGATTGGCGCGATCTGGGTGGGGCCGAAGGCGACCGAGTTGTTCCAGCCCGGCATGCACGGCACCACCTTTGGCGGCACGCCGCTGGCCTGCGCGGCGGGCTTGGCGGTGTTGGACGTGATCGAGCGCGACGGGTTGTTGGCCCACGTCACCGCGGCCGGTGCGGACTGGCTCGCTGCGTTGCAGGCGCTGGCGGCGGAGTACCCGGCCCAGCTGCTTGGGGTGCGCGGCCGCGGTTTTATGTTAGGACTTCAGCTCGCCAGCGACCCGATCCCCTACGTGACCGCGCTGCGCGAGGCCGGCCTGCTCGCGCCATCGGCCGGCGGCAATGTGGTGCGCTTGCTGCCCCCCCTTACCGCTTCGGCCGAGGAGCTGGCCCGGAGCGTGGAAATCATCCGCGGTGTGCTCGCCGCCAAGGCCTAACGCCCAGGCGCAACGCGCGAAGCTTCGGCTGCGGGCTTTGCGCACCGCGGGTTGTTCGACGGCGGGGGCGAGCAGGTTGAGGTAGGTGGCGCCCCCATCGGGGATGTCCTCGGTGGCAAGCAGCTCAAGCAGGCCATTGGCTGCTTGCGGTTGGCCGGCCTGGGCGGCGCTCACGGCGCGGGCTCGGGCGGCTGGCCGTGGCCGGCGGCGGGTGTGCCGTGACATTGGATGCAGCCGATGCCCTGTTCGCCCCAGGTGGAGCGGAAGCTGGCGGTGGCGGGGTCAAAAGCGAGGGCATGGGCTTGCCAGCGCCCGCCGGGCGCTGGGATCAGCGGCTGCCAGACCGGCTGGTGGCCAAGAATCATCAGCGGGGTCTTTTCTGGGTTGGCGGGCAGGTTTTCGGGAAAGCGGGCCAATGCGGCCTGATGCTCCGGGCCCGGCAGTCGGTTGGCCAAAGCGTAGTCGGTGCTTTTCCAGGCTGCGAACTGGGACGGATGGCACTGGCCGCAGGCTGGCGAATTCAGGGGTTGACCGCTCGTGCGGGGGCGCGGGTTTACAGCCGCTCAAGCCGGTGAGCAGGCTGCCGATCAGGCACAGCCAGAGGAGACTGCCGGTGAACGAAGGGGGAGGCGTGCAGTGGTGGAGCGGGGCAATCAAACGGGGGACGGTGTCGGGGTTTTACCAAGCCAAGGTCAATGGGGCGAGCGGAACGGGTGCAAGGCTGTGGTTTGACTGGGCTCTGCTTTGTTGGGCTGGGTGGTGCCCGATGCCAAGGAAATTTAGGCCGCTCAGCAGCCCAAGGCCAGGGTTCCCGCAGCCATCACTAGGGTGACTACCGCCCCCCAGGGTGACCGCCCTCTTTTCACCCACGCTCTTTGCCCCATGCGGCCCTCCCCCGTTTGCTGGTGACCCCGCTCCCCCCGCCCATTGCCCACCGCCGCACGGAACGGGCGAGCCTGTTTACGGGGGGCGGCGTGGGAGGGCGACCGTTGCCCCAAACCCGGGCTGCGTTGGTCCGCCGTGGCTTGGTTTTCCGCGCACGCAGCCCGCCAACGTGTGGGTCAACCGGAGTCTGTTACGCTCGGCGCGCAGGGCGCGATCTCGCCCGAGCCAGGGACGGCCCTAATTTTGCTCTCGTCGGAGGCGTGAGGATGACTTACGCATGGCCGCTTCATTTTTCCATGAAGCACTTCCTCAAAGAGACGGACTTTAAGCCCCACGAGGTGGCGGAAGTCTTTGCCTTGGCTCGCGAGCTTAAAGCCAAACGGGGCCGGCACACCCCCCCGGTGCTCGAGCACCAGACCTGGGCGCTGATTTTCTCAAAGTCCTCCACTCGCACCCGCGTCTCCTTCGAGGTCGGCGTGCACGAGCTCGGGGGCAATCCGCTGTTCCTGAACAAAAATGACATCCAGTTGGGCCGCGGTGAGTCGGTCGAAGACACCGCCAAGGTGCTGTCGCGCTTTGTCCACGGTCTGATCGTGCGCACCTACGATCACAGCGAGGTCGAGCGGTTGGCCGCCAGCGGCACCATTCCGGTGATCAACGCGCTCACCGATTTCCTCCACCCCTGCCAGATTTACACCGACGCGTTCACTCTGGCCGAGCGCTGGGCGCCCAAGGGCGGCGACCTGCTCGCCTCGCTCAAGGGCCGCAAGATCGCGTTTTTGGGCGACACCGCCTGCAACATGGCTAACTCCTGGATCCTCGGCGCGGCCCTCTTCGGCATGAAGATCTCGCTGG
>JBILBW010000156.1:0-5591 GCA_044353465.1 Rariglobus sp. | reverse complement strand
GGCGGGACGAAACCCGGTAAGGCACACCAGCCAAACTCAATGGCGCCAAGATCGGCACCTTCAGCGAGTGCCCCCCCACCCTACTCGCCAACTACACCCTTAATCCGGCGGACAAAGTGAGCGTCTCCGTCGCTGCGGGCGTTATTTTCACGCTCATTTTTTGACGACGCTCTCTCTGGCTGGGCCATCAAGCTCTAGGATTACAGCGTCGGCCCGGCCGGCCAGATCGGCGCCGACTCCCCGCTCAACGAGTGCTGGACGCTCAACGCCGAAGTCAAACGCATCATGCTGCGCACCGACGTGCTGACGAACTCGGCGCCCCTGACCGAACCGCAGCTCGACCCGTGGCGGTTCTCGCTGGGTGCGCGCTACCGCTTCTAACGCACGGACCCCGAGGCCGGGCCACGGGAAGCGTAACCCGAGCACGCCCCGCCGTCCTTGTTTAGGAAGCGGGGCGTTTTAGCGCCCGGAGATCAACGGGCGAACGCACTGGCAGTCCCCACGCACTCAGCCAAGCAGGGCCCGCAACCCGGCCTCGTCGAGGACTGGCACGCCGAGAGTTTGGGCTTTTTCCAACTTTGAACCCGCCTCCTCACCGGCGACCACGTAATGGGTTTTGCGGGACACACTCCCGCTGACTTTACCGCCCGCCGCCTCGATCAAAGCCGCGGCTTCCTCGCGCGACAAACTCGGCAACGTCCCGGTCAAAACGAGGGTCTTGCCCGCTAGGACCGCCCCCCCGGCAGCCTCTCCCGGCGGGGTCGGCTCCAGCCCGGCCGCCAGCAGAGCGGCGACCAGCGCCTGGTTGGCTAGCTCGTCGAACCAGCGCCGCACCGCCTCGGCGGTTTTTTCACCAAAGCCGTCGATTTGCACCAAGTCGTTAAGCGAGGCCGCCGCCAGCGCCTCGAGCGAGCGGAAGCGCCGCGCCAAATCCTTGGCCGAGGCCGCGCCGACCTGGGGAATGCCGAGCCCGTGGATCACCCGCCACAGATCGGCCCGGCGGCGGGCGGCGATGGCGTTGACCAAATTATTCGCCCAAACCTCGCCGGCTTTTTTAAGCGGCAGCAACTCGCTCACCTTTAACGAGAACAAATCCGCCTGGTTGCGGATCAGCCCGTGACGCAGCAGCAGGTCGACCACCTCCTCGCCAAGCCCGTCCACATCCAGGCAGGCCTTGGCGGCGAAATGCTCGATCTTGCGGCGCACCTTTTCCGGGCACGCCGCGTTGGGGCACAGCCATTTAACGCCGCCCTCCTCGCGCACCAGCGCCGTCCCGCAGGCCGGGCATTCGGTCGGGAACACGTAAGGGACGCTGTCGGCGGGGCGCTTAGCGAGCAGCACGGCGACGACCGCCGGGATGATTTCGCCGGCTTTTTCCACCAGCACGGTGTCGCCGACGCGCACGTCCTTGCGGGCAATCTCGTCGGCATTGTGTAAGGTGGCGCGCTTCACCGTGGTGCCGGCAAGCAGCACCGGCTCGAGTTCGGCCACCGGAGTAACCGCGCCAGTACGCCCGACCTGCAAGCTGATCGCGCGGATGCGCGTCTCGGCCCGATCGGGGGCGAACTTGTAGGCGCAGGCCCAACGCGGCGAAAGTTTGCGCGCCGCCTGACCCGCACCGCGGTAGCCGACCACAGCCTGTTGGGAAAACCGGTTCAATTTCACCACCGCGCCGTCGGTCGGGTAGGCAAAGGAGCGCCGCAACCGGTCGAGTTCGCCAATCGCGGCCCAGACTGCGTCGATGCCTCGCACCGCCCAAAACTGTTCCACCACCGGCAAGCCCCAGTCCTGCAGGCGGGTTTGCAAAGTGGTTTGGGCATCGAGGGCGAGCAGCTCGGGGGCCGGTTCGCACGCGCCCATGCCGTAGAGGACCACCTCGAGTCGGCGGGCCGCCACCAGCTTTGGATCGAGCAGTTTTAAGGTGCCGGCGGCCAGGTTGCGCGGGTTGGCGTAAAGCGCCTCGCCCGCCTCCTCCTGCAACTGGTTGATGCGCCGAAACTCCTCCTCTCGCAGAAAGATTTCACCACGGATTTCGATGAGCTCGGGTACGGCCGGCGCGAGCAGATCATCGCTCCGGCGCAGCGTGTGCGGCAGGCCGCGGAGGGTGCGCACGTTGGCGGTCACATCGTCGCCCTCCTCGCCGTCGCCGCGGGTGACCGCGCGGGTGAGCCGACCGTGTTCATAGGTGAGGCTGACCGCGACCCCGTCGATCTTGGGCTCGACGGTGTAGTCGAGGTCCCCGCGCGCCAGCGCCTTAACCAGGCGGGCGTGGAACTCACGCAGCTCGGTTTCGTCGTAAGTGTTGTCCAGCGTGGTCATGGCCAGCCGGTGTTTGACCCGGGCGAACCCCTCCGAGCGGTCATCGCCCACCCGGCGGGTGGGTGAGTTGGCCGCGGCCAATTCGGGGAAACGCGCCTCCAGGTCCGCCAGTTCGGCTTTGAACACATCGTACTCAAAGTCACTGATCACGGGGCGCGCCTGCCGGTAATAATGCTCGTCGTGAGCGGCGAGTTCTTGGCGCAGTTGGGCGATCCGGTTTTGGGCTTCGGCGGGAATCATGATGCAGATTGAGCGGGGGCGGACTGAAGAGCGGCGGCCCCTCGGGGTTTGAGCTTAACCAGCCTCAGTTCCAAGGTGCGGCGATAACCGGTCCAGAAGGTATAAACACTCACCGCGACGACCGCACCCAGGGTGTCAGCGAGCCAATCAAGCGCGTCCATGGAGCGGCCGGGGGTTAAATGCTGGTGGAGCTCGTCGGTCGCGCCGAACAGGGACACGATCAGGATCGCCCAAACGAGACGGCGGGTGCGAAAC
The DNA here is from genome assembly GCA_044353465.1 of Rariglobus sp. Lineage (GTDB taxonomy): Bacteria > Verrucomicrobiota > Verrucomicrobiia > Opitutales > Opitutaceae > Rariglobus. The sequence continues at coordinate 2,777 of JBILBW010000156.1, read as the reverse complement.
GGCCGCAGCACCAAGGTCGCCAGCAGGCCAAAGATCGAAGCGTGGGCGAGCTTGTCGAAGTGGGCAAAATCAGCGCAGTCCGGCACCGCCACCCGCCCATGGCTGGAGGCCCACACCACGGTGGCGGCCAGCGCCAGGGCGTAGGCCCATTGCCAGCGGGAGGGGATTAGGACGGAGGTCATGATCGCACAGGGTGTAAACCCGGTCTGAAAAAACCAAGGGCCGAATCCGCCGGAAAGCGATTCGCCCCGCGCCTTTATTCGGGCAGAGGCGGCCCGATTAACGGTTGCCGGCCGCTGTGCGGGGTTAACCCCTTTGGCCACGTGGAGAACGGCGCGCTTGCCGAACCGAAGCAAACCGCAACCCACTTCCGCCCGTTCCCGGGCGGGTGGCCGGGGATCGCCGTCCGCCGGTGGTCGCCCCAGGCCGGCGCAACGACCGGGGGTAACCGCAATGCCAGAAGCGGGTTAAGCCACGATCAGGCTCTGACCGGTCATCTCGGCAGGCTTGGGCAGGCCCATCAAATGCAACACGGTCGGGGCGATGTCCGCCAGACGGCCGCCGGAGCGCATCGTGGTGCCCGCTTTGGTGAGGCCCTCGCCGACCACAAACACCTCGACGAGGTTAAGGGTATGGGCGGTGTGCGGACCCTGCAGGGTGGCGTCCCACATCTGCTCGGCATTGCCGTGGTCGGCACAGATCACCGCCTGCCCGCCCACCTGCTTGAGCGCCGCGAGCAGTTCGCCCACGCCCACATCGGTGGCTTCGCAGGCCTTGACCGTGGCCGGCACCGAGCCGGTGTGGCCAACCATGTCGGGATTGGCGAAGTTGACAGCGATGAAGCCGTAGTTGCCGGAAAGAATGGCCGCCTTGGACAGCGCGGTCACCTCGGCGGCGCTCATCTCGGGCTGAAGGTCGTAGGTGGGGACCTTCGGGCTGGCCGGGCAGGCGTTGACCTGACCGGGGAACGGCTCCTTGCGGTAGTTGTTAAAGAAGAAGGTGACGTGCGGGTTCTTCTCGGTCTCGGCGCAGCGGAACTGGGCAATGCCTGCGGCGGCAACGACTTCGCCGAGGATGTTTTTGAGCTTTTCCGGCTTGGGCGAGATGACCTTCACCGGCAGGCCCGCCTCGTATTCGGTCATGGTGGCGTAATAAAGGTCGAGCTTCGGGCCGCGGTTAAACTCGGTGAACTCGTCCATCACAAACGCCCGGGTGATCTCGCGGGGACGATCGCCGCGGTAGTTATAAAACACGACGGCGTCGCCGTTTTGGAACGTGGCCAGGGGCTTGCCCGCGGCATCGACGATGGCGGTGGCCGGGACGAACTCGTCGCCCTTCTGGGTCTCGCTGAGCGGGTTATCGTAGTAACTCTGGACGGCCGCCTCGGCCGAGGTGGCGGTGGCGGCGAACGCACGGCCGGTGAGCAGGTCGTAGGCTTTTTGCACCCGCTCCCAACGGTTGTCGCGGTCCATCGCCCAAAAGCGGCCGCAGATCGAGGCGATGCGGCCGTAGCCGAGCTCCTTGATCTTGGCCTCGACAGCGCGCACGAAACCCAGGGCGCTGGTCGGCGCGGTATCGCGGCCGTCGGTGAACCCGTGGATAAACACCCGGTCGCCGGGAATGCCATCGAGCTTGGCCTGAACGAGCAGCCCGTAAAGGTGCTCAAGCATCCCGTGGACGCCGCCGTCGGAGACGATGCCCATGAGGTGGAGCTTGGCGGTGGGCGAGGCCTTGACCCGGGCCACCACCCCGTGCCACGTGGCGTTGTTGGCAAGCTGCTTCTCAGAGAAGAGCTTATTCAGGCGCACCAGTTCCTGGTCGACGATCCGGCCCGCCCCAATGTTTTCGTGGCCGACCTCGGAGTTGCCCATCTGACCGTCGGGCAAGCCGACATCGAGGCCGCTGGCGGAGACGTAAGCGACGGGGGCGGAGGCCTGGAGGGCGTCATCGACCGGCTTTTTAGCCAGCGCCACGGCGTTGGTGGCAGCCTGCTCGGGGTGGGGGTTAAAGCCCCAGCCGTCGCGGATGATGAGAAGGACAGGTTTACGCGGTGTGTTCATGGTAAAAGTAAACCTCCACGCATGAAGACAGAACCAGCCGGATAGAAGGCTAAAGTCGCCGCGCTTTTTGCGATCCGGGGCTCGATTCCCCCACGTCTTGTGCCGATAAAGGAGGAGGTCAGGCCGGCCGAAAGGATTTGCTCATGAACCTTATCATCCGCGACCAGTTGCTCAATCCGCCCACGTGGTTCGCCTCGTTTCGCGATCTTACGCTGTATTGTAACATCTTCCTGCACCACCACATCGTGATCGAGAGCGACGACCCCGATCCGTATTACCGCTGGATCAAACCGAAAGGCGGGATGGATTTCATCGAGGATTTCGTGCGCCCCGGAAGCGAAGAAGGGATGCACCTCGACATCAACCACACCTACCCGCGGACGATCGTCACCGATCGCATCGCCCCGGAAAACGTCCACCGGTTAATTGGCATGATTAGCCGGTTGCAGGGCGTCCCGCCGGCCCGATAAGGCCCACGGTGCGGATCGGCGGCCGAGTGGGTTAACCAGCCCGGAGGCTGGTGGCGCGCCGCCCGCCTTCAGGTGGGAAACACCCCATGGTGCGGAACCCTCTGGTGGGGCACCTTGAGGCACCCCACCCCCACGCTCCCGGCGTGCGGCCACACCCCGATCTATTCCCCTCCAACTACCAGCCATGAATACCCCCCCTCGCCCCACCGAAGGGACCACTCACCCCGCCCCCGCGATCATCTCCAAA
>JBILBW010000187.1:0-4110 GCA_044353465.1 Rariglobus sp. | reverse complement strand
ATCCGTCCCAGGCCAGCGGGGTGAAGGAATTGCAGGAGTTGGTGCAGGCTTTCCACCGCCGCGGTATGGCGGTGATTCTGGACGTCGTCTACAACCACGTGGGTGAGCCCGCCCACCTGATGTTTGTCGACCGGCTTTATTACTTCGAACAGGACAATAAGGGTCATTTGTCCAATTGGAGTGGCTGTGGCAACGACTTGCGCTGCTCGGCGGCCATGGTCACGCGGCTCATTATTGATAGCTGCCAGCACCTTATTGAGACCTACGGAGTGGACGGCTTCCGTTTTGACCTCGCCGATTTGGTGAGCGAGCCCGTGTTGACCAAGGTCGAGATCGGACTCAAGCGGGTGAAGCCCGACGTGATCTTGATCGCCGAGCCGTGGAGCTTTCGCGGGCATATTGCCGGAGAATTACGCGACACCGGCTGGGCGTCCTGGAACGACGGTTACCGCAATTTCGTGCGCGAGTATGTGCGTGGCAGCGGCACGCGCGAGGGTTTCGAATATTACCTGAAGGGCTCGCCCTGGTATTACGCCAAGTGGCCCGCGCAGACGGTCAACTACACGGAGTCCCACGACGACAAGACGTGGATCGACAACATCACCGACAACGCGAACCGCAACGGTGACACGCCCACCGCCAATGATCGCCGGCGCACCCATCTGATGGCGGCGATCCTGTTCATGTCGGTGGGAATCCCGATGCTCTCGGCCGGCCAGGACTTCATCCGCTCCAAGCTGGGGATTCACAACACCTACCAGATGGGCGAGGTGAACGCCCTTGATTATCGCCGCATCTACAAGTTTCCGTCCACGCACACCTACTACGCCGATTGGATCGCCTTTCGCCGCTCGGAGGCGGGCCGCCTTGTCCGGCATTTTACCCGGGCCAGCGAGGGGTTTTTCCAGTTTTACTGGGCGCGCAACACAGCGGCCGCTGCCATCCTTTACAACGCGGACAATTCCCAGGGCTCGGTGCAGCTGCTTTTTGCGATCAACAACACCTTGGGCGACGTCACCATCTCGCTTGCCCCGGGGGTGGCCTCGGCGCGCTGGCGGCAACTCGCCGACCACGAGCGGTTCTTTACCGAGTCCGGTCTGATCGCGCTCCGCCAGCCGGTGGACGACGAGCTTTACCTGCCGTCCTTGGGCTGCGCCTTGTGGATTCTCGAGGCCTAAGCTTCAGGTTCGGCCAATAAAGGCCCTGGAATTAGCAGGGAGTGCGTACCCAAAACCCTTGCTAATCGTCGCTGTACCGCTTCTTTTCCAGACCCCGTGCCTGACCGGTGCGGTTAACTTATCTCAGCAACCTAACTCATAGAAACGGATTCCTCCCATGGCAGTAAAAGTCGCAATCAACGGTTTTGGTCGTATCGGTCGTCTCGTGTTCCGCGCCCTTGTTGAACAAGGTCTGCTCGGTACCACACTCGACGTCGTCGCCGTCGGTGACATCGTCCCGGCTGACAACCTCGCCTACCTCGTCAAATACGACTCCACTCAGGGCAAGTTCCACGGCACCGTTTCTTCCAAGAAATCCTCGCCTGACAAAGCCGAGGATGACGTTTTGGTGATCAACGGCAAAGAGATCCTCGTGGTCTCCGCCAAGTCCCCCGCCGAGCTCCCCTGGGCCAAGCTGGGCGTTGACATCGTCATCGAGTCCACCGGTCTGTTCACCGAGGCCGAAAAAGCCAAGGGCCACATCACCGCCGGTGCCAAGAAGGTCATCATTTCCGCTCCGGCCAAGGGCGAAGACATCACCATCGTGATGGGCGTCAACGACGACAAACTCGACGTTTCCAAGCACAGCATCATTTCCAACGCCTCCTGCACCACGAACTGCCTCGCGCCCCTCGTGCACGTGCTGCTCAAGGAAGGTTTCGGTCTCGAGGAAGGTCTGCTCACCACGGTGCACGCTTACACCGCCACGCAGAAGACCGTCGACGGTCCGTCCAAGAAGGACTGGAAGGGTGGCCGTACTGCCGCCCAGAACATCATCCCGTCCGCCACCGGCGCTGCCAAGGCCGTCGCCTTGGTTATCCCCGAGGTTAAGGGTAAGCTCACCGGTATGGCTTTCCGCGTGCCGACCCCGACGGTCTCCGTCGTCGACCTGACCTTCAAGACCACCAAGGAAACCTCCCTCGCCGAGATCAAGGCCGCCCTCAAGAAGGCGTCCGAGACCTACCTCAAGGGCATCCTCGGTTACACCGAAGAAGAGGTCGTCTCCTCCGACTTCATCCACGACAAGCAGTCGTCGATTTTCGACGCCGGCTCCTCCATCGAGCTCAATAGCAAGTTCTTCAAGCTCGTCTCCTGGTATGACAACGAGTGGGGCTATTCCAACCGCGTCGTCGATCTCACCAAGGTGATCGCCGCCAAGCTCTAATCACCACTGAGGTATTGCCCACGGAATACACGGAACACACGGAATTGATTCTTCCGTGTGTTCGGTGTGTTCCGTGGGCGCTTCGTTTCTGAGGATTTACTTATGTCCAAATTCAAGACTATTCGCGACCTCGATCTCGCCGGTAAACGCGTGTTCATGCGCGTTGATTTCAACGTTCCCCAGGACAAAAAAACCGGGGCTATCACCAACAACGCTCGCATCGTCGCCGCGCTGCCCACGATCAAATACGCCCTTGAAAAAGGGGCCTCCGTCGTCCTCGCCAGCCACCTCGGCCGTCCAGATGGCCAGGTGATCGAAAAGTTCTCCCTTAAGCCCATCGCCGCCGAGTTGGAAAAGGTCCTCGGCCTGCCCGTGGCCTTCGCCTCCGACTGTGTCGGCCCGGTCGCCGAGGCCGCCGCCGCCGCGCTCAAGCCCGGCCAGGTCCTCCTTTTGGAAAACCTGCGCTTCCACATCGAGGAAGAGGGCAAGGTGAAGCTCGAAGACGGCACCTCGGTTAAAGCCGATCCCGAAAAGGTCAAAGCCTTCCGCGCCGACCTGTCCAAGCTCGCCGACGTCTACGTCAACGACGCCTTCGGCACCGCCCACCGCGCCCACAGCTCCATGGTCGGCGTCACCCTCCCGGTGAAGGCCGCCGGTTTCCTTATGGAGGCCGAGCTCAAGGCGTTCGCCAAGGTCTTGGACAATCCTGACCGTCCCCTGCTCGCCATCCTCGGCGGCGCCAAGATTGCCGACAAGATCCCGTTGATCAAAAACCTGCTGGATAAGGCCGACAAAATCATCATCGGCGGCGGGATGGCTTACACCTTCCACAAGGTGCTGCGCGGTACCCCGATTGGCACCAGCCTGTATGATCCGGAAGGCGCCAAGATCGTTGAGGAGCTGGTGGCCAAGGCCTCGGCTCGCAACGTGGAGCTGATTTTCCCGATCGACTTCATCTGCTCGGACGCTTTCTCCCCCGACGCCAACACCTGCGCCGCCGATCTAGCCACCGGTATTCCTGACGGCTGGGGTGGGCTTGACGCTGGCCCGAAGTCCATCGAGCTCTACCGCCAAGCTATCCTCTCCTCCAAGACCATTATCTGGAACGGTCCGGCCGGGGTGTTTGAGTTCGATAAGTTCGCCGGTGCCACCAAGGCCATGGCCGATGCCATCGCCGAGGCCACCGCCAAGGGGGCCACGACCATTGTTGGTGGCGGCGACACCGCCACGGCGGCCAAGAAGTTCAATGTCGCGGACAAGGTCACCCATTGCTCCACCGGCGGCGGCGCCTCCCTTGAATTCCTCGAAGGCAAAGCCCTCCCCGGGGTGGTTTTCCTTGAGAGCTAAGCGCCCGCGCTTTTCGCCTGAAGTCATTTCAACGCCACTATTTTTATGAACATTCGCAAAAAACTCATCGCGGGTAACTGGAAGATGAACAAAACCGCCGCCGATGCCTCCTCGCTCTTGCTGGAGATCGTCGCTGAGGTGGGCAAGCAGTCCGATGTCGATGTCGTCGTGTGCCCCCCGTTCACCTCGCTCGAGACCGCCGCCAAGGCGGTCGACGGTTCAACCGTCAAACTGGGCGCGCAAAACCTGCATCCCGAAAAGAATGGCGCCTACACCGGCGAAATTTCCGCTGAGATGCTCCGGTCGCTCTTTGTTAACTACGTCATCATCGGCCACAGCGAGCGCCGTACCTATTTCGGCGACACCGATGCCTTTGTTAAC
>JBILBW010000154.1:0-5617 GCA_044353465.1 Rariglobus sp. | reverse complement strand
CTCTTCCACGTGATCGTAACAGCACACCACTTGCTTTGCGCTGGCACTCTCCTCGGCCCATAACACCGGGGTTTCCTCCACCCATAGCCGAACCACCCCTACCGCAGTCTGCTCGCCCCCATCATCCTGCGTTTCGTACTCGCAGCGCACCACTCGCCACTGCTTCCCCAGTCCCAGTAATTCGTGAAAGAGTCGTTCAGGTGTCATTTTTTAATTCCTCTTACCGGTTTCCGTTAAAATTACCCACTGAAACTGTCGAAGAACCGAAAAGGAGTATGTAAAGTCCAGGCAGACTTATGGTAGTACACGGATAAACCGTTTATTTATCTAAACGGGCCTACTGGAATGATTGCTGCCTTAGGTGAAACCAATGAAACCGAAAATCAAGTTGGTGGATGAGCAGGGGCGAAAAGAGGTGAAGGCGCTGTTGGCCGGGGAGGAGCAGGCAGGTAACTGCTCTTCACTGAGGCGGGTTGCGGTGGCACGGATGCCGGTTTCGGCTTGGCACTGCTGAATCTCCATCGATTGGCGCTCAGAAGCGGCCTCGGCGCGGGTGGAGAAGTTCTTGCGGATGCGCTTACCATCGAGCCAGCCGGTGAGGCGGAAAACGATTTCCCCGGAGGGATTCGTGAATTCTGAAATGACGAACTGCGGAGCCTGGGACATGTAGGATTTGCCACGTCAACTGACAAATCGGGTGCTCGCTTCCACTAAGTAACTCAATAAAAGCGAGTTAACTGGCGGAGAGGGGGGGATTCGAACCGCCCTACCCTGCTTGGCCTAAGTCGCGAGTAAGCGCTGACTTAGTTAATTGTTAATGAGTTAGAACAACAGTAAAGATGCATCGAAATACGCCAAAGGGAAGCCAGAAACAGGGTTTCTGGCAACCTTGTGGCAACCTAAACGGAGCGCATCGCTCCGAGATTCGTCAGTGAGGTATGCGCCAATTGCATCCATGTAACGGCGCGCCCCCGTTCGGTCCCCACTGAGTTCGAATAAGGTGTCGGGTGCGGTTCATCGTGGCAACAATTTGAGCGGGTGTGACTTATTGTTGGAACATTGCTGCGCTCGACGGCCTGCAAATAAACCCGCTCCAAGTAGTACTTCATCGACCGCTGATTTACAAACCACGCATGTCGCAACCCCGGCCGTAATAATTTCGTCCCTATTCGAGTGCCCTTTTCTGGCTGATTTAACGCCAGCAAGTTCACCGCTTATCGCCTTCTCCGATAATTTATCAGGGAAAATACGCCAAGGCACACTTGGATCAAGATATTGGCGTGCGATAACCGGCACCAATCGGCCTGGTCGATCAACAAAGACCCATGCGCCATCTTCAGGGTGCTTATGCAGGTCTAGTTCACGAGCCAGCCAATCAGTCAGGCGCTGTTGGCGTATCGGGCTGATTGGCTTAAAAACGCGGGCACCGACTGACGCGCCATCGACTAGTGGAATCATCCATTCCGCATTCGCGGCCCGTTCTTCGGCAAGTTGGCGTGCACGCTCACGATTAGCTATTGCCGCTTGCTCGGCTTTTTGTCGTTCAACCCACTCAATAAACGTGGTCCTTTGGGCCTCATACTCATGATGATGGATAAACCCACGGCCCGAATCCTCCTCGGCTAGCCACCGTCTCATTTTACCGCGGGCCGCCTTAGCCTCGGCGACTTTAGCGTCCTTGTCCTCATCACAAGTTCCCCACCAGAGGCCAACGTAGTAGCTTAAATTGATCGCGAGGACCCGCCAACCGGGCTCGACTGGAGCGCGACGAACTTGATCTATGGTCTTGTGGTGGGAGAGCAGGTGTACGGCGAGTTTGTGCTCGGGCGCCGTGAAATCAGCCTGTTCGACCTTCGACTCGTCCAATGATCGGGCATGTAGGTGAAAACCCTGCGCCACGACCACTCGACACGGTTCGATGAAGGGCGTACCCGAAAGGATGAAGGCGTTGAGGGTGAGGCTCGAGTCGTTGAGCTGCTTTTCCACGTTCTTGATTTCGCGATAAAGACGAAGCTTGGGGTGGTCGATGTCCACGTTACGGATACCTTTGGGGTCCACGAAGCTCAGCCACTGCTTGCCCGTCGTCTCGTCTAACCGACATCGTCGGCCTCCGCCTCAGCGGGATTTTCCCGATCGGCAAGGAGCCGTCTATTCGAACCATCCGCGAGTGGTCAAAACTCCGCCGCATCCCCCATCACCGCGTGGGCCACTTCGTTTATTATGATCCGGCGGAAGTTTCGCTGCATATCCGCACCAAACTAAAAATTCCCGCCCGCGCCTGAGTCGCATTCCGTCGCATTGCGTCGAACGGCGGCGCATACCGAATTCACTCCGCCCGCCCCACCCACGGCGGGCTTTTTTGGGGAACCACAGTAACCCAAATCCGACGGTGGTTCCGGCAAAAACCAAGTTAATCGTAAATTAACTGCCTACCTTTAGAGCTGGTTCATAAAACCGGCTTAATCGCGTAATTATTTGATCCATTAACAGAAGCGTACACACCCCACACCCGCTTGGGGCTTGTATGGGCTAACGGCAACGCGGGTTTAAGGGTTTTCCCTCCTTCTCGCGGTGTGGCGCGTCCCTTTCTCCGGCCGTGCGCTTTCTGCGCCGGTCAATGGTGACCGACCATTTACGTCCGATCTCCGCCAACCTCAGCCCGCCAACAACCGTCTGTCCGTTCGCTTATGTCCGATTCCCGTCCTATCCGGTTCACCCGCCCTGAACTGCTTCGTGCCCTCGCCCCCGAACTGCTCCGCGAACTTCTCGAACGCTTCCCCGCTTTCCTGATCGCCGCCGGACTCGACCTCGACGCCCTGGGCGCGAGCGAAAAGCGGTTTGCCGCCTGCCGCCCGCTGATCGCCGAACTCATGAAGAACGGTCCGACCACCCCGACCCCGTTGGTGGAGGCGCTGTTCACCGTGTCGGTGTTGGCCGAACCCGAGCCGACCGAGGAGTTGTGGCACACGCTCACTCAAGCCGGCATCGGGATCCTTCCGGACGCCTCCCTCGCCGATCTGGCGTTGACCCTCTGGCTGCGGGCACCGGATAAGGCGCGCCAGCTTTACATTGAACGGGTGCAATTGCGCACCCGTTCCTTTGAAACCCACGCCGCTCAGACTTATCGCAAAACCACTCCTCTGCGGCCGATTGGCGACGGGGTGCTCAACGAGCTCCGTAGGTCCATCGAACTGTTCTTCATTAAACAAAACCGCCCCGCCGGTTGCCAGGTCTTCGTCTACCAACGCGGCAAAGAGCATTGGTTTATGATTCGACGCGGCGACGGTTTTAAGCGCGTCGCCACCCTCGATTGCGACGGACGCGGCGACACCGCCGGATACTACGCCGAGGCGTTCGACGTGGTGGTGGTCGATCCCGAAAACGAGCATATCCACATTCATGCCGAGGGCGTCCGGGCCACGCGCATGTACAGCGCCCTGTTTGGCTTTGTCCTCTACGGACGCGAAACCCACTTTGAAGACTGCGCCCGTTTCACCCTTGAACCACTGCGCAAACTCGGACGCGCCGCACTCGTTTGCACCGACGTGCCCGGGATCAACTGGGTGAAATTAACCGAGCTCCACATCGAAACTGGGACGGTTGGCATCAATAAATTCAGCCAAAAAGCGCCCGACCTGTTTGATACGCTCGAAGCCGACTACCGCGCGATCAAGCCAAACGACCGGCTGAGGCGCGCGGTCCTTCTTTTCCGCTTCAAAGACGACCCCAAGCCGCGCCGGGTGACGATCAAACCCGACAATCAGACCAGCTACGAACACGACGAAGACAGCCGCTTGGTGAGCGAATGGATGACCAAACGCGAATTCGCCAAAATCAACCTCCCAGCAAAGGGGGTTCAAGATGTCGCCCATTTGGACGGCCTTTGAGCTCGTCGGCGCCGGTGCACGCACCCTGTCGCATTGGGAAAAGGGGCTCGGCGTGGACGACCTTGGTTTGCTCCGGCCCTACCTCGCGCCTCTCCCCACGCGTGCCACAACCCTGCCCTGCGAGCGGACGTTTCGCGGCTGTGGCTGCCGGTATCGCATTGTTGAACACGACGACGACACCATCGTCGGCATCTGCGACGAGGGCCGCTGTGAACGACGCAGTTTCACCGCCGCCGACCTCGTACTCTATGGATTCAACGACTCCAAACTCGCAACTGCCTTGGCGAAGGCTTTGGGCCTGACGACGACCGATTACGCTGCACTCACCGCCCGCGCCGACCTGGTTAAAATCGCCACCCTCAGCGGGGATGACGGTCGTATCGCTCCGGTCGTGCTGGTTCGCACCCGCGACCCTGAGGCGGCAATGGACCAACTCGTCCTCCGCCTGACGGCGAAACCGATCCTTCTTTTTCCGACCGCGACCAACCTTACCCCGGCAGTGGAGGCGCGCCTGCACCGGCAGGGTTGGCCCTACCGCGTGCTCGAAAATCTGCTCCTTTTCCGCCCTGCAGGGATCATGGCCACCGATGGCGCGGCCGAAGCGATTGCGGAAATGGCCGAAAGCTTGATCGGTAAAATGCCGACGCCGACCTTGGCCATTCCGAAGGGCACCCGCTGGGGCGAAGTGACGATCACGCTGAATAGCTTCGATAGCCACGTCGCCACAGTGCTGGTGCGCGGAGTACGGCAACGCATCACCGCCCATGACCTCGACCTGATTGATGGACGGAGCAAAAGCCCGGACCAGCAGTGGGTTTTTCTCAAAGCGTTGGCCAACTGTGGCGGTCATTTTGGTTGGATCGACGGCGAAAAACACACCGCCAACAAGAAATCTAAGCTGCGCCTCAGCCAGGCCCTCCGCCGCGCCTTTGGCATCGCGAGTGAGCCGATTGCGTGGCGGAAGGAGGATAAGGCATGGGTGACCGAGTTTAGTATTTCCCTGAAATAGCCGAGCGCAGGCACCTGGGGCGGATCGTTGAGCGGCCTACGCAGCGATGGGCAGGGGCAGCGCCTCCAACGGCGTGACCGTGGCCGTGGCTACGGGTGAAGCGGCGACGGCAGGGGCAACCGTCGGCATGATGCCGAAGAACTGCTCGGCCTCGGCGGGTGTTTTCAGGTCGAGGTAGTGTTTGCGGATGATGCTCTCGGAATTACCCGCTTGGAGTGCCGCCTCGCCCATCGAACGGTATTTGGCAACGTGCATGGAAATGAACGTGTGGCGCATGATATCGTGGGACAGGTCGAAGGCCTTGGCCACGGCCGCACGGGTGTGTTGCAGGTTTTTGGGGATGATGGGGAAACGGTCGAGTGGGTAAGCGGTGAGCCAGGCTGCGAGGTTGGGCTGGATGGTGACGTTGCGCTTCATGCGAACCTTAGAAACTTCGGGCTCGATTAGGATTACCCCGGTATCGAGCCGAACATGGTCGTTTTGGAGTTTTAGGATTTCTCCATGCCGGACGCAGGGGCGGATCCCGGCAAAGAGGGCGAGCGCGAAGAACGGTACCAGACTGCCGCCGTCCACCCGTTCGACGTGGTGCATGAGCTTTGCGGCCTGCTCGGCACTGAGGGTCTTGGCGGAACCGCGCCGGTGGGCGATGCGGTGGTGAGGGATTTTCTCGATGGGATTGGCCACCACCCAGTCGTGCTGGAAGCCGAACCTGAAGAAAGTG
>JBILBW010000153.1:0-5659 GCA_044353465.1 Rariglobus sp. | reverse complement strand
TGATGGTGCCGACCGTCAATGTCCCGCCGTTGAGGTTATAAGTAGCGGAGCGTGTAGAGGTGTCGCTACCGCGCTGGGCGAGGATCAGAGAATCGACCGAGGCGGTGCTATCGCCGCTTTGGGTGACGATTCCGCTCGATTGACCGCCAGAATTGGCCGCCGCGACCACCACGGTGCCAGCGCTGAGTTCGCCAGAGCCGCTCAAATTGAAAACGACTGGAACTGAAGCCATGTTACGGTTTCCCACCGCCAACGTGTTGGTCACCGCCAGGGTACCACCACTGAGGTTATAGGCCCCTTGCTGATTGTTGAGCGCATTGCCAATCATCATCGCAGGGGTGAAAACTCCATTAGTCGTATAATCACTCCCGAGGACGTTGATTACCCCAGCGGTCTGGTTCACCGTGCCGTGATATGGATCTACTCCCGCAGGTGATCCGGTAACTGCGATACTAATGGTGGAAAAATAACTGGTCGCCGTGCTGTCATAGTTTAAAACGGCGGCTCCTTTTGTGCCAACGTATAAAGTGGAAGATACATTAACATTACTAAAACTGCCGAGGCCAGTAGAGCCGGAGTAGATCAGCTTTCCGGCAGCAACAGTCAGGCTGGTGTATAATTTGTTTTGGCCGCCCGTGATTTCGAGCGTACCCTCACCCGCCTTGGTGAGCCCGGCACTGCCGATGATCCCCGCGCTGACGGTGGCAACTTTGCCCGTGCCCAACGCATTCACGGTGATGGTCGGAGTAGTGCCGGCCAGCGTCAGGGTATTGGCCGTACTGCCGTTGTTGGCCAAGGTCCAGCCGCCCGCAGTAGAGGTGTTACTGTCGCCAAAGGTCAAGCTGGTGAGGGTGCGAGCGCTGTTGAGGTTGACCGTGGTGTCGGCGCTGAGATCAACCGTGTTAAAATTAGCGGAGAATCCGCTGGCGTCGGCAATAGTACCGCCCAACCAGTTACCTGGCGTGCCCCAAAGCCCGCCGGCTGCTGTGCTGGTCCAAGTGCCATCTGCGGCGTTGACCGTGTAAACCGAGGGAGCCAACAAGGTAAGCGCGGCGAGGGCGCGGAGGTAGGAGCGGGTGCGGTGCTTCATATCAAAAAAAGGGTACGAAATTACGTGAGGGCCGGGGTGCAATAGGGAAACTCCCTAACCGTAGCACACGTTTTTTTCAAAAAAAATAGCCTTTTTGAGGATTTTTTTACCATAAGCGGTGAAATGCCCCAGCGGCCGGCGGAGCCATTCAGTAATGGTAAATGATTCCCCGAAGCGGCTATTTTTAAAAAAACGGCTGTGCTAATCTCCAAACCGGCCGTTTCGTCCCACACGGAGCTCCGACCCACCACGCGACCCGCCGCATACACCGCTTTGTTAACCGCTCCTGTTTAAAAAATTACCCAATATAGCGCACCGGGGCGTGAGCCGGGGCAGCGTCCCGCAGGTAAACAAAGCGGGTGAAGCGGTCCGTTTTGGTCGCGCTCGAACCCGCCCCTACGCCGCCCCCCCACTCCCTCTCCTTGCCCAGGAAACTCCTGCTTCGTCTCACCTTAATGATCGTGCTGCTCACGCCGCTGGCCGCCTGGGCCACCCCCCCGCGCAGCCTAACCCGAAAGTAGCCGGGCCCACCCTGCGCCTCAGCCCGTCCCAGGCTAAGGGCGGCGTTCTTAGCGCCGACGGCCAGGCCGTCCTGCTCAGCGCCGCCATGGACACCCAGGCGGAAGCCCGCTGGGCCTTCCCCGCCCCCCTCGCCGCAGGCGCCTGGCGAGTAACGGTCGAGTTCGACGGCATGGCCAAGGGCGCCAAAAACCAGGCGATCGGCTGCGTCGCCGCACGCACCCCGCTGGTGGATTGTTACACGGTGAACACCGCCGGCACCCAATCGTTCGTCCTCGTCACGCCCGTCCCGTCCAACGGGCTGTTTTACCGCAAAACCACCCAGCGCAATCAAGATACCGTCGGGATCCGCTCGTTGGCGATCGAACGCGTGACCAGCCCCGACCCGAACGAGCGCTGGTGCCTCGAAGTCAATGTGGCCCAAGGGGCGGCCGTGCTCCCCTTCCCGCTGGCACCCGGCAACCTCAAGGTGGTCGCGGCCAAACCGGTGGCGCTCACCTGGGGCAAACCAGCCGGCGGCAGCTTCACCACGCCGAGTCAGGCAACCACCTAAGCCGAGTGCACCCAGCCGCTCGCCCGACTCGGCGTGGCCGGCGAGGCGACCACCCCGACGATCGAGCGCCACCCGAGCACCCCGGTGCCGGCCATGGACGTGCCGGCGGGCGTGACGGCGGTGATCTGGAACGGTGCCCGGCAGCCGGTTCAAAACGGGTTGGTCGATCTGGAGTGGTGAAACTCGCGGGCGACCTGAATGTTCGCTCTGGTGGCCCGCCCGGCAAAGCAGGCGCAGGCGAGTGCTCCCCGCCCCGAGGAGCTGGCCGGGATGAAGGAGGCGGTGCTCGAGCCTCCACCTATTGCAAGCCAAGGCAACCCCTCGGCGGCCGGTTGGCAGAAGTGGATCACCTATGGGGTAAAACGCGACCCGCGCCCCTGGTTGTTGAGCGCATCGAGGGTTTTGACTTCCCCGGGGTGGCCTGGTTTTAGATGCGCCTGAAGGGGACGGGGGTAACGGTGCGCGAACGGGTGGATCCGGCGCCCCGGTCCCTCGCTAAAACGCCCACTCACCCTGGGGATTGGCGGGCGCCGCCGGTTTTGGGCGGTGCGGCGCCAGCGCGCGGGCCAACGGGCAGGTCGCGGCATCGACGGCGTGGGCGTGGCGGTATCGCGCCAGCAGTTGCACCGAGCGCTGGGCCAACATCCGGCGCACCTCACGGCGGCGGCCTTTGACCAGCGGAATCACCATGGAATCATAGCCGGTTGTCTGGTGGCGCATCCAGGCGATGGTCGCCGCCTCGGCCCGCTCCTCGATGGGGATGCGTTCGGTGCGCGCCACCGTGCCGCTGCCCACCGGCACGGCGTGAGCGGAGATCAGGCGCGCCATCAATTCGGCCTCGGCGCGCTGGCTCGGGTGAAAGTTCAAAAACGCCAGCACCGCCGCGCGGAAATCCTCCGCATAGACCTCCTGTTCGGCGGCGCGGCGCGAGCGGCCGGCGGCCAGTTGCCGCTGATAGGCCGGGTCGAGGCGTTCGCGGGCGCGCTCGGCCTGGAGCGCGGCGATGCGCGGAGCCGGGGCCCAAATGCCGCGCGAGAAGCGTTTGTTGCCCTTCATTTCCACCACCGTCCAGGTGGGGCCGCCCTGTTTAAGCCGGCGGCTGAGGGCGGCATCGCCCGGGGGCAGCAAGGCCCAGCCAACAGGGATCGCCAGCACCCGGTGGTCGGCGCTGAGCACGTGCCCGGGCTTGGCAAAAGGACGAACTTCACGGGTTTCGGTCGGCATGACCGCGAAGCCAAACAGCCGCTCGGGCGGCGTCGAACCATTCTGGTCGGGGGGCGCGGCGCGGGCGTGGATTGCAGTGGGCGGGCCCCACTCCGCCCCGCCCTGCGGACCCGGCGAAAAAAACTTCCGTGTAAACGCATTGTGTTAGCTGCGCGCCGCGGAAACATTCCCGCATGATAACTCCATCCTGGCAGGTCCGCTTCGAGCTCAAGACCTGTAGCGCCGAAAAAATCACCACCGCCATCCCCGCCAAGGCGCGCGGGGTGGCCGTGGTCTACGCGGTGGGCGCAGCCGGCGAGACCATTTACCTTGTGCTGGAATCGCGCGCCGGCAGCCTGCGCGATTTTTGCGTCAAACGCCTGGCCACCGCCAAGATCCCGGCCGGCACCGAGCTGAGTGTTTCCTTTAAAAGCAGCGAGGCGACCGATGCCTCCCCGGAGGCGGTCAGTGCCGCCTGCCGCGAGCAGGTCATCCTGGCCGGCGCCCTCCGCCGCGAGCTGCGCCCGGCGATGCGTTAAGCCGGAACAAGCCGCTCGCACCCCGGCCGAAACCGGCCCGTTACCAAAGCGTCGCGGGAGGACGGAGTCATTTCGCGATAGGCGGATTTTTCAAGGAGCCGCAGGCAGTCAATTAAAGCCACCCGGCCAGCAGACCGACCCCGCCGCAGGCCGCGATCACCGCGATCCCGCTCACCCGATAGCGGTGCAGCGCCACGAATGCGGCCAGGCCCAGTCCCACCGCAAGGAAATAGACGCTGGCCCACGTGCCGCCCGGCACCAGCACCTGCCAGCCGAACCACACCGCGAGATTAAAAATCACCCCGACCACACTCGCCGTCACCGCGCCCAAGATTGCTGCCAGCCCTTGCTGCCCACGCAACCGCTCGATGTGGGGGGCGCCGAGAAAAATCCAGAGGAAACAGGGAACGAAGGTCACCCAGGTGGTGATGGCCGCGCTTAAAGTCGCGGCCGCCAGCGGGCTCAAGACCCCCGGCTGGTTCCAGCCGCCGAGAAAGCCAACGAACTGGAGCACGATGATGAGGGGCCCGGGGGTGGTTTCGGCGAGGGCCAGGCCGTCG
Source organism: Rariglobus sp. (assembly GCA_044353465.1). GTDB lineage: Bacteria > Verrucomicrobiota > Verrucomicrobiia > Opitutales > Opitutaceae > Rariglobus. The sequence continues at coordinate 1,195 of JBILBW010000153.1, read as the reverse complement.
AGCATCTGCGGGCCGGACAGCCAGCCGTGGACCGTGACCGCCTGCTGGGCCACGTAGGGCAACACCGCGTAGGCGCCGCCAAAGGTCACCAGCGCCGCCTTGCTGAAAAACACCGCTTGATGCACCCACACCGAGTGCCAGCCGAGCAGCGCGCCGATCAGCCCCACCGGAGCCAACCAGAGCGTTAAACCCACCGTGAGGATCCGCCCGGTTCGCCCCCAGGACGGCCGCACAGCATTGCACTCGGCCGCATCATCAATCACCGCGCCCGCCGGGGACTCGTCCGCCGACGCCGGCCGTTCACTCGGCCCGGTGCCGGCGTCGGCCGCCCCGTGACCGCGGGGCGACGAGGCAAACACCGCCGGTGCGAGGCGTCCGCCCGCCCACCCCACCGCCATCGCCCCGACCACGATCAGCGGGAACGGCACGTGGAGGAAAAAGATCAGCCCAAAGGCGGCGGCGGCGATCGCGCCCTGGGCGGGTTGGCCGAGGGCTTTGGGGCCGATGCGCAGCAGGGCCGCGACCACCAGGGCCACCACCGCGGGCTTCAAGCCGTGCAAAAACGCGCCCACGTCGGGGTGGTTGCCGTAGAGCACATAGACCCCGCTCAACCCCCACAACAGCAGGGCCGAGGGCAACACAAAGAGGGCGCCGGCGACGATTCCGCCCCAGGTGCGGTGGAGCAACCAGCCGCAATAGATGGCGAGTTGCTGGGCCTCAGGGCCGGGCAGGAGCATGCAGAAATTGAGCGCATGCAAAAACCGCGCTTGGCCGATCCATTGTTTGCGCTCCACCAGTTCGCGTTGCATCAGCGCGATCTGCCCGGCCGGCCCGCCGAAGCTGATCAGCCCGAGCTTGAGCCAGAAACGGAGCGCGGTGCAAAAACTGGGATGAGCCGCCATGGGCGCGACGCTGCCCGCCTCGCCCCGGGCAGCAACCCCAGATTGAGCGGCCCCAACAGCGTTAGTGTCACCTAATAGGTGACACTAACGCTTCGCGCCCACCGGCGTTTGGGGCCAAATCCCGAAGGGAGTGTCACCTATTAGGTGACACTCCCTTCGGGTGGCGGTGCGTTACTCGGGTGTGCTTTAAGCCGCTAAGGGCTTGTCAGCAAATAAGTGTAGTAATTAAAGCGTGGGCATGCAGGCTCGGAGGATGCATAAAACCGACCCAGTAAGGCGGCGATTTGAGCGAC
>JBILBW010000152.1:0-5795 GCA_044353465.1 Rariglobus sp. | reverse complement strand
AAATATAAGAAGCGGATGGCTTTTGCCATTCACCTGCAGCATGACTTTTGCGTGTCCTGTAAGTTTAAAAGTGAATACGTTTGTGTTATTACAGGATGGTGTTATTCCTAGGCGCGTGGGGGTGATCACTACGCTCGTGGGGGTGATCACCGCTGCTGGAACGGTGGCAGTGCCTAAGACAGTAACCTCGACGGTTACGATATCGTCTTTTCCGCAGGTGAAGGAGGTGAAGGAAACAGCTTCTTCGGTACGTTTTGTGAATTTTGTTATTGCGGTTTGATTTTTCGCTTTAAGTTTATCAATGGTTGCCTGGTTTGGTGTATATGTAGATTCCGCATCAGTAACGTTGTCGGAGCTGTAGACAACGCATGTTTTATAGGTTGAGGTTTTCGGATTGTCTCCGCTGCTAACTCTAACCTGGTATAAGGCACTTTCTTTTAAATTATTTAAGCCATCCAGTTTCGCTGGCTCAGGGTAGGTGGCAATTTCGGCATAGATTAAACTGGCAGGGCACAAGCTAAGGATGACGCCAAAGCAAAAGAAAGGGATACGCAGTACTCTATTGTAGTTAATAGTCATGGGGTATTTAGGGCGAAAGCGCAGACATTTAATAACAGGTCAACTTTGAGTGACCTATTTGCCTACAGCGATTGAAGGCAAATTCGACTAGGGTTTTCAGTTCGTATGCCTAAGCAAACGAGGAGACGGGGTAACACATCGACCATCCACGAGGGGGGTATGAGTGGTAGAATTCTTTAAAGTTGGACGCAGCACCTACCGAAAGCAATATACTTATTAGTCTAACTTTAGAGCGCTGGCCGTGAGCGCCTCCAAAGTTAGGGCCTGATCACAATTAAGTTTCACTTCATGGTTTTGTAAAATAATTATAGAAAACAATTAAACAAGGTCCCTGAAGGCTCTTTGACACTTTCTGTGGTTAGCGGTGAGGTGGAGGTGATCTGAGGTGAAGTAAAGCATGGCTATGAAGTTATCGACTGAGCTGAAGCTACGCGCCTTACGCTTCATCGACGAGAACGCGCTATTGAGGCTTTCCATGAAGGTGTTCGTGGTACGATGAGTCCAGTGGGTGAGTATGCCTGGTAAGTGGCGCTCTATCATCGTCGCTGTTTTAACAAAAGTGGAGGAGTGGGGCAGTCCCTGGTTAACACGAGCAATGTAGGCTAGGATCATATCAAAGGATACTTCCGTGATCGCTCGCGGTTGGCTTCTGTGTGCCCCCAGCGCCTCAACAAACTTTTCCCACGTAGACTTGTCCTTGCCGGGTGTGGCGAAGCGTACTCGCTTGTCGATAAGATCAAAAAACACACTCTCGTAGCGATGTCGCTTTAGCGCAAAGAGTTAATCTCATTCGGCACACCTCAACTCACTCCAATCGGACTTGGGCCACGCCACCGCGACATGGGCATGCAGCATTCGCCACAAGCGCTTGTCGGTCTCCCTCACGTAACGGGCCACTGCGGCCACCGGCATCTGCCGCAACAGCAACAACCCCATCGCCTCAAACGCCTTGGTGAAATTTTGGGCCTGTCCCTAAAGCGGCGGGTTCACGCGGTAAACGCTCCCGTCGCCAGCTCGCTGCCCATGGGGCAAGCGTCAGTGGAGCGAGTAGCGATGTTTAAGCCCATTGAGATGCCTCCAAACTCACTCTTCTACGAGATCATAACAGCACACCGCTTGCTTTGCGCACAACCTGAACCGCTGGCTCGCGCAACACGCCGGAACCTTGCCCAGAGCCCTCGCTCTGGACGCGAAGTTTATCCGCGATGCAGTGGGCGTACTCAGTCTGGGGGCGGCCGGCACCGGTGCTCCGGTCGCCTGCGCGATCGTCGATCAAAAGGGGAAAACGCCCCGCAGCGAACAAACCCGCATCATCGTGGAAACAGGCGGCGACTATCTGCTCCAGCTCCCAGACACCCCACCCACGCTCGCCGCGTTGGCCGAGCGCGCGCACACGGCCCCGCCCCCTTTTTTCGCCAACCGATCCAGACCGGGGCCGGGTGAGAACCTGGCGCGTGACGGCAGTTGTGGCCAAGCTCAGAAAGCCGATTGCCCCGGCCTGGGCAGCCTGGTGGTGGTGGACTAAACCACCTTGATAAAACGCACCGGAACCGAAAGTCGGAAACAGCGCGCCGATGTTCGCAGCCGGGCCCCGTGGAAAAAGCCCCTCGCAACTCATCGGATTAATCCGCGGACACTGGCGCCGGAATGCGTGCTGGCATGAAGACGCCGCCCATACCCGTGACGTTGACGCCCTGGCCAACCTGGCGCTCCTGCGCTCGGTCCTTTGGGTTGAACTGCTTTCTCTTCGCCGTGGCTGGTTGGTTTAAGACCGTCCAATTCGACTCGGAACCGTTTGCCCGATCTTTCTGCAATCGGCGTTTAGCGCTCTTACCGGGGCAGCGAGGTCGGATCGTGAGGGAAGAATCTCTTTCTACTGAACCGTTGGTAGTTTGCTCGGGGTTGCCTCACGCCGTTCGGGCCCGCGCATCGGTGCGGTGGTGGCGATGGTCTAAACCAGCAGGCCCCAGCGGCCTTCTGGCCAGCGCGAGGCTGGCGCCCAACTCGCTATTCCATGAGAATACGCAGGCCGATATGCCGGCCTCGGTCGCTTTTCGGCCGTAATTCGACCGGCATCTTGGCCAGGGTTTCCGGCGTATCTAAATAACTGCCGCCAAACACGCCAGCCTGGTCGGTCGCCGTCCCAGCAGCGGTCCATTCCGCTAAATTCCCCAGCAGGTCGGAAAACCCGAGGGAATTGTTTTTTTCGCGGTCGGCCTCGTGGCTGCGGCCTCCGCTATTTTTGTTATCCCAACCCACCCGCGCACTCTCGCCGAGTGCGAGCCGGAACTCCTCTTTGGAGGGCAGCCGAATTGGCCGTCCGAGCAGCCAGGACAGCCGCAGGCAAAAGTCCTGTGCATCGTTCCAACTCACCGAGTCTACCGGTAAGGCGGGTCCGGAATTGCGGCTTGGATTGGTGTTCATCACTAAAACATAAAGCGCTTGGGGCAATTCGCGGGCCAGCATCCGGGGACCGGTTGCCCCCGGGAGGGGCCGCAGCTGGTCGAAAACCGCATCTTGGATTGATCGCAAATTTTCCCGGCGTAGCGCCAAATAGCCGATTTTGCGGCGAAGTTCGTCGTCCACCCAGGTGCTCTTGGGGAAGTCAGCGGCGAGCTGTTCGAGTTTGGCGCCGATGAGGGTGAGTTGCTGGTCCGCGGCCTCCACTTGGCGTCTACTCAAGTGGACGCTGATTGAGCGGTTCAAATGGGAGATGGATGCGGCAAGATCAAACGAGAGCGCGGTCTGGCGTTTGACCTCCAGGCTTTCAGTCAGCTGGGCGGATACAAAACGGCTGCGGGGGTAGTTTTGATTGATCTTTAACTGCAAGGCGCCGGCGGCCGAGTAAAGCGCCGCCGCCTCGGTCGCGCGCTCCGCGGCCATCGCCGCGTCGCCGGCTTGGGCTTTGGACTGGATCTCAGCGGCGATACCAGCCGCGTTGAGGGATTCGATTTCCGCACTGAGGCGGTCCGCCTCGAACAAGTCCGCATAGCGAGTGCGGCCGTACTCCCGGTTGATGCGGGCCTGGGAATCCCGTGCGGCCGTGTAGGCGGTGAGCGCGTCGGCCCAGCGCTGCTCGTGGGTTGCCTGGCGCGCGGCCAGCAGCGCTTCTTCCTTGGCTTGTCGCAGCGGGGCCGCCTCGACCGCAGCCAGTGCCTGGGTCAACGCGGTTTCGCGCACGTAATTTTTATGGCGGGAACTTGCCGGACTCACGTTGATCTCCTTCTGCAAGCGTAGCGCTTCCCGCAGCTGGGTCTCGGATTCAGCTGCCTTGCCGGCGCTCAAGAGCTTCTCGCCCTCAAGTTGCAGCCGCTCGATCTCGGGCGCAATTTCGCGGGCCTGGATGTCGGCCCGTTCAGTCTCCAAGCGCGTCAGCCGGCTGGATTGGTCGAGCCCCGCTTTTGCAAAGGTGCGTAATAATTCCTTCTGTTTTTCAATCGCCCGTTCTAACGCGGCGCGCGCTTCGGGGTTGGGAACTGGGGCCTGGGCGCCCTGGCGGTAAACCCGCTCCAGCGCTTCGATCTCCGCCGACCAACGCGTCACCTCGGAGTCATCCGCCGAGGTGACCACGCTCGAGGGTGGGGCAACCCGTTTGGGACCGAGGGAGGCAAGACCGTAAAAAAGACTGCCGAGAGCGGCGAGGCCGACGCCACCCAAAAGCCAGGGCCGCGCCGACTGCGAGATGGGCTTCTTGCGGAGTTGAAAACGGGGAGTTTTCATAAGGGGTTCATCAGCGAAAGCGTCGAGCAAAGGCGGCGGGAAGGGGAATTGCAATGTGTTCCCTGCGGGCGGACCGACAACGGCCGCTGCGCGCTTGGCGGATACCGACCCCGGGTGTGCGCACCGGGGGATGCGGGGCGGGTGGCGGTCAAGCTGCTTAAACCGGGATTCGTCCTCCGATAAACTCGACAGCCTGCCTGCTTGGCGTTTTCACCAAAGCGTGCTGGAAAACCTCGTCATCCTCGCTCCCGGCTTGCTGGGCGGATCGGTCGCCCGTGCCGCCCACGCCCGTGGGTTGGCGCGCCGTATCACCGTTTGGGCCCGGCGCCCGGAGGCCCGCTTAAAACTGCGCGAGCAAGCCTGGGTGAGCCACGTAGCCGACTCCGCCGAGTCGGCGGTGCGCGACGCCTCGCTGGTGGTGTTGGCCGCACCGGTCGATAAAATCATCGAGCTGGCCCGGCAGATCGCGCCCCACTTGCCCGCTGGCGCGCTCGTCACCGACGTGGGCAGCGTCAAAGGTGAATTGTGCCGGGCCTGCCAGACTGCGCTTGCCCCGTGCAGCCATTTTGTTGGCGCCCACCCCATGGCTGGCAGCGAAAAAACCGGCTGGGAAAACGCCACCGCCACCCTTTTTGAAAAACGCGTTTGTTTTGTGACCCCGTTGGCCGGCGCCGACGAAGCAGCCGTCGCCAGGGTGGCCGGCTTTTGGGCCGACCTCGGTGCCGAAGTGACGACGGTTGCGCCCGATCAGCACGACGAAATCACCGCGCACATTAGCCACCTCCCGCAAGCGGTGGCCACCAGCCTGGCCACCTTTCTTGCGAGCAAAAACCCGCAGTGGCGCAACCTGTCGGGCAATGGCCTGCGTGACACCACCCGGATCGCTGCCAGCGACGCCACCATGTGGATCGAGATTTTTCAACAGAACCGCGACGAAGTCCTCCGCGCCATGCGTGCCTTTCAAGACGAGTTGCAGGGCTTTCAAATCGCCTTGGCCAACCGCGATTGGACGGAAGTGCGCACACGGCTGGAGCGCGGTAAGGCGTGGCGCGACGGCTTTCGTCCCTGAGGCTTTTAGCGCGCATTTAAGAGTTCTTCGGCAAATTCAGTGGGAAGCGCGACGGTTGAGGTGACAATATAAGGGTTTTTTTGCTCCTAGACCGGCTCGGGGCTCTGGGGGCAATACGTTCCGCTCAGGGTGCAGGCATGCAAGGCCCCCACAACACACGGAAACCCGCCTTGCCCGCCTTAAAATCTTTCTGTCCATCCACACGTGCCCAGAAAGACGCCAACGCCCGTTCGCTGCCATGGAACCGCTTTGCGTGCGGCGTAGAGAAGCTGCGGCTGGAGTCCCGCACGCGGCTCAATGCGGGGTGGCCAACAACTCGGTGACCCAGCGGCGGTGCGGGCCCGACAGGGTGATCGTGGCCAACTCGTCGAGCGTGACCCACTCCAAACCGGGTCGCCCGGCCGCGCCGCGCGTCAGTTGGGCTGCC
>JBILBW010000056.1:0-17844 GCA_044353465.1 Rariglobus sp. | reverse complement strand
AACTTCCAGAAGCTCCTCGGCTTCTTTTTGTACCGTTTACTCCACTTCCTGCGTTCGTTGTCCGTCCCGACTTCCCGGGGGCAGTTTTTGGCGGTGATGTCGTAAGGTGCCTTTTTCAGAACCGACTCAATACCCTTTCCCCGCCACCATTCCGGCGCGGTTGCGAAACATGAGCATCCGACGCTCGACGTCGAGGGCGTGGAAGCTGATGCCTTCCGAGGCATCGACCGTATCGCCCAGGCGGACGAGGCGGCCGTTGATAATGACCCGCGGGGCAACCCCGGGGGTGGCGGAAACCCCATTGATACGCGCGGCTTCAATCCAGAGCCGGAAAGCGGGTGACATCACTGGGGCGACAGGCCGATTGGCGGGTTTGGGCGCGGGTGTCGCGTCAGCCGGCGCAATGGCTGGAGCGGCAGGCAAGGGCTCGACCGCCAGCACCGGGGCGGTGACCGTCTTCGGCGGCAACCGGCTGAACGGTATGGGGTGGGCGGGCGGCGGAGCCTTCTGCATTAAAAAGAAAAAGGCCCCCGCGCCGCCGCCCAACAAGACGAGGGCGAACACTCCCACCAACATGAGGCGCGAATGCCGGGGAGCCGCCTTGGGTTTGATCGCGGGCGCCTTAACTTTGGCCAGAGCACCCGCAGCGGGCGGTACGACAGCCGCTGCCATCGCGGGGGCGGCGCCAGCCTGCCCCTGCGCCCCCTCATCTGCGCTCAACCGTTCTACCGGGTTTGCGGGCGCAGGATTCGCACCGGCCTCCGGCTTTGCGGTAGGCGGGCAGGCGGGGTGAACGACCGTCAGGCGCCCGGCCGGTTCATCCCGTTGGAGCGCGAACAGCGGCTCGGTCGTGACCGCAGCAGCCGGCTTAAGTTTGAGGCGGGCCCCACCGCCACCGTCCGCTCCCGCAGATTGCAAAGACGGCCCGCCGTTAACCGCCCCGGTGTCAGCCTCCGCTGCCGTCTCGGTGTAAAGCTTGGGCTTAAGCCGCAGACGACCAGGAGCGGGATTCGCTGCTGGGGCGTCGGCGGCCATCGGACCGCTCCCGGGCGCAGACGCGGCCGGCAAATGCTCCGGAGTTGCTGGCGCGGTCGCTCTCCCTTCGTCACGGTTGCGGGAACGCAAACGCAAAGGGGGCACCGGCGACTCGTCACTCATGTGCCCAATCATAGGGTTCGCAGCGGCGAGCGGAACACAATTGTCCGCCTCACCGGGCCGCGGCGGCAGGGTGTTACCCGGCCGCTGGTTCGGCTGGAGGGGGACGACTTAGGCGCGACCGCGACCGCCGCCAGCCCCGCCACCCGAACGCCCACCGCCACCCTGGCGCCCGCCGGAACGGCCTTGGGCAGGACGCCCCCCACCGCTATTACCGCCACTGCGGCGCTGCTGCTGCTGACCCTTTTTGGGGTAAGACGGATTCATCACGAACGGCTGGTAAGGGAACCCCTCCAGGCGCAGCTCTGGAATCTTCGCGCCAATGAAGCGCTGGATATCACGGACATCGTCGGCATTTTCCGGTGATACCAGGGTGAAGGCATCGCCCACCGCCATGGCTCGGCCGGTACGTCCGATTCGATGCACATAATCCTCCGGGTTCTCCGGCACATCGTAGTTGATGACGTGAGTGACGCCCGCCACGTCGATGCCGCGTGCCGCGATATCGGTGGCCACCATGACCTCGTACTTACCGCTCTTAAACCCGGCGAGCGCCTCGATCCGTTGGTTTTGGGAACGGTTGGCGTGGAGGATCGCTACCGTGTGTTTGGCGGCTTTGAGGCGGGCGGCAATCTTGTCGGCACCATGCTTGGTCCGGCTGAAAACCAGCACGCTCTGGAAGTCGGTTTTCTCCAGTAAGGCGACTAAGAGATCAAACTTCTGGGCCCAGGCCACCGGGTAGAGCGCATGATTAACCGAGGTATTGACGGAGCGGTTAACGCCACATTCGACGCGTTCCGGATTGCGCAAGGCAAACGCAGCAACCGCAGCGATTTCGGGCGGGACCGTGGCAGAGAAAAACAGGGTCTGGCGGGCCTTCGGGCAGCGCGCAATAATGTCTTTGACCACGGGGAGGAAGCCCATGTCGAGCATGCGGTCCACCTCGTCGAGGACCAGGATCTCGATGCTGTTGAGCGAAAGCTCCCCGCCCTTGATGTAATCAACCAAGCGGCCAGGCGTGGCGGAGATGACATCGACGCCGCGCTTGAGCTCGGCACGTTGAGCGCCGTAGCCCACGCCGCCAAACAAGGCGACCGTACGCAAATCGGTGAAGCGGGCGAAATCGCGAAAGGCGGTTTCCACCTGGGCTGCCAATTCACGCGTAGGCTCGAGTATCAATACACGCGGGGCGCGCCCATGGGCGGCCAATTTAGATAAAATCGGCAGGGCAAAAGCCGCGGTCTTGCCGGTGCCGGTCTGCGCCGAGGCGATCAGGTCGCGTCCGGACAGCACCACGGGAATGGCGCGCAGCTGAATAGGGGTCGGGTCGGTGTAGCCGGCCGCGACAACGCCACGGAGCACGTCCGCGGAGAGATGGAGATCTTTAAATGACATGAGTGCGAGAAACGGGCCGGACAGAATACCCGCGCACTAGGCGCCGGCAGAGGACGCGCGACCCGCGCGCCCACGGACAGACGAAATTCGCCGTCCTAAAACCGCCAAAGCGGTAGAAGAAAATTAAAAACAAAAAGGGCGAGACGCGGTAGGCGTCTCGCCCTTGGAAAGTTCGTGATCAGCCGTTAAGGCCGAAACAGGAATTAGTAACGGCGATCGCCGCCGCCGGAGCGGCCGCCACCACCGAAGCCGCCACGGCGTTCGCCGCCGCCGCCACCACCGAAGCCACGGCCACCGCCGCCGCCGCCACCACCGAAGGAACGGCCAGCGCCTTCCTCTTTCGGACGGGCTTCGTTGACAGTGAGAGCGCGGCCGCCGAGATCGACGCCGTTCAGTTTCTCAGCAGCGATCTTCGCTTCTTCAGCGGAGGAGAAAGTAACAAAAGCGAAACCGCGGGGGCGGCCGGTCATTTTGTCCATGGCGACATAGACGTCGGTGACGTTACCGAACTGGCCGAAAGCGGAGCGGAGCTCGTCTTCGGAGGTTTTGAAGGACATGTTGCCAACGTAGAGCTTGGAACTCATAGTAATGATTCGTCGATCCCCGTCTGCTGCCAGTCCGTTCCCGACTATCGGGTTTCAAATCATCCCGGGTCCAATACCCACTGACGACTTACCAGTTCCTGTCATCTAACGCTTCTCTGACGATGAAGACTTTCAAAATGCGTAGCGTTAGACGAAGCGCAAGAAAAAACGCGGCATATCCGCCCGCCCGCACCTCCGCCCCCCCGCCAAACGTCGTCGCCTGTTGATTAAAAGGCGGGCCCAAAAAACGAAAGTAAGAAACTCCCCGCGGTTACAAAAAGCCCCAAGCCCGGCAGTTACAACAACCCGGACAGCGCCCGGTCTTTCGTGAGGGCAAAGGCTTTTCGCACCGCCGCGAAGGCTTCCACCAGTTCGCGCGGTGAACCGGCCTTGGCGAACCGCATCTCGAGGGTCGCCCCGTCACACACCACCGCCGCGCCCACTCCAGCCACTGTCAGCGTGCACAGGCTGCAATCCGACGGGTAATTCACCCGTAACCGCCCGGGACCGTCCGCATCCGCATCGCCCTCGGCCGCCGCCAGTGCCTCCACCGCGTCGATCACCGCCTCCACCCGAACCCCTTTTTTAAGCGCGAAGGCGATGGCGGTAAATTGCCCGGCGAACACGGCATCGAACTCCGCTACCCGCAGCAGGTCGCCGCTTTTAATTGAATGTAACGTCCGTGTCACCGTGTAGCTGGCCGGCGCGGCGGGGTCCAAAGCATAGGCGATCTCCACGGTGAAGTCCTTGGCGATCAAGACCGCCTGCGGTGAGCTCACGTCGAGCGAGATCTCCTTGCGCTTGTAAGCCAACGCCGTGCGCGCGCTCTGGAAAACCCCCTCCGCCAACTCGGCCAACTCGGGCGCGCACAGCTTGGCGAGAAACGCGGTGGTGGCCTGATTGACTGCATCCGGCTCGGTGTGGCGCTTGCGGTCGAAACCGCGCAGGTTTTTGAACGCGCCCTCGGCCCGCCCCACCAAGCTCACTTGGGTGATAAAACTGCGTGGGTCATCCGCCGGCTTGGCCATAGTCTTCGAACTCAACGCAGAAGGCGCCCGACCGGAAGTCTAAACAAAATCGACGGATGGCATCACTCTGTGCAACTTCGCGGCCATGTCATCTTTGGCCCCGGTTCCGATTGCCGTTGTTTGCGCGCTCATCGAGCGCGACGGGCACGTGCTCATGGCGCAGCGCCCCGCCCACAAACACTTGGGCGGCAAATGGGAATTCCCCGGGGGCAAGGTCGAGCCGGGCGAGACGGCGGAAGCAGCGCTGCACCGCGAACTGGACGAGGAACTCGGCTGTAGCGTGGAGATTATTCGGGCGCTCCTACCCCACACCCATGCCTATGCCACCGTCACGGTGCGGCTCTTGCCGTTCGTGACCCGACTCCTGCCCGCCAGCAGAGAGTTACAAGCCCGTGAACACGCCTCGCTGCGCTGGGTGCCGGCCAGCGAACTCGCCGACCTCGATTTGCCGGAGGCCGACCGGCCCATCATCGCCGAGTACCTGGCCGGCTCTTAACGAAACTCCCTGCCGCTCACGCCACCGGCCGCGTAAAACCGCAGTGGCGCGCCAACGTTCAGGCCTTGGCTATGGCGCGGTTGAGCGCGCTGACCACCGCCTTGATCGAGGCGAGTTCGATGTTGGTGTCGATGCCCGCTCCAAAAAACGTGGCCCCGCGCTCCGTCTTGATCTGAATGTAACTCACCGCCCGCGCCTCCGCCCCGCTGCCGAGCGAGTGCTCCGAGTAGCTCAGCAAATCGAACCGGGGCAGTCCGGCCGCCCGCAAGGCTTGGACAAAGGCATCAATCGGACCATTACCGGCACCGGTGACGGCACGCGCCTGACCGTCGACGACCAGGTCGGCCTGGCAGGTCACCGTGCTGGTGCGCTCGAGCGTGCGGAATTCCCGCAACGCCACCGGGGCCGCGCGATCAATGTACTCGCGCACGAAGACGTCATGGATGTCCTGCGTCGGCAGTTCGGCCCCGCGGGAGTCGGCCAGATCGTTGATGATCTTGCCGATCTCCTTGTGCATGAGCTTGGGCAACTGGTAGCCGAAATCGTTTTCCAGAATGTAGGCTACCCCGCCCTTACCCGACTGCGAGTTGATGCGGATAATCGCTTTATAACTCCGCCCGATATCCGCCGGATCGATCGGGATGTAGAGCACGTCCCAGGGGCGATCCGCTTTTTGATGCGGCCAGGATTTCTTGATAGCGTCCTGGTGGGAGCCGCTGAACGCGGTGAACACCAGCTCGCCTGCGTAGGGGTGGCGCGGATGCACCTCCATGCGGGTGCAACGCTCATAGACCTCGCGCACCGCATTGATGTCGCTGAAGTCCAGCTTCGGGTCGATGCCGTGGGTGTAGAGGTTCAACGCCACAGTGACGACATCGAGGTTGCCGGTACGCTCGCCGTTGCCAAACAGCGTTCCCTCCACCCGGTCGGCACCGGCCAACAGCGCCAGCTCGGTGGCGGCCACGCCCGTCCCGCGGTCATTGTGGGTGTGCAGCGAAATCTGGGTGAGCTCGCGGCGGGTGAGATGCCGGCACATCCACTCGATCTGATCGGCGTGCACATTGGGCCCAGCGTACTCAACCGTGGCGGGCAGGTTCAGAATGATCTTGTTGTCAAACGTGGGCTGCCAGACGTCGGTCACGGCCTCGCAAATCTCCAAGGCGAACTCCAGTTCAGTGCTGGTGAAGCTTTCCGGCGAATACTCCAGACGCAGCCGGGTGCCCTCGTCGATGAGCGCTTGGCCGTGCTGCTTGAGCAGGGCGATGCCCTTGACGGCGATGGCCACGATGTCGGCCTTGGTCGCGGCGAAGACGTAGTCGCGCTGTTTGGGCGAGGTGGAATTATAAAGATGGAAAATGACGCTCTTCGCGCCCCGGACCGCCTCCAGCGAGCGGGTGATCAGCTCCTCGCGGCATTGGCACAAGAGCTGGATGGAGACGTCGGCCGGGATGTGGTTCTCCTCGATCAGCCGGCGGCAAAAATCGAACTCGATTTGCGAGGCCGAAGGAAAGCCGACCTCGATTTCCTTGAAGCCGGTTTTCACCAGCAGGTCGAAAAACTCGATTTTCTCTTCCACGCTCATGGGCTGGGCGAGGGACTGGTTGCCATCGCGCAAATCGACGCTGCACCACACCGGAGCCTGGTCGAGGACGCGGCCGGGCCACTGGCGGTTAGGCAAATCGACGGAGGGAAAAGGGCGGTATTTCGAGATAGGAGCGGATTGCATAAACGAAACAAAGACGGACGATTGAGGCGATAAACCCGCCAGGCCGGCGGAACCAAAACAGGTGAGGAGGGATCAACGGACAAACGACCAACCGAACACGCGGCACTCACAGATCGTGCGTCTAGCTAAGTCGGAGCGCCTGGAGGGTGAATCTCATCGAAAATGTGAAGTCTTGATACCCGCCGCGCCCCCGAAAAGTCAAGGAACCCATTGGAAGCTAAGGCCGGCGTGTAACCCAGCCACCGCAAGGGCGTCTTGCCTAAGGTGTATGCCGCTTCATTCATCCGCTCATGCCTCCTGACGACCCGACCTTCGACCTTCCCGAATGTCTGGCGCGCGTACGGGCAAACGACCAGCGAGCGGCGCGCGAGCTCGTCGAACACCTTTACCCAATGGTCATACGGATTGTGCGTGCCCGCCTGCCTCGCCGCGTGGCCGAGGAGGATCTTGCCCAGGAGATTTTTCTAAAAATGTTCACCCGCCTCGCCCAGTTTCAAGGCAACGTGCCCTTCCCCCATTGGGTTTCGCGCATCGCGGTGACCACCTGCATCGACCACCTGCGCGCCCAGCAACGCCGCCCGGAATTCCGCTGGGCCGACCTGGCGGAAAACGAAGCCGAGGTGCTCGACGCCGTACTCACCAGCGAAACCGAGGTCGGCGCCGGGGAAACCCTGGCCGCCCACGAGCTCGTGCACAAGCTGCTTGAACAACTCAAACCCGACGACCGCGTCGTGCTGCAACTGCTCGACCTTGAACAAAAAACCCTGGTCGAAGTCCGCGAACTGACCGGCTGGAACCTCACACTCATCAAAGTCCGCGCCTTCAGGGCCAGGCGGAAACTACAGAAGCTCTTCACGGAGCTAAAAACCAAGGAACGTGCATGAAACCCCCTCCCTCGCCTTGGCCGCGCCTGCTGGCCGCCGCCCGTCAAGCCCCGACCGACCCACGGGACACCGCCGCCCCCCGCGGGTTCGCCACCCGCGTATGCGCTCTCGCCTGCGCCGAGCCCGCGCCCGACTTCGTCACCCTCTTCACCCGGTTTGCACCCCGCGCCCTGGGTGCGTGCGCACTCCTCATGATGCTCGGGGTGACCCTTAACATCGGCACTGTGATGCGGGCGCTCGAACCCGAGCCCCCCACCCTCAACGACCCCGTCACCGAATGGCTCGACGCCGCCTCCTAACCATGGCCACACCCCTTAAAATCATCCTCACCGTCAGCGGCATCTTTTTAACCGGGGCGGTTACCGGAGGCTTTGTGGGATTTCGGCTCGCTGAGCGCCACGCCGCATCGCCGAAAATGTCTCCTCGCGGTGGACCTGTTGAACTGCTCGGCGGTCGCGCCGCCGAAAAGCTCAACCTCAGCCCCGAGCAAAAACAACAGGTGCGCCCGATCATCGGGCGCACCGCCGTGAACTTGCGCAGCATCAGTCATGACGCCTTCAGCCGCTCGGCCGGACTCATCGCCGAAATGGACGGCGAGCTGGCCAAAATCCTCTCGACCGAACAACTCGAAAAACTTCGGGAAATTCGCGCCAAAGAGAGCGAGCGGCGCCGCCAGTGGATGCTCGAACGCGGCAGACAAAGCGAGGGGCGTCCGCCAAGTGACCCAAACTCCAAACGGTCACGCCCACCGGAGCACACAAACCCTAAAACTGAGCCGCACGGCCCCCCGGAAGCCGGGGATGAAAAATAAGTGGCCAGGCACTCCACGGCACTGGGAGAACGTCGTTACCGTTGCTACCTTCCGGTCCTGGCGGGGTTCACGCGCCTGCCCATGCATGGCGCCTGGCCAAAACAGACAGTGCGCGGCATCCCGACTGGTTCAACGACAATCTTCGCTTAGGCCGCTGCAGGTAGCGTCCCCACTCAGGTACGCCCCTCCAACACCAGCCTGAGCTCACGCGGAGGGCCGCTCATAAACCGCGCCGTGGGCGAATGCGGGGATATGCCCCCAACGCACCCCGCGCCGAAGCTCAGCCCAGTACCACCAGCGAGATTGCCGCCAGCATCATCCCCGCCCCCGCCAATCGGCTGCGGAGCACTCCCGGGCCGAGCTGTTGCTCCTCGTTGGCAAACCAGTGCCCCACCAGCCACACCGCGATCACGCTCCAGAGCCCGCGGGCGGCATACACGATGTTGACCGCTGTCGCGTCGCCAAAAACCCCCAGTGTACAGGCCATCCCGGCCGCCTGCACCGCCAACACAAGACTGCCACCGACCAGCCATCCCCAAGCCGCCCGGGGAATCGCGGACAACGGAGCGCGAAAAAACGGCACCAGCCCGATCGACAGGATCGCGACGCCACCGAACATCAGCGGGAAAAAGCGGCCAATGCCCCAAGCCGGCGCCCATTTTTGCACCAGCACGTCGCTCAACGCAAAACACCCCGCGGCCAGCGCCGCGGTTAAAACCGTGCGGCCCACCGCATGCGTTGGCCGGGTCTCGCCCCGGCTCAACAAAACAATTGCCAGGGTGCTCAGCCCGGCCGCGATCCACCACTTGAGTGGCACCGCGTCGGGCAAAAACACCGCGCTGCCCAGGGCAACCAGGACGATTTTCAGCCCCAACACCGGCGTGGCCACCGAGACGTCGCCGGACTGGAGCGCCTGGAAGGTGAAAATCTGCCCGGCCAAAAACAGGACCGCCCCCAGCAGGGGTTGCCACAATAGGGTCGCAGGCTGGTCGTGTCCGCCCAGCCCAAGCAGGACCGAGAAGACCAGACCCAGGGTCAGGTTGGAAACAAACGCCGTGCGCCACACCCCCACCCCCCAATGCGCAGAACGCTTCAGCAAGAGCACGGCCCCGACGTAGCCCAAACTGCTCGCCAGGGGAAAAAAAAGATGAAGGGGAAAATGCATACGGAGCTCTGCTATCACGCCAACGTGGTTGCGGCGCAAGCCCCGCAACCGCGGCGACCCGCCGGCAGAACGTCCCCTGCCGGAATCCGCTCCGCGTGCCGGGCTTGCCCCCGATCCGCAGGGCCGCATCGTCGCCCACACGACTATGCCTGCCGACTCCCTTCCCGAAGCCACTTTGCCCGCTGCTGCCGTCTTGTCCGCCCCCGCCCTTGTCCGTCCGGAGTTGCTCTCTCCCGCCGGAGACTGGGAGTGCGTACGCGCCGCCGTCGAGAACGGCGCCGACGCCGTCTACTTCGGACTGGAACGGTTCAACGCCCGCATGCGGGCCAAGAATTTCACCCAGGCCGATCTTCCCGCGATCATGGAGTTTCTCCATAAACGCGGCGTGCGCGGCTACGTTACCTTTAACGTGCTGGTCTTCACCGCCGAGCTGCCGGACGCCGAGGACTACCTGCGCACCATCATCGCCGCCGGGGTGGACGCGGCCATCGTCCAGGACATCGGCATCTGCCGGCTCATCCGCAAAATCTCCCCCGACTTCCCCATCCACGGCTCGACCCAAATGACGGTGACAGGCGACGCCGGCGTGGCGTTCGCCCGCGAGCTCGGCGCCGAGCTCGTCGTCCTGGCCCGCGAAAACTCGCTCAAGGAAATCGAGGCCATCCAGGCCGCCCAGCGCGCCTCCGCGCTGACCCCGCTGCCCCTGGAAGTGTTTGTCCACGGCGCGCTCTGCGTGGCCTATTCGGGCCAGTGTCTGACCAGTGAATCGCTCGGCGGCCGCTCGGCCAACCGCGGTGAATGCGCCCAGGCCTGCCGCCTACCCTATGAGCTTATATCCGACGGCGAAGTGGTGCCGCTTGGCGACCGCAAATACCTGCTCAGCCCGCAAGACCTGGCCGGCCTCGAAGTCTTGCCCGAGCTGGTCAAAGCCGGCGTCGCCTCGCTCAAAATCGAGGGCCGCCTGAAGTCGCCCGAGTATGTGGCCAGCATCACCCGTGTCTACCGTCAGGCGCTCGACAAAATCTTCGCCGAGCTGGCTGGCGGCACCGTCGCGTTCGACTCGGCCCGCGCCCGCTACGAGCTCGCGATGACCTTCTCGCGGGGGCTCTACACTGGCTGGTTTAACGGTATCCAAAATCAGGAGCTGGCCCACGGTCGATTCGGCACCAAACGCGGCGTACTGCTCGGCACCGTTTCCCGGGTCGCCGACGACCATGTCGCCCTGCACCTCGAAAGCGCGCTCAAGCCCGGCGACGGGGTCGTCTTCGACGCCGGCAACCACGCCGCCGGCGAACAGGGCGGACGCGTTTATCAGGTCGAGCCGCAACGCCCGCGCGACGGCCAGCCGGCCGAAACCGTCCTGCGCTTCGGCCAGGGCGACATCAATTTCCGGAAAATCCGCCCCGGCAACCTCCTCTGGAAAAACAACGACCCGGCGCTCGACCGCGAGTTGCGCACCACCTTTGAGGGCGAAAAAATCCGCTTCACCCGTCCGGTCGACGTGGACGTCCACGGCCACGCCGGCACGCCGCTCACCCTGATTTTAAACGACCGCGAGGGCCATGTGGTGCAACTCGACTCGCAGGTCGCGCTCGCCCCGGCCCAAAACCAGCCGCTCACCCAGCAACGCCTTGAGGAGCAGCTCGGTCGCCTCGGCGGAACCCCGTTCCAACTGGGCACCCTCAGGGCCCACCTCGAAGGCGCGGTCATGCTGCCAATGAGCGAACTCAACCGCCTGCGCCGCGACGCCGCCACCGAACTCGATCGCCTGCGCGGTCAACCCCAACGCTGGACGCTCAATGCTCCCCGGGCGACTGAGGCCCCGACCGCGCTACACCCGACCCCGCTGGCACCGGCCCAGCCCGCGAACGCCAACGCCACCAGCGCCGGCCTGATCATCGTGGTGCGCAGCCTGGAGCAGCTCGACGCGACGCTGCTGACGGGCGGCTTCGCCGACATCTACTGCGAGTTCGAAAACCCCAAGCATTACCGTGAAGCCGTGCAACGCTTCCGCATCTGGCAGGCGGCTGCGGCGGACGCCGCCGCAGCTGAAAACTCAACGCTGAAGTCTCAGGGTGCGTCGGAGTTATCTCAGATCTCAGATCTCAAATTTCAAATTTCGCCGGCGCAGGGTGCGCGAGCGACGCTCGCGCACCCTGCGCCGGCGATCTGGGTTGCTCCGCCGCGCATCTTTAAGCCGGGCGAGGAGTGGATTCTTAACCAGGTGCGGTCGTCGGAGGCCGATGGCTACCTGGTGCGCAACCACGAGCACCTGCGTTTCTTCAAGGCCGACCGCAAACGCGGCGATTTTTCCCTCAACGTGGCCAATCCGCTCACCGCCGAGTATTTTTTGCAAAACTACGGCCTGGAGCGGGTCACCGCCAGCTACGACCTCAACGTGTTTCAACTCGAGTCGCTGTTGCAGGCTGCGCCGGGCGCCTGGTTCGATCTGACGATCCACCAACACATGCCGATGTTTCACATGGAGCACTGCGTATTCTGTGCGTTTCTCTCCAAGGGCAAAGACTACCACGACTGCGGCCGGCCCTGCGAAAAACAAGCGGTGGCCCTGCGCGACCGGGTCGGCGCCGAGTTGCCCCTCAAGGCCGACGCCGGCTGCCGCAACACCGTCTACAACAACCGTGCGCAAACCGGGGCGGAGTACTTCCAGCGTTTCTACGACTTGGGGGCGCGCCATTTCCGGGTCGAATTTGTCAACGAGGGCGCCGCAGAGGTCGCCCGCACCCTTGCCCATTACCAAAAACTTCTGAGCGGCCAGATCAACGGGGCCGACCTGTGGAAGGAACTCAAGCTGCTCAACCAACTCGGCGTCACCCGCGGCCAAATGGAAACGGCCCCGCAACCCATCTTTAAAAAAAGATGATCGGCCCGGCGCCTTGGCCGAGGGAGTCCTTAACGTAGGGTTAGCGGGGGCGACTTGAACGTTGAACCTAAAGGGCTTGCGCCACTAACCGGGCCCCAACCAAGGCGAGGTCGCACCACAAGCGACCTCGCCAGGTCCAGCTAAACCTAGCCCGGTTGTCGCACGTCCGGGCATCCACATCCATCCATCCAGTTCCCATAGAGCGCCCGTTGGCCCATTGGTTCCGCCTACATTCAATTTTTCCCTCGGGCTGGTGGGATAGCGGCATTCCATTCCACTCTGCTCTGGAGTTACGCCCCCGAATGCGTCTAAACGTCCAGCCTACTTTTCCATGGACATCCCCCACCCCGAAAAACCGGAGTTGCATCTCACCGCCGCCGCCACGGCCGCCGCGCAAGCCCACGACCTTGAAATCAAGGATGCCCAGTTGATTTTCAACTCCGCCTGGCACACCCTAGAGGCTGCGGTCGGTCGACCCAACCTCCGCTTTCCCAAGGAGATCATTCTTCTGGGCGGCGCCCCCGGCTCAGGCAAAGGCACCAACACCGATTTTATCCTCAAGGCGCGCGGCCTCACCTGCCAGCCCATCGTGATGAGCGCCCTTCTCGACAGTCCGGAAGCCAAGCGGATCAAGGATTCCGGCGGCATGGTCGGGGACCGAGAAGTGATCGGCCTGATGCTGCGTGCTCTTTTGGAGCCGCAGTATCGCGATGGGGTCATTCTTGATGGGTTTCCCCGCACCAAGGTGCAAGTCGAGTGCCTGAAGCTGCTCGTGCAGCAAATCCAAGCGCTGCGCACCGAGTTCTACAACACACCTATTGGCATTCATTTCCGCCAGACCACCATCCACATTATGGTGCTGTTCGTGGATGAAAAAACCTCGGTCGACCGCCAGCTCAAACGCGGCCGCGAAATCCTCGCCCACAACGCCGAGGTTCGCCGCACCGGAGTCGGCGAGTTGCAAGAGGAACGCCCTACCGACTACGACACGGCCTTGGCCCAGCGCCGTTACCGCGTCTTCAAGGAGCAGACCTGGGACGCGCTCCAGTCGCTCAAGGAGCGTTTTCACTACCACTTCATCAACGCCCAGGGCAGCGTCACCGAGGTCGAGCAGAACATCCTGGAGGAGCTCCGATACCAGAGCACCCTGGAACTCGACCCGCGCACGCACGACATCCTGCGCGTCATTCCCGTCGCCAGCGAGATCATCGTGCACGCCCGCCAGGAAATGGTTAAACGTTTGGATGCGTATGCCCTTGAGCAATCCGAGCTGTTCGCCAGCGTCGTCACCTTCATCGACAAAAAGATCATTCCGATCGTCATCCGCCACGCCATCTCCGGCTTTGCCCAAGTGAACACCGAGGATGCGCTGCTCGACGACCCGCTTTCGCTCGCGATGCTCATCGACATCTTTTCCGAGCGCGGCTTCCACGCCGTGGTCGATCTGCACCGGATCGAGATTCCGGAGCGCGTCGACCTGGCCACGGGGGGCATCAAGAACCGCATCAAAAAGGTCTACCGCATCCAGATCCGCTTCCAGGGCTCGGAGATCCGTCACGGTTAACCCCCCGCAACTCGCCCGCCGCCTGGCCTACCAATGCCGGGCGGCTTTTTTTTGCCCGGGAAAAAGCGCCCGGGCAGTTCACGCTGACTCCGGCGCGGGGCGTTTCCCCAGCGGCGTGGACTTAGCCTGCCACCCGCAAGCCTAATGTGGCAAAATATTAAGGCCTGCCGCGCCACAAACCCATTGACGGGTTTTTCGGGGATTACCATAGGTTGTGCCGTTTTTCCGCCGCCACCACTACCGGTGGTGGTGAGTAACCCGTCAGCAAGTTCCGGCGATTAAAGATCGCCAAGACGCGCTGGCCGTCAAAAACACCGCCTTCAAGACCGACCTCGCACCCGCCGCAACCGCCCGTTTAGCCCTCCATTCCTTCACCTCCGATCCCCCTCTTCCTCCCATCGCCATGCAGAAAACATTTCAAGTCGGCACCAAAACATTCCTCCTCGATCAGGATAAGGCCGAGGCCGCTTTTGCGGCCAAGAAAGTCATCAACGGTCGCGAGACCATGACTTTCAACCTGCTTCCACTCAAATACCAGTGGGCCTACGACCTGTACCGCACCATGAAGGCCAACCACTGGGAGCCTGAGGATGTGCCCATGGGCAAGGACATCGAACAGTGGCGCGACACCCAGCTGGTCTCCGATGTCGAGCGCTGGATTATTCGTATGGGCATCGGCTACTTCTCGGCAGCCGAAGGCATCGTGGGGGACAACATTCAGCACGTGGTTCGCGAGCTGGTCACCGCCCCCGAGCTCAAGCTCGTGCTCGGCCGCCACGCCCACGAGGAGAACATCCACGCGGATTCACTCCTCTACATGATTTCTTCGCTGGGCATCAACCCCCACGAGTGCGAGGCGATGTTCGAGGACATCCCCACGATTGTGAAAAAGAATGAGTTCGTGGTGAACAACTCCCGCCACCTGCGCCGCGACCTCGACCTGACCCAGCTCGAAAACAAGCAGTTGCTCGCCAAGAACATCTTCCTGTTCGGCCAGTGCATGGAGGGCACCCAGTTTTACGGCCTGTTCGGCATGATTCTCTCGCTTTACCGCCAGAACAAGTTCCCCGGCATCGGCCAGATGTTCCGGTACACCCTGCGCGACGAGTCCAATCACATCGAGGTGTTCCGCAACCTGTTCATGGACTTAGTCGAGGAGAACCGCGAGATCTGGACCAGCGAGTTCAAGGAAGAGCTGCGCGCCACCATGGCCGAGGCGGTGCAACTGGAAAAGGACTTCATCCGCGACTGCCTACCGGTCAACGCCGTGGGCTTGGCGATCGACGAGTTCCTCACCTACATCGACTACATCGCCGACCGCCGCCTCGAGGGCGTGGGCCTGGCCCCGCTTCACCCCGGCGCCAAAAACCCGCTGCCCTGGCTGGCCGAGATGATGGATATCAAAAAAGAGCAGAACTTTTTTGAGGGGCGTGTTACCGAGTACCAAAAGTCCTCCGCCCTCGCCAACGCCTCCGACGACGACCTCTGATCGCCCGCCCTCAGGTCCCTCCTCCTTCGCCGCGCCGGCAGGGGCTTCGCCCTCACGAAGCCCCTGCCGGTTGCTTTTTGACCAAACCCCCTTCGTTTCCGACGCGTTGGTCTCCTTTGCGCCCCTGGTCCCCTCCCGCTCCCTTCTCTCGCTCCCTGCTCCAACTCTTTAAACCGGTCTCCACTTAGATGAATTCGTCGCACGCCAACGATCTCGCGCTCAATCGCACCGCCCTCACTCCGGGCGAAACCCCGCCCACCTTTGCCTGGCGGGACTGCATCCCCACCGACACACCGCTGCTGCCGTCGATCGTCCTGCTTGCACCGCAGGGTGAGACGCGCTTCGACCTCGCGGAAATTGCAGATATCCTCGGCCGGGCGGTCACCAACGTTCACCTCGCCCGCGGGGAGGACACCGCGATTTCCACCCCCGAGTCCCGCACCTTTGTCGGCCGGATCGTCAAGGAAATCGCCGCCAACCTGCTGGCCCAGGCGCTCCTGACCTCGCCGCTGCGCGTCTCCCTGAACGATCTTTACGAGCTGATCGAAAAGACCTTGGTGGACAACAACGCCTACGACGTCGCCAAGAGCCTCCTCCTTAACCGCAGCCGCCAACTGCTCACACCCGCCCCCCACGCCCTGGGCACAATCCGCGTCATCCGCCGCAACAAACAGGTGGTTCCTTTCATTGCGCAAAAAATCGAGATCGCCGTCCGCAAGGCCTTCCTTTCGCAACACACCGACGCCGCCTCGGCCCTGGCCATTACCCAAGCGGTCGCCGCCCGGGTGACCGCCTCCAAACAGTCGTTTATTCACATCGAGGAAATCCAGGACATGGTCCAGGAGGAGCTGATGAAAGCCGGCCACTTCAAGGTCGCCGAGGCTTACATCCTCTACCGGGCCCACCGGAGTGAAGAGCGCGGCAGCGAGGGTGAAGCGCCGGCGAACGCCGGTTCGGCCGGGACCGCCTCCGCCGGGGCCCCCGCCCAGATCTTGATCAAACTGACCAATGGCGAAACCGCCCAGTGGAACCGCGCCGAGCTGAAGGCCCGCATCGCCTTCGCCTCGATCGGCCTCGACCTCTGCCTGTCCAACGAGGCCATCGAACAGGAGTTGCTCCGTTCGGTCTTCGACCAGATCAGCAAAAAAGACCTCGACCAGACCATCGTCCTCAACTCGAAGACCCTGATCGAAAAGGACGCTGACTTCGCCAAGTTCTCCGGCCGCATCCAGCTCACCTACATCTACGAGGAGGTCCTCGGCTGGGACATCGTCAAAGACGGCATCGTCAAGCTGAAGGCCTTCCACATCGCGGCGTTTAAGAAGTACCTTGAGTACGGCGTGAGCATCAAACGCCTCAACCCCAAGCTGCTCGACTTCAACCTGGAAAAACTCGGTGCCGCCCTCGACCCGACCGCCGACCTCGAGTTCGACTTCCTCGGCATCCAGACCCTCTACGACCGCTACCTGATCATCGACAAGACCGGCAAAACTTCGCGCCGCATCGAGACACCCCAGTTCTTCTGGCTGCGCGTGTCGATGGGCCTATTCATCGAAGAACCGGGCGACCGCGAGGCCAAGGTGGTCGGGCTCTACGAGCTCTACAAAAACCGCCGTTTCTGCAGCAGCACGCCGACCCTGTTCAACTCCGGCACGCTCCACTCCCAGCTCTCCTCTTGCTACCTTTACTACGTGGACGACAGCCTGGAGGGCATCATGTACCGCGGCATCGCCGAAAACGCCCAGCTCTCCAAATGGGCCGGCGGCCTCGGCGGCTCGTGGACCGCGGTGCGCGGCACCGGCGCCCACATCGGCGGCACCAACGGCGAATCCCAGGGCGTGATCCCGTTCCTCAAGCTCCACAACGACCAGCTCGTCGCCGTCAACCAGGGCGGCAAGCGCAAGGGCTCGGGCTGCGCTTACCTCGAATCCTGGCACAACGACATCTTCGAATTCCTCGAGCTGCGCAAAAACACCGGCGACGACCGCCGCCGGACCCACGACATGAACACGGCGAACTGGATTCCCGACCTGTTCATGAAGCGCATGGAGGCTCGCTCCCACTGGACGCTGTTCCGCGCCAATGAGGTGGCCGATCTGCACGAGCTCTACGGCAAGAAGTTCGAAGAGGCCTACGTGCGCTATGAACAGCTCGCCGAAGAGGGCACAATCTTCGGCCAAAAAATCGAGGCCCTCGAGCTCTGGAAAAAGATGCTCTCGATGCTCTTCGAAACCGGCCACCCGTGGATCACCTTCAAGGACGCCTGCAACCTGCGCTCCCCGCAGGACCATGTCGGCGTCATCCACTCGTCGAACCTCTGCACCGAGATCACCCTCAACACCAGCAACGACGAGACCGCCGTCTGCAACCTCGGCTCGATCATCCTTGAAAACCACCTCCTGCCTGACGGCCAGCTCGACCACAAGAAGCTGCGCGAGACGATCCAGACCGCGGTGCGCGCCCTAGACAACGTCATCGACATCAACTTCTACCCGACCAAGGCGGCCGAGGTCTCCAACCGTCGCCACCGTCCGATCGGTCTGGGCGTGATGGGCCTGGCCCACGCGCTCTACCTGCGCGGCCACGCCTTCGCCTCGCCCGAGGCCGTCGAGTTCAACGACGAGGCCATGGAGGCGATCGCCTACTACGCCTACGAGGCCAGC
>JBILBW010000151.1:0-5797 GCA_044353465.1 Rariglobus sp. | reverse complement strand
ACGCCAAACCCACCGGATAAGCGAAGCCTGAGGCAAAAATGCTGCGAACTTTTCCAGGCGTATAACGACTGACAAATCCACTCGGCCAATAACTTGAAACGAAAAGGTTGCCGGACACGTCGTAGGCCACATCGATCGCCGGGGTCGCTTCATTGGCCCATACACTCATGGTCCCCGTGGGGCTGATCTTGACGATCGACCCTGCAAAAGCACCGACCAGCGCCCCACCGTAATTACTGACCACGAGGTTACCGGCGGCGTCAAAGGTCAGTCCGCACGGTTCATTTAAAGGTGAACCGGCCGCCAACGTCGTCACCGTGCCGATGGAGAGCGTGAGCGTGGCCATACCGGGACCGTTGGTATTGGTCGCGGTGAGTGTGACCGCAAACACCCCAGTCACAACGGGCGTGCCCGAAATAAGCCCAGAGGCGGGATCCAAATTTAAGCCAGCGGGTAACCCG
Source organism: Rariglobus sp. (assembly GCA_044353465.1). Lineage (GTDB taxonomy): Bacteria > Verrucomicrobiota > Verrucomicrobiia > Opitutales > Opitutaceae > Rariglobus. The sequence continues at coordinate 5,336 of JBILBW010000151.1, read as the reverse complement.
CTAGCATCGTAGCCGGCAGGATCTCGCGACGCTTCAATTTGATAAAAGAAGGGGGTATTTAAGACACCAAGGGCCGAAGTCACGCTGGTGATGGAGGGTGGGTTCCCTGCTTGCGCACTCAGCAGAGCCGGTAGAACCAAAAACAGCAGCACAAAGAGAAAGGTGCACCGAAAGGCACGCCGAAAGAGCGGAACCGGTGAATACGATTTCATGATGGGGTCGGGGTTACCCTACACGCTAAGCCATCGCGCCTGCGCCCCCAAGTGGTGAGAGCGAATATGCGCAGGCCTAATTAACACCCCGTGCTTGACGGACGGAAAAACGGGTTGCCGGTCTCTGAACGCCACGCGGTGCAGTCCGCCGCTTCGGCCTCGGCTTTGTGTCCACCAACAACGCGTGCCTTTTGCCAAAGGGCGCGCAGTCGGCCATCGTGGCCATCTGCCATAGTGCAGATCCTCATGAGCTCACTCCCCTTTGACTCGCGTCTCTCCGCCGTGGGCGGCCCGCTGTGGCCCCGTGGCACCGCCCTCCTCACCAATTCGCTCCTCAACAAGGGCACCGCCTTCAGCGAACGCGAGCGCGACGCCCTCGGCCTAACCGGCCTGCTGCCTCCGCGCGTCTTCACGCTGGAGGAACAGGTCACCCGCGTGCTCGCCAACGTCCGCCGCAAGGACAACGCCCTGGAAAAGTATATTTTCCTCACCACCCTGCAAAATCGCAACGAGACGCTCTTTTACCGGCTCATGCAGGATCACGCCGAGGAGATGATCCCGATCATCTACACGCCCACGGTCGGCCAGGCCTGCCTCGAATACGGGGCGATTTTCCGCCGCCCACGCGGCCTGTTCATCAGCATCGACGACCGCGGGCGCATCGCCGAAATCCTGCGCCACTGGCCCATGAGCGACGTGCGTATGATCGTGGTCACCGACGGCGAGCGCATCCTCGGGCTGGGCGATCTCGGCGCGCTCGGGATGGGCATTCCGGTGGGCAAACTCGCCCTCTACACCGCCTGCGCCGGGCTGCATCCGGCCTACGGCCTGCCCATCACCCTGGACGTCGGCACCGACAACGCCGCGCTGCGCGAAGACCCGTCCTACCTCGGTCTGCCACAACCGCGCGTGCGCGGTGACGCCTACGACGAGTTCCTCGCCGAGTTTGTCGAGGCCGTGCAAGCGGTTTTCCCCCGTGCCCTCCTGCAATGGGAGGATTTCGGGAACACCAACGCCTTCCGCCTGCTCAACGACAACCGCGCCACGCTGTGCAGCTTCAACGACGACATCCAGGGCACCGCCGCGGTCGCCGTCGCCGGGCTGCTCGGGGCGTTGCGTGAGATCGGCGGCAGCCTGGCCGACCACCGCTTGCTCTTCCTCGGCGCCGGCGAAGCCGGCACCGGCATCGCCGATCTGTTTGTCGCCGCCGCGACCTCCGAGGGCTTGCCCGAGGCCGAGGCCCGCGCCAAATGCTGGTTCGTGGATTCCGAAGGTCTGGTCGTACACAACCGCCCGGGCCGCAAACTGGCCCACCACAAGTTGCCCTACGCCCACCTTCACCCCCCTTTGCGCACCCTGGCCGAGGCGGTCGAGGCGGTTAAACCGACCATGCTCATTGGCGTGTCCGGCCAGCCCTCCACCTTCACCCCGGCGATCTTGCGTCGCATGGCCGAGCTCAATCAGCGCCCGGTCATCTTCGCGCTGTCCAACCCCACCAGCCAAGCGGAGTGCACCGCCGAGGCCGCCTACCGCGAGACCCAGGGCCGCGTGCTGTTTGCCAGCGGCAGCCCCTTTGCCCCGGTCACGCTCAACGACCGCACCTACACCCCCGGCCAGGGTAACAACGTGTACATTTTCCCCGGGGTTGGCTTCGGTGCGCTTGCCTGCGGAGCCAAAGAGATCACTGACGCGATGTTCCTGGCGGCGGCCCGGCGGCTGGCCGAACTGGTCACCCCGGCAGACCTGGCGAAGGGGCGGATTTACCCGGCGCTCACCCGCATCCGCGAGGTTTCGTTGGAACTGGCGATCGCCGTGGTGGCCGAGGCGCGCAAAGCAGGCTTGGCGACGATCGAGTTGCCCGCCGACCCGCGCGCCGAGCTGATCGCACGCCGCTTCGAGGCGGTCTACCGGGACTACGTCTGAGGCACACGACTACTTAAAACAGGCCCTCGGAACGAAGCGACTCCGTCGTGTCGCTACACGCTCCGAATGTAGCGGGATCGCGGAGCGACTTCGATTCCGCCGATAAGGGGCACAACTCGACCAACGGTCGGGCCTGCACCGAGGGCCTGCACCGGCCGCAAGACCTTATGCCAGGTCGCACGCGTAGGACTCGAAGCTGGTCAGGCTTGGCGATGCGAACCGCCCCCTTCGCCGACTCAGCGCAGGCCGACCGGGGTGCCGAGGACTTCGCGCATCACGACCGCCTTGCGCAGCGAACGCGCGTTGCGCAAATCGCTCAACCAACTCGTGTCATCCCCCGTCCGCGCCTGCCCGGCGACGGCAGTCGCCAGCGCGGTCTCCTGGCTTTCGCGCAGGGAGCGCGCCGAGCGTCCGGATTCGGCGCGGCGTTGTTTGAGCGCTGCAAGTTGCTCGGCCAGCTCGCGCTGGCTCGCCAGCACCGCGGCCTCCCGCTCCTCGGCCGCACGGCGCGTCTCCTCCATCGCGTAAGGCGATCCCTCGATCTCGCGCCGGCGGGCAACCGCTGGGCCCACCGGCACGGGCGGCGGATTCGGCGCGGGCGCGACTTCTCGCGCCGCCGGACTCGGCATCGCCGCCGGTTGAACCGTGGGGCGGCCAGCACCAACCGGCCCGCCGCTCTGGCGCTCAGCGATCTTGCGGCGAATCTCCTCTTGGATGCGCCGCGTGTTTTCGTCGTGGAGCAGGGTAGGATCCTGCTCGCGCAAGCTCCGGGCGTCCTGCGGCTGCGTGTCCGGCTCGCCATCGCCGTCGTAGTCGGCGGGCTCGCCGGCTTGCTCTTTTTTGCGCGCGTTCAGCCAGTAGGCGATCGCGCCAGCAATCGCCAGGATGAGCTGCAGGTTGTCGAGGATCCAATCCATAGAGCCGTTACGGGTTAAACGTTAAAAAACCACCGAGGGGTTCGCCGCTAAAACTCAGGCTTTCGGGCCGTCGCCGGGCTGGGCGATCGACTTGCGCATGGAGGTGTCGGCCTGGACGTTTTCCATCTTGTAGTAATCCATCACGCCTAGGCGCCCCGTGCGGAAGGCCTCGGCCAGGGCGCGCGGCACTTCGGCCTGCGCCCGCACCACCTCGGCCTGCATCTCCTGCACGCGCGCTTTCATTTCCTGCTCCACGGCCACCGCAGCAGCGCGGCGGATTTCCGCCTGGGCCTGGGCAATGCTCTTGTTGGCCTCGGCCTGGGCTTCCTGGAGCTTGGCACCCACGTTTTCGCCCACGTCCACGTCGGCAATGTCGATCGAGAGGATTTCGAAGGCCGAGCCCACGTCGAGGCCGCGCGCCAACACCGTCTTGGAAATGCTATCGGGCGACTCCAGCACCACCTTGTAACTCTCGGACGAACCGATGGTGGAAACGATACCCTCGCCGACGCGGGCGATGATCGTCTCCTCCTTGGCGCCACCGACGAAGCGATCGAGGTGGGTGCGCACGGTGACGCGCGCCTTCACTTTTACCTGAATGCCGTCCTTGGCCACGCCATCGATGGTGGTGCGGCCGGACTCGGGGTTGGGGCAGTCGATCACCTTGGGGTCGACGGAGGTGCGCACCGCCTCGACCACGGATTTACCGGAGCCCTTGGTTGCCAGATCGATTGCACAAGCGCGGTCCCAATCGAGCACGATGCCGGCCTTTTGAGCGGCGACGAGCGCCTGCACGGTCGGCACCACGTTGCCGCCAGCGAGGAAGTGGGCGGAGATCTTGTCGGTGGTGACCTCAATGCCGGCCTTCACCGCAGTGATGCGCGCATCGACCACCAGGCTGTAAGGCACGCCACCGAGGCGCATGCCCACCAAGGTGAGGATGCCCACGGGGGCACCGTTGAGCCGGGCTTTGAGCCAGACGCCGATGAACGAGATAAAAACGCCCACCGCAATGAGGATGGCGACGATGAGCGGGATAAGGATGAGTAACGGTAGGTTGTTCATGAGGAAAAATTAGTTTTTCAGGATCACGATGAGACGAAAATTATCGACGCCGACGACGCGTAAAGTGGCTCCTTTGGCGGCATAGCCTGAGCGGCAAAACGCCTCGAAGCGCCGCCCCGCCACCGTCACGAAGCCGCTCGGAGCGAGGGTCGTCAGCGCCACTGCCGGCTGATCCACCACGTCCGCGGGCCGCGCGATCGGCGGTTGACTGGTCGCGTCCACGGTCGCCTCCACCACCAGGGCCCGGCCAAGTTTCGTTTTAGGCAACAGCACCAGCTCGACGTAAAGCATCGCCCCCAACATCACCAACGCCGCAACGCAGGCCCACGTGCCACCCGCCAACCCATACTGATCAAAGGCGAGGGCGCTTCCCACCAACAGGGCCAAAGCCCCGGCGGCCCCGGCAATCCCGCCGGGTAAAAACACCTCCGCAGTCAGCAGCAACGCTCCGACCATAAAGAGCAGTAAGAGGGTGGTCATACGCTCGCCCTTTCGACGAGCAGGGCAAACGCCGTGCGGCCGCGCACCACCACCGCATCGCCCGCGTCCACCGCCCCGACCTCCACGATCGCCTCGTAGCGCCGGCCGCCAATTTCCACCTGGCCGCTGGGGCGCAGGACGGTTACCGCCACCCCGCGTTGACCGATCAGCGCATCGACCTGGGCCGCACCCTCTGGGCCGACCCCGGCGACTTGGGCAACCCCGCCGATCGCCTCCTGCACCACCATTTTGTCCCAGACCCAGCCGCTTGGAATAAAGCGCGCCAGCGCCGCGCCTAGCGCTACCGCCAGCACCAGGCCGAGCCCGAGAGTTTGTAGCGGCTGCGTGAACGCGTCACCCGACCACGCCACGGTGATCGGTTCATTGGGCCATAGGTCGGCCATCGACCAGACCAGCGCGCCCAGCATCAAAAGCACCCCGAACAAGGCCGGCAAAATCAGCCCTGGGAAAAACAATATCTCCGCCGCCACCAGCATCGCGCCGAGAGCAAAGACCAGGGCCGGCTCGTGACCGGAGAGCCCCGCCACATAGTGTCCGAAAAACACCACCCCGAGCAGCAGCCCGCCGGTGATGCCAAACACCCCAAACCCTGGGGTTTTGAACTCGATGAACACCGCCAGCAGTCCCAGCCCCATCAAAATCGGCGACCAAGCGGTGAGGTATTGGGCCAACGTCTCCGACCAGGTCACCTCCAGCTGTTTCACCGAAAAGTTACCCG